>NZ_ASSD01000582.1 GCF_000520715.1 Paenibacillus zanthoxyli JH29
CCGGACCACGATCGTCCGCACGCCGTCCTTGGCGCCATTCTCCTTATGCAGCGGAATCTGTAGCTCTTCCAGCACGGATTTTACTTTTTCCACTGCGCTATTGACCTTGGGGTGCTGGATCGGACAGCCGCTGATGTCGACAATATCATGGCTTCCCGCCTCGTACAGACCGGCGATTACCTCATTTCCCTTACGCTTCAGTTGAAGCTGGGCCTTGTTGCGGTAATCCCAAGGATGCTCCATTCCGAGCATCGGCTTGATCTTCACCTCTTCCAGACCGGCATAGCGTGAAAATGCCTCGCGCACAAGCTCCGTCTTGGCCCGGAGCTGGCCTTCGTAGGAAATATGCTGAATCTGACAGCCGCCACAGATCCCGAATACCGGACAGGGAGGCTCGATCCGGTCGGGTGACCGCTTCTCCACCTCCAGCAACTGCGCCTTGATGAACTTCGGCTGAAGCTGCGTTACCTCGGCTTTTACGACTTCTTCCGGCAGCGCCCCGTCAATAAACACGGCCTTACGCCGGTAATATCCGATGCCTTCGCCGTTAATGCCTAGCCGCTTCACCGTGACAACGATCCGGTCCCCGGTGCGGAGCTCTTCTGCATGCTCCCGGCTCGCCGCTGCCGGTGTCCGGTCTGAGCGCTGTTTATACCCGGAGCCTTTGGCCCCGGGAGGTCTGCTATATGATGCGTTTCCCTTGGCAGGACGCTTACGTTCATTCATGAAGGTTCTCCATTCTGTGTGCTTTTTTCGTGTCCACTATACCATGATGCAGGAAGGAAAGCCATCGCCAGCCATACGTAACCAACCGCTCGTTCTAACAAGCTCTCTTCTTGCACGGTACAGCCAGATAACCGCCGCCCTATACAAAAAAGAAACGGCCGCGCCTCTTCCCGTGAAGGCAGCCGTTTCTATATAATACAGTACTCTTGATTCCCTAGCTCAGGATTTGCTGGATATGAATATCTCTGTTCCGGCTTAAATCAAGCAGGGAACCCTCAATCTTAACCAGGGGATGCAGGTCGTCCATTGAGTTAATGTGAACCACTTCGGCCAAACTCCCGTCCGTCAGCACAACTTTTTTGCCCAGCAGCCCATGAATTAATTTATCCAGTAGAAGCGAGACAATTTCCGGATTCAGTTCTCCAAACGAGCCTTGGCGCATCAAGGTGACGACCTTGTAAAAAGGCATCGGCTCCTGATGCGGGTGCTTGGACGAAATTGCATGGAACACATCTGCAACCGCGACAATCTGGCTCCAAAAATCAATTTCCCCTTTTTTCAAATGCAAGGGATACCCGCTTCCGTCTAACCGTTCATGATGCTGCAAAGCGACAAGCATGACACGCGGACTTAACCCGACGGTTCCTTTAAGTATTTCGTACCCGTATATAGTGTGCCGCTTCATTTCCTCTAGCTCTTCTTTCGTCAGCTTTCCCGGCTTTAATAGAATTTCTTGCGGAATCCGGACCTTGCCGATATCATGAAGGGTGGCCGCCAGCGACAGCAGCACAAGCTCCGACTCCTCCAGATTCAGCCACTGCCCAATTAGTGTAGATAGTACCCCTACCCCGATATTATGCTGATGAGTGTATTCATCCTTGGCTTTGACGGACTCGAACAGCTCAAATAGATCGGGATGTCTGGAGATCTGGCGTACAATGGGGATGAGCTCGTTCTTGATCTCGATCAGGGGCACCTTGCGGTCGAAATGAAGCCGGGTAAACAAATGCTTGGAATAATCTGCGGCCTCTTGGATCAGCTTCGAGGGATTACCCGGCGGCGTATGAGCCTCCGCAGCATGTACAAGAACATCCAAGGGATTGATCTCATGCTGCTGAAGCAAACGGAGAATATCCTCATTGAGGACGGAGTCGGCTGGCACTAGTACCGCCCCATTTTTGTTCACAATGTCAAACTTCGCTTTTTTACCCAATAATTGATCAAAAGACATCTTCATCAACTCCGTTTTCTGCTATACACGTTACATATGATTAGTCACCGGGGCCTAACTTGATGCTTGCTGGCGAAAAGGTTATTTGGAACTATTATATCTCGATTTGCAAAAATCCAAGTTCAAGGAATAAAGTATCCTGCTTTAAGATGCGGGCAATGGCGCTCTGAAAACTAAGGAGTAATACGTATCGGCCCAAAAATCCACGCTGATTATGTGTGCGCCGCCGGCCTCCAGATCATGTCTCATCGTCTCAAGAGGAACGCGGTGACCGGGCTTCCCATCAGGGCGGGGATGCAGCCACTCTACAATCAGACCTCTGCCGCCGGGCTTCAGCACCCTAAGCATTTCCTTTATCCCTTCTTCGGGAGCACTCAAAATATGCAGCACGAGCGACGCAATGGCTAAATCGACAACGCTATCTTCCAGCGGAAGATGTTCCGCAGTGCCTTCGGCCACTTCGATGTTGGTTCTTTCCGCTTCCCTGGCGCGGCCGCGCAGCACATCCAGCATATAAGCTGAGGAATCCACTGCGTATACGCGCCCCTGCGTTAGCTTCGCGGCGGAGAAGGTAAAATACCCTCCCCCCGCTCCAATATCCAGCACATCTTCATCGTTCTCAAGACCCGCAACACTGAGCAGCCTCTCCGGGGGCATTCCACTTAACCGTTCCTGCGACTCCAGCCGCTCCAGCCCGGCGCGTTCCGCTTGATGATTGTTCATACCGCACCTCTGTTAGTTATGGCTTTCTAATCGGGTTATACATTTTATATCGGTTGCCGTAGAAAACTAAATTAAGGACCCGAACAATAAGCTGTCCAGGTCCTTCCATTATACCTCAGTATTTAACTTGATGACTGCTATATTCAGCTCGCCTCTTGAGCGCTTACATTTTTCACAAGAACCATCTTTTTGCCGGATAATGTAAAGATTGAAATCGCAGTGAAGATGAGAGCAATGGAACCAAGCAGCAAGTATACAAAAAACCCGAGCCTGCCGGTTAGGCTTACCCGGAATTTAAGTTAAATCACCGATTCTTCATGATGGATGTGATCATTTCAAGATAGCCCAAGTAGCGATACAAGTATCGCTTTTAGGTACCGTCGAAATCCTCCTTTAGCTTGTCTACGTCCAAAGCAGCCCGAATGTGCAGAATATGCTCTCT
This sequence comes from Paenibacillus zanthoxyli JH29, assembly GCF_000520715.1. Taxonomy (GTDB): domain Bacteria; phylum Bacillota; class Bacilli; order Paenibacillales; family Paenibacillaceae; genus Paenibacillus_AQ; species Paenibacillus_AQ zanthoxyli. The sequence goes on from NZ_ASSD01000582.1 coordinate 3,123, forward strand.
CATCGCCAGGTAGGCGGCTTCGCTATCCCGCTGCTCGATAGCACGGACAATGCTTCCGTGATAAGCAACCGATTCTTCAACGTGAAGCGGGTTCACCGTGTATTTTCCATCGAAAATATGACGGCTCTGCCCTGCGTGACGGACTGTATCAATGATTTGCAGAAAGAAGTTGTTATGAGCAGCGGCGGCGATTCCCAAATGAACTTCATTGTCATACTCCAGCACAGTGACGATATCTGCCTCATTCTCTGAATACCGGCGCACCGTCTCTTCGTGCCTGCTCATCGCCTCATTGATCTTGTTCAAATCCTCGTCCGTACGGTTCATGGCGGCCAGCCTGGCCGCATCGGCCTCCAGCAGCACCCTCGCTTCAAAAATCTCCTCGATCAGTGAACGGTCGAACAAGCGGTAGGTCCGGATGATCTTGCCGATCACGCCGGGATTATACTCGCTTACGAACGTGCCCTCTCCCTGGCGGGCTTCCAGAATGCCCAGCGTCGACAACGCGGAAATGGCTTCGCGCAGCGGAACCCGGCTGACTCCAAGCCTGTCGGACAACTCACGCTCATTGGTCAGCTTATCGCCGGATTTCAGTTCGCCGTTCTCAATTTTTTGCAAAATATGCTGAATCACGTATTCTCTGATATTCTGTTTCTCCACCGGCGGCATAGGGTTTGCTCCTCTGCAAAACAAAATGGTTATACCAATACTGGCATAACCATTTTACCGCTGCCCTATTTATCAGGTCAAGGAAGAAGGGCAAGCTTCCATTCGCTTAAACCATCGTCCGGCTTGTGGCATATACAACACCTTGAATTTCAATAATTATATTTAGTATATATACGCATAAGTTAATATAATTCAGACATATTTAGTTCATTGATTTATAAATATCGCTCTTTTATAATGGTCACTAACATTGTCGAAACATATCAAATGATGTTTCAAGACGCTTTTAGAATCAGGGGGAAATGTGATGAAAAACAGGCGAATCTTATTAACTCTATTGCTGTGTATGCTTATGTTGATGCTTCCGCTCTACGGCTGCGGGAGTGGAACGAACACGGCGGCGGACAATACTCCGGCCGGGGAGCAGCAGCCCGTTCCATCCGCTAAACCGACGTATACCATTGTCGATGTCGGTGTGGCCATGGCGAAAACCGTTCTTCCGATCACGGTGTTATCCTCTGTCGGTTCCGTCTGGATTTTCAAAAATGCTGCGGAGTTCCAACTCTGGATTACGTTCACTTATCCGATTCTGGCTCTCTTTATGCAAAGCCTGCTTCCTCTTCTGCTGCTTGCGATTGATTCGATCAAAGCAAAGCTTGTCAATCATTAACGGGCCAAAATCGATTTCCCGATGGATTCAAATACGATTTTGTACGGGAGGATAAAGCTTGGTACCTCGATGCCCGCGATCAGAAGCACGCCCACGGCGGCGGAGACGGACATGGATAGCGCATCGCCAGGTCATCATCAGTAGCACCTCTGTATACAACATTTACTGTTAATAACATGTGCCTTGTAGGGGTGATTTATCCAGATTAATGGAATACCATATCAGTTAAGCAAATAACTGAAGTGCGGTCTCAATAAATAATTTTACAGCGATTGACGATTCCTCTAACGAGTGAACCGCGATATGAATATCCCGGTATCCTGGCGGATCAATTTCGCGAGCGCCGACATTTGGCGGCAGATTGGACAATGACAGCTCGGACATGATCGCCATTCCCAGTCCTTCTTGAACCATGTTTAACCCTGTATTGTAGTTATAGACCACAAATTTTTCTAAGGGGCTCATGCCGGCTTTATTGAACCAATCGATAACAGGCGGTTCGAAGCCTGCTCTGCATATAATCATCGGTTCGTCCTGCAAATCCTGTACCCGTATTACGGACTGTTTAAATAATGGGTGGTCGTCTCTTAGGACGGCGAACATTTTTTCCCGGTATAACGGAAACGTCTCGAAGTCCTGAACCGGTGGAATAAGCAGTCCCACATCAATGAAACGGGTTTCCAGCCACTCCTTAATTTCCGCTATGGTCCCTTCATGGATCGAAAATTCAATATTCGGATATTTTTCAGAAATGCAGCGGATAATCTTAGGAATAAAATGGGCGGAGGCTACCGGAAATGCTCCGATTCGAATAGCCCCTACTTCCAGTCCTTTTTCCTTGGCAATCTCCTGATCAACTTTCTCAAACCCTTGCAAAATCTCCCTGAAAATCCGGAGAACACGCTTCCCGATGTCCGTAAGCATTGCCCCATTACGACGGTTACGAATGAACAGGATCACACCAAGCTCAGCTTCAAGCGAGGATATGGCACGGCTTACGGCAGGCTGTGTCATATTCAGCTCCTGTCCGGCTCTAGTAAAACTTCCCGTATCCGCAATTTTGACGATTAACTGCAATTGTGCGTCATTCATAACAGTTTTGATATGCCTCCTATGATTAATATTCATTTTATTTATATCTGAATGTATTGTATCATCGAATCAGAGCAAACGACAAGTGAGAACGTGAAGATGCAGCCATTATTAGCCATAAGACGATCGGGGAGGATTAAACATGAATTTGATAACGGTAGATCAAGCGAAATGTGCGAAGTGCGGGATTTGTATAAGCGAGTGTCCGGAACAGGCATTGAAGCTTGGAGAAAATGGTCCGGAAGAGGTTTTTCCGCAAAACTGTATTGCCTGCGGCCATTGTGTAGCGGTCTGTCCGAGAGAAGCTATTGATAACAAGAAAACACCGCTTGTTGATCAAACGAGTTCAAAAAAGCTGCCAAAATTAAGCCCGGAGGAGGCGGAAAACTTCCTTCGTACAAGACGTTCCATCCGAACTTATAAAGCCGCTCCCGTTCCAAGAGAACAGCTAATACAGCTTGTTAATATTGCGCATTATGCTCCTACAGGAAGCAATCTGCAGGGCGTGTCCTATAAAATAATAGACAATAAGGATGTCATTAACCGGGCTGTTGCCATTGCAGTGGAAGGCTTGGAAAGTGATGCCCAGCTCAGTCAGGGACGGGATAACTTTTTTCAGCCTTATCATGAGCAAGGCATCGACACGATTTTACGGGGAGCCCCCACTCTTGTTCTGGCCATTGCTGATAAGAATTTCCCAAGAGGCAGAGAAAACTCTATTCTTTCCTTGGCCTATTTGGAGCTGTATGCGCCAACGCTCGGATTAGGTTCATGTTGGGCTGGAATATTTGAGAAGATTGCGCTCAAGGATCATTCCCCTATGCTGAAATTATTCGATATTCCTGAAGGAAAGAAAATAACAGGCGCCGTTATGGTAGGCTACCCAAAGTACCGTTATCCAAGATTAGTGGAAAGAAACCCGCTGGAAGTTAGTTTTTATGAGTCGGATGCTGGAAATATTCCGCTGGTTGCGCCCGCAAACTAAGCTTTGACCGGGTAATCGAAGCCCAGATGTTGATCTCTTTTAGAAAAAGTTCGTGCCGCTCGTCTGACGCTCCAGCATCCTTTTGAGCATCGTGCCGATATGCGCCGCCGCCTCCAGCGGAGGCGTCCCGCCTGGGTGGATGTTGGAGATGACGTTCCGGTCGGACTCGATCGTACCCTTGCGGGGCTTGTAGCACATATAAGCGCTCATGGATTGGGCGGTTACAAGCCCGGGCCGTTCTCCGATCAGGAGCACGAGCGCATCTGGCTGCAGCACCTCTCCGATGTGGTCCATGCAGGCGACTCTTCCCCCTTTTACATAAAATGAGGTTCCCGGGTTCAGATCATTGACTCGCAAGGAATCGAGCAGGGCAGGATACACATCGAGGATGTTCGCGGTGATCGCATCGGCGCTAAGACCGTCCGACACGACAATCTGAATTTGCGGCTGCTGGACGCATCTTTCGCAAATAACCGCTATGCCCTCATCTGTAATGATGCGTCCGAGATCCGGGCGTTTCAAATAGGTTTCCTTGTTCCCGTAACAGGTCTCCACTGTAAACAATCCGAGCTGCTGCAGGATCGATTCATCCACTTCCCCGTAAACGGCGTCTACAGCGGCGGCGTGATCTCTCCGGAATTGCAGCATCGTATGGGTTAGCGGCCTGGTTCCCGCACGCCCTACCCCGATGCGCGCCGGAGTACTCTTTTGTAGCGCCTCCAGTTTCTCACGATCTTCCATGCTGCACCTCCACAAGTGTAATTTATCCCATGAAAAGGGTCGGATCGCCAGCCGCATCCGTCAGCTTGCCATTTTCCATAATCCCCATCTTAACCAGCCATTGCTCGAACGCCGGAGCAGGCCGCAAACCAAAGGTTTCCCGCAGGGCGGCGAGATCGTGAAAGCTGAGCGACTGGTAATTAAGCATACAATCATCCGCCATCGGCACGCCGATGAGGAAGTTAACGCCCGCCGACGTCAGCAGCACGCCAAGGTTCTCCATATCATTCTGCTCCGCCATCATGTGGTTCGTATAGCATACGTCCACGCCCATCGGAAGCCCGTGCATTTTGCCCATAAAATGGTCTTCCAATCCGGCACGAATGACCTGCTTGCTGTCGTACAGATATTCCGGTCCGATAAAACCGACGACGGTGTTGACGAGGAACGGTTTGTATTTGCGGGCCAGCCCGTAGCATCTCGATTCGAGCGTCAATTGGTCAATCCCGAAATGAGCGTACGAGGAAAGCTCCGAGCCTTGCCCCGTTTCAAAATACCACTGATTCGGCCCCTGCGAAGCGCCCTGGAGCCGCATCAATCCATCCGCTTCGTCCAGCAGCCGTATATTTACGCCGAAGCCTTTATTGCCCTGTTCGGTTCCGGCCAAGCTTTGAAATAACAAATCCATCGGGGCCCCTTGTTCGAGCGCTCTCATTTGGGTCGTTACATGCGCAAGAACGCAATTCTGGGTCGGGATGCTCCACCGGTCCATCATTTCTTTGGTTGCTGATAAAATCGCCCGAACGCTCTCCGCCGAATCAATCACCGGATTAATCCCGATGACCGCATCGCCGACGCCATAGCTGAGAGCTTCGTACGTAGCGGCCAAAATGCCGGGGATGCTGTCCGAAGGATGATTCGGCTGCGCCCTTGTGGCCAGCACGCCCCGCTGCCCGATTTCAGTGTTGCACCGGGTAACCGTGCGGATTTGGGAAGCCGCCGTAATCAAATCGATATTGGACATCACTTTGGCGACGGCGGCAATCATTTCACTGGTCATGCCGGAACCGATTCGCTTCAGCTCATCCGGCCCGGCCTTATGGGATAAAATATACTCGCGAAGCTCGGCGATGCTCCAGTTCCGAATCCCGTTATACACCGTCTCGTCGATCGCCTCTTCAATCACCCGTGATACTTCATCTTCTTCGGGCGGCAGCAGCGGATCATTCCTTATCTCACTCAGCGTCAGGTCGGCCAGCACAAACTTGGCGGCGATCCGTTCACGGGCATCCGCTGCTCCGATTCCAGCCAACTGATCCCCTGACTTTTCCTCATTCGCTTTGGCCAGAATTTCTTTGAGACTGTTAAAATGGTAGGTGTGCCCGAGCATTGTCATGCTCTTGATCATCCGGTCATCTCCCTTCCGTATCGGTTATGTGCTATCGGTTATGAAAATGCCAACGTCTTGATCACAACAGGAACGAGAAAGCCGGGCAGCGGTTCCCCGATATCAATGTAGTCGCCGCGCTCCACCCGGATTTGATCGATACACACGATGTTCAGGCACTTCCCGCAGCGAATCGACAAAGCCTGCCCAAGCGCCTTGGCCATATCATGCTCACAGACAACAACCATTATTTTCGCGTCGGGAAAATGACCGGTGAACGTATCCAGCAGCGCTTGGGCCACCATCTGCAAAGTAGAGTACGAATGAATGACGGCTCCGCTTAAAGCGATGGCGCAAGGAGCCTCAGCTTCCGGCAGAGCGTACTTTGCGGCCTCCAGCATGGCCTCATCGGCTGCCTGTCTCCAATCCTCGGGCCTTATCCCGGTGTATTCCAGATGGAGGACCGGAAGATTGCGGAGCGGGAGCACCGCCGGATCGATATGCACGGTGGAGCCGCTGATTTCCACGCTTTGCATACCGGCTCCGATGACGGTCGCCTGCACGGTTTGGCCGGAAGTAACGATCCGGAACGGCCATTTATCCGCTTGCTGTCGCAGCGAGCTGGCCAGAAGCGGTCCGATGTCCCCATATCTGGCAATGGCGGCCATGGATTCCGGGACTTCCCGGTCCGCCATTAAGGTGCTGATCCCGCCGGAAATCATGAGCTCGTCAATCTCGGGCAAAGGCCCGGGGGGCGGCGATCCGGCGATCAGATGCCGAAAAGATGGATCAACGGCCTCCTTGGACAAATAATCCAGCATTTCGCCGCACATCGCGGAAGCAATCGATTTGAGCTGATCCGGCGTCGTCTTGCTGCCTTCCGCCAGCGGAATCCGGCGTTCCAGCAGCCACTTCTGCAAATGCTGAGAAACCGAATGAACGAGGCCCTGCTCATCCAGCCGGATCAACCGGCCCCCGACATGGAAGGTGACGGTACCGATCGCTTTCCCTTCCCGAAAATAAGCGACATTCGCCGTACCGCCCCCGATATCGACATTCGCCACAACTCCCGGAAATTCCGTGGAGCGCTGTTCGGCACCAGACCCTTTCCCGGCCAGCAGCCCTTCCAGATCCGCTCCGGCGGCAGCTACGACAAAGTCCCCGGAACGCTCCGCCAGGTAATGCACCACTCGCCGGGCATTCGTCTTGGTTGCCGTTTCTCCGGTGATGATGACGGCTCCCGATTTGACCTCGGATAAGCTCAAACCGATATGATCGTATTCATGCCGCAAAATCCGGGCAACTTCATCCATGTCGATTTCATCCTGGGACAGCAGCGGCGTGGAGTAAATGGGGCTTGCATAGTGCAGCTCCCGTTCTATAATTTCATAGCGCGGTAAATGCAAGGCCCCTGATACCCGCCCCAGCCGAAGCCTGCTGACAATCAGTTTCGTCGTGCTGGTCCCGATGTCGATCCCGACACTTGTAAACGACAGCTCATCCATATCTACTGCCCTTCTCTCACTATAACTTACCCCAAAAATTAGACACGCCATCTTGAAACCGGCTTGTATACAGATTACGATCAGAAATAGGTATCCATTATAAATAATAAAGAAAAGTATGGTAATCTTAAATATGAAATACTCTTATTCTTGGGGGGTCTAAAAATTGAAACCATTTGCGTTTCTTTCCGACTTTGACGGCACGCTTTCGGAGCGGGATTTTTATCATTTGATGATTGACCGATTTTTTCCGGAATGGGGACATCAATTTTACCAGGACTGGAAGAAAACAAAGAAGATCGACGTGGAGTTTCTTAACATTATCTTTGGTAAGCTTAATCTTACCGAAGAGCAGCTATTGGATGAGATCCGTAAAATCCCGCTCACTCCGGGGGCGGTTGATTTTGTCCATGAGGTTCAGGCGCGCGGGGGAGACTTTTATATTGTAAGCGCGGGTACATCCTGGTATATCGAACGGCTCATGCAGGCGCTGGAAATCCCGAATGTAACGGTCATTTCCATGCCGGCCGTTCATGAGAACGGCGCGCTGCGGATCACTCCAGACACCGCAAACCCATTTTTCTCGAAGGTTTTCGGGCTGGATAAACGCAAGGTGCTGGAGGATATCCGGAGGCGCTACCGGACGGTGCTTTTTGCCGGGGACAGCGAGCCGGACCTGGAAGCGGCCAAAGCGGCCGACATTGCTTTTGCGCGTGGCGAGCTGCGCGATCTGCTGACGCGGGATGGAGTCAATTATGTGCCGGTTGACAATTATCATACCATTTCCGGGTATCTGAACGAAAACGGGTGGCCGAAATGAAGCGCCAAGCCCACGAAGTAGCAATCCCTGCGCTTCTGGAGGTTGGTGACCAGGTGCTTTCCCATTTCGGGGAGCTGCTCGGCAAGGCCGGGTTCTCGCGCATTGTGCTCTGCTTTGGCGAAGGCATTCGCCCTTTATGCGAGCCGCAAATCGTGCAATCGTTGACGGAGCAAGCGCAGATTGAAATACTGGACAACCGGGATGTCCTGGATAACAGCCTCGAATCTATTGCCAATATTGCCTTTACCCTTCCGGCTCGCACAGAAGCCATTGTCGGGATCGGCGGGGGAAAGGCGCTGGATATTGCAAAATATATCGCGTTTTTAAACGGTCTGCCGTTTATTAGCGTACCGACCTCGGTCGCCCACGACGGCTTTGCCAGCTCCGGCTGCTCCCTTTATGTGGGGGGCCGCCGCACGTCGGTTCCCGCCCGGATGCCTTACGGCATTTTGGTCGATCTCGGACTTGTCCGGAATTCGCCGGTTCAGTTCCTTTACAGCGGACTGGGAGACATCCTCTCCAAAATCCCGGCGATCTTCGACTGGCGGTTCGAAGAATCGCTTGGCGCTACCCGCGTGAACGACTTTGCCGTTATGATGGCCAAAAAATCGGTGAACAGCATTGTGCGCATGCCCTACACCGATATTCGCGAGTTCTTTTTTATTAAAGAGATTGTGGATTCCCTTACGCTTTCCGGGATTGCCATGGAGATTGCCGGAAGCAGCGCGCCCGCAAGCGGCAGCGAGCACCTGATTTCCCATGCTCTGGACCAGCTTGTGGAGCGGCCGCAGCTTCATGGAATTCAGGTCGGAGTAGCCTCATACCTGATGTGTCTCGTACAGGAGCATCGGGTGGAGCGGGTTCGCAAATTCCTCGGTGAAACCGGATTCTTCGATTTCGTCGGGGCGCTCGGGATGAAGCGGGAGGATTTTGCACGGGCGATTGACTTGGCCCCATCGATCAAGCCGTCCCGCCGGACGTATCTGCATCTGCCGGAGATGCGTGAGAAGGCGCTGCAGCTGCTTCGCAGCGATGAGACGCTGGGGCGGATTTTGAGTTGATTGGGCAATCCGACGCAGAAGTCGTTCCTTTTTTGAGCGGATCTGATGCAAAAAGACGCTGGGCTAAACGGCTCCGAGCGTCTTCTTTTTTGGATTATCGCTATTTACTGGCGTTCAAGCCAAACTTGACCGCATCTTCATAACTTTTAACTCTCTTCACCGTAAAATACTTCATGAATTCTTTCGTCCACATATCCATTTCTTCTTTTATTTCGTTTACTTCATTCATGATGAATACAACATTTTTACAATCTGTATTTGCCATAGCCGGAAGCAATACAGAAAATCCCCATTCTACATCTTCTGGTTCATCTTCAAATCCGTTTCTCGCATCTACAACAAAATTACTGTTTGGGTATTTCTTAAGCAGTTCCAGAGCAAATGTTGTTGGGGTTCTATAGTCATCATAGCAGCAGAACTTTTTCCATGTAAGAAATACTATATTGTCTTCCGACATATATTTCACATGACTAAATTCTGAATCAAACTCATTTTTCTCTATAGCCATACTCATAAATCTCCCCCTGCTGATTAAATTAATTCCTATCATAGCTAACCAGCGTCATTATGTATATGAATGTTACCGGAGTCGAGCTTAAAGTATCCTCTATCATCGAAACTCCAGTTCACACCGAATTGAACTTTGTACTGTGACATTATCAAGGACATCCTTCAACATAATTGTGAAATACTTCACAATCAATTAAGGTTAATGCTATACTTAATGTGATGAACTAAAGAGGATAACACTGGAGACCGGGAATGTAACCGCGAAATCAGATTTGAAGACCAGAGAATTAAGGCCAAGCTCACGCTCCTTCACTTCCCATTTCGTCCATTACTCTCTCTTTTATTGTTTGGTTCTTTTTTTCATCTTAATAAAGAGATTTAAAACTGGGGGTTAAAAGAATGAAAAAGAAAGTATTACCGGCTCTTATGCTCGTTCTCTCTGTCCTGCTCGTTATCGCGGGATGCGGCAGCGGGAATGCGGGCAACAACACGGGGAACAAGGAAGCGGCTGGAGCAACTGCGGGACCAACCGCCGCAGCAACAGCC
>NZ_ASSD01000583.1 GCF_000520715.1 Paenibacillus zanthoxyli JH29
GGAGAAATGCCCTGCATCAGCTTATGGCTTACTCCCGATACTTCGGCCATACCAGCAAGACCTGCAAGCCCTCCGCTGATCAGCATAACAATGATAATATGGCGATTGATGTGAATTCCGGCGTAACGGGCCGCGTTCGGATTCGCTCCGATCAGCCGCAGCTCGTAGCCCCAGCGGGTAAAACGGATCATCAGATAATAAATGACAACCGCGACCAGTGCAAAGATCAGGCCAATATGCAGCCGGGTTACTCCGAGTACAGGCAGCGATTGCGCGTCGGTAAATACCGGCGAGCCCGGCATGTTGAAACCTTGAGGATCTTTCCATGGTCCGAATGTGACGTAATCAAGGGCCAGCAGCGCGACATAATTGAGCATTAGCGAAGTAATCAGCTCGTTCACCCCGAAATGCGTCTTTGGAATAGCCGTAAGCAGCCCCCACAGAGCGCCGGCGGCAACGCCGAAGATCAGCATCAACAGAATCGACCAGAATCCCGACAAATTCGGAAAATAGATCGTTACGGCGGTTGCGGCTATCGCGCCGACAATCAACTGGCCCTCGGCTCCGATATTCCAGACCGATATCCGGTAAGCCACGGCGATGCCGAGTCCGCACAGCAGCAGCGGAATAGCTTTAACAAACGTTTCGGTAATGCCGTATGAGGTTCCGAAGGCACCCTTAATCATTTTGGAGTAGACGGTTACCGGGCTCATTCCGTTGGCATAGATAAAAATCGCGCACAGTACGAGCGCCAGCGCAACTGATACGATCGGCGTCCACCACGGCGTGCGGATGCGGGATGAATCAAATTCCAGCCGCCAGGGCATCTTTCCTCCGGAAGTCTGTTTCACAGGTTTCGCAAGCGCTCTTCCGCCTGCCTTTTCCTGGCTCATACCATGCTCTCCTCTCTGCCCCGGATGCCCGCCATCATAAGGCCGATGTTTTCTCTGTCCGCCATCTCATGGGTCTCCTCACCAATAATTGCTCCGTTATAAATAACCAGTATCCGGTCCGAAAGCTGCAGCAGTTCATCCAGATCCTCTGAAATGAGCAGCACGCCGCTCCCGGAAGCGCGGAGTTCCATAAGCAGCTCATGTACCCCTGCCGTCGCGCCGACATCAAGGCCCTGCGTCGGATGGACAGCCACCATCAGCTTCGGACGGTGGGTAACTTCCCGCGCGAACAACAGCTTCTGCTGGTTGCCTCCGGACAGATGCTGGACAGGCGTATCGAGTTCCGGCGTCTTCACATCAAATTTACGAACAAGCTCCTCGGACCATACACGATTCTTGGCCGCTTTCAGGAATCCGAATTTCGAATGCTCCTCGGAACGGTACGATTTGAACAGCAAATTATCGACAGATCCGAGCTTTCCGGCCAAGCCGCTTTTCATACGGTTTTCCGGCACATGAGAGATGCCCGAGTCAATCGCTCCGCGCACCGAAGCCGTCTTGACAGAACTTCCGTCAAAGGTAATTTCGCCTTCTCTCCACGTTCGAAGACCGGTCAGGACTTCAGCCAATTCCTTCTGGCCGTTGCCAGCCACTCCGGCTACGCCGACGATTTCACCCTTTCGCACGCTCAGGGACAGACTGTCCAGAGCCTTGCGGCCATGATCGGCGTAGACGCTTAAGTTTTTAACATTAAGCAGTTCTTCACCTTCCGTAGCTTCGCGCTCCTGACGCTCAATAACCACTTCTCTGCCGACCATCAACCGGGCAAGCTCGCGCTCATCGGTATCCTTGGTAACCAGCGTAGCAATCATTTTACCTTTGCGCATAACCGAAATTCGATCCGAAGACGCCATGACTTCCTTCATTTTATGCGTGGTCATGATAACCGTCTTCCCTTCCTGCTTCATCCGGCGAAGTGTGCTGAACAGCCCTTCCACCTCACCCGGCGTAAGCACCGAAGTCGGTTCATCCAAAATGATAATATCGGCGCCGCGATAGAGCGTCTTGACGATCTCCACCCGCTGCTGCTCCCCGACGGAAAGCTGCCATATGGGACGATCCACCGGAAATTTTAGCCCGAAGCGTTCCGCCAACTCCTCAATTTCTTTATGTTTGTTTTTAATCCAGTTTCGTCCGCGCCAGAAAGACGACTTTTCGCCAAGCACGATATTTTCCGCCGCCGTCAAGGTCTGCACCAGTCTGAAGTTCTGAAATACCATGCCCACGCCGAGCATGGCCGCGTCTTTGGGAGAACGAATCTTGGCAGGCTTGCCGTGAATCAGAATCTCTCCTTCATCCGCTCTATACACGCCCGACAGCATGCTCATGACCGTGCTCTTCCCCGCCCCGTTCTCACCAAGCAGCGCGTGTATCTCGCCCGCGTTTGCCGAAAAATCGACTTGGTCGCTCGCGGTTACCGAACCGAACCGTTTGACAATCCCGCGCATTTCCACCGAATATTCCTGCATATGAACGCCTCCTTCCTCATAGTTGTAGTACAGGTGGGGAAGGTTCTTGGATTAAGAGCCCGCCCCACCTGTATGGTCTTCCACTTATTTAACGGATATCACACACGAATTTTGCAGCTTAAAACAGGTCAAAACACGACTTATTTAGGAAGCGTTCCGACTACACCCTTGGCCAGCCAGTTCATGCCCAGCACTTCTTCAAGTGTGAGACTCTTTCCTGCCGGAACTTTCTCATTGCCCTGGTTATCGCTGATCGGACCCGTAAAGACATTCAATTCACCGCTGATGATCTTCGCCTTGGTATCGGCCACAAGCTTCTGCACATCCTCGGGAACCTTGTTGCCGAATGGAGCCAGATCAATCATGCCGTCAGCCATGTCGCCGGAATACTGCTCGTTCTTCCATGTTCCGTCCATAACCGATTTTACAGTCTTCGTGTAGTACGGTCCCCAGTTCCATACCGGGTTCGTCAAATAATTGTCAGGCGCGAATTTCTTCATGTCGGAGTCGTTGCCGCCTGCGAATGCGCCGCGCTCAGCAGCTGCCTGAATCGTAGCAGGGGAATCCTGGTATGCGAGCAGCACGTCGGCACCCTTATCCAGCAAGCTGATAGCCGCCTGACGCTCTGTCGTCGGATCATACCATGTGTTTGTCCATACGACGTCGACTTTAATGTCCGGGTTTACACTTTGCGCGCCAAGCGTAAACGCATTAAGGTTGTAGATAACTTCGCTGATCGGGAAAGCGCCGACATAGCCAAGATGATTTTTCTTGGTCATTTTGCCTGCCGCAATACCCGTCAGATAACTCGCTTGATAGTTCTTTCCGAAATAGGTACCCATGTTCTCGGCTGTCTTGAAGCCGGAAGCATGATCGAACTTGACATTCGGGAATTTCTTCGCCACGCTGAGCGTCTGTTCCATGTAGCCGAAGCTTGTCGTAAATACGATGTCATGGCTTTGCGCCAGCTCGGTAATGATGCGCTCCGCATCGGGGCCCTCAGGAACGTTTTCTACAGCATCGGCCTTAATGCCAAGTTCCGCTTCCATTGCTTTGCGCCCTTGGTCATGCTGGTAAGTATAACCGCCATCGCCTGGAGGCCCGATGTACACGAACGCCACCTTCGGCTTTTCTCCGGACGGCTGCGCGGACGCGCCTGCCGAAGCTCCGGCCGCCGACGACGGTTCCGGGGATGCACCCGTGTTACCTCCCGTATTGTTGCCGCCGCAGCCCGCAAGCACAATCGCAAGCACAAACAGCAGCATGAAGCTCAATTTGAATGCCCGACCCCTTTGTTTCATTGTTTTCCTCCTCCTAAAATGTCGTGTAGCATGAAAGCTAATATATGAACTGGCCGTTTCCAGCCGAAGCTCCGGCATCGGAGCCCTGGTCTTCAGGAATATTATATTTTTAATATACTGGAGGCCAGAGCCTTGCGTAAATTTATATAACATACGTTTGTGCGAAAAGATGAAAAGGAGGGGGGTACTTTGTGCACGCCGCACTAACCCAAGCCTATGTAGAGCTAGATGTATTTAAAATTGTAAGGAATCCTAACATATAGGGGATTATCTATCGGCAGCGTTGCGTTCCGGGGCATTTCTAAGCATCCACTCCCGGCGAACTTCCCTGAAATCTCCTTCGGTGTCGGCATCCATGAAGAACAAGGGCGAGTCCCCTTCAATTACTGCACCTCTATAGTCCGGAGAACGGAATATGCCTGCCGCGCCGCGGTCGCCCTCAAGCTGCTGGAGCGCCGGAAAGAGCGATTTGGAGAAAAGCGCTGGCGGCATTGCCATTCCGTTGCCTTTGGAAGCTACATAATCCAGAGCCGGCGAGCACCGGAAGGTCTCAATCAGGCGGCCGACCAGCCCCGCTGTGATAAAAGGCTGATCGGCGAGCGCAACCACCACCGCATCCGGTTCGGCCGGCAGCACCGCGTTCAAGCCGCAGCGGAGGGAGAAGGACATCCCCAGATGGGCCGTCAGGCAAAACTCCGTCCGCCTTGCCCCCGGGACTCCGCTCTCGGGCGGAAGCCACTCCAGCTTGTCGCCGGCCCGTACCACCACGGCCAGCGGATCAAGGCCGCAGCGCTCCAGTTCACCGAGCGCTACGCTCCCGAGCGCGACATCCTCCGACAGCATCAAAGATACCTTGGAGGTGCCCATCCGGCTACTTTGCCCCGCCGCCAGATAAATACCGGCAACTCTCAAGGTAATCCGCTCCTTTCGGCCGCTTGCGGGAACTCGATCTTCTGACCTGAATCATCTCGGCGACAATACTGACGGCTATTTCTTCAGGGCCTTCTCCCCCAATCGGCAAACCGACAGGCGCATGCAGCGTCTCCGGCGCATCAAGCCCCTCCAGCAGCATGCCTATTCTCGCTTTGGACCCGATGATGCCGATATAACATGGCTTATGCTTAATGACATGCTCAAGAAATATTCGGTCCCGCTGAAGCTGATGGCTGCAGATCAGAACATAATCCCTGCTGCCGATATGAAGCTTGTCTGCTGCCTCGGCCGGAGAGCAAATGATTCTTTCTGCCGCAGCAAAATCATGTCTTAAGCTACCCTCGCGCCAGTCGGCGATGGCAACACGAAAGCCGGCTTTGACCGCCAAATCCGCAATAGGGCGCGCATCATTTCCGGGACCAAACAGAACGAGCCGCGGTTTAGGTACAAGCAGCGTCGCAAACGAAGCATCGCTCCAGTTGTTGGCCGCCGCCATCTCCGGCACTGCCGCAGCCGACTCCAGCGAATAGGTATATCTGCCGTCTGCCCTGCTGCGCCGAAGGATCACGTTTTTACCGGATGTTATGATTCCATGGGCTTCAACCAGCAAATTCCTGAGCTCGCCAGCTACAGGCTCCAGCACTACCTTAATCTTGCCGCCGCAGCCCACAGCTTCTCCCCAAGAAAAATCATCCTGAGACAGCATATCATATTCTACGGTCTCCGGCATCCCCGATTTCCACACTTCTTCGGTCCGGAGCTGCAAATCGCTTTCCAGACATCCGGGGCTTAGGCTTCCTATAGTGCCCCCCTCATGAAACAGCATGACTGCTCCGGCCTTTCGATATGAGTGCCCCTCTACACCAATCAGGGTGGCCAGTACGGCGGGAGCTTCATCTCTCTTGATGCGGTTTACAATATCGTAGGCGCTCATGAACTCCCTCCTAAACTCATCGCGACCCGAAATTCAGCCGCGCTCCAGCATTTTACGGAATAAAAAGGCCAGCTTCAACCGCAGCAGGTCGTCCGTCTTCTTGAAATCAACATCAAGCAGTTCGCTCAGCTTCTCCATGCGGTAGGTAGCCGTATTGCGGTGGATGAACAGCTTCTTGGCCGTTTCATTGATATGACCGTCATTTTCCAAAAAAGCTTCCAGCGTATGCAGCATCTCCCTTACATACTCTGGCTCACGGCCCAGCAGTCCGGCCAATATGCGGCTGAAATATTTCTGCATCATCTCGGCAGGAACCTGCTGCAGCACCATGGCCAGCTCAAGCTGACGGTAATGCGCAACCTGCTGTCCCGCATTCCAGTGTGCCGTCAAACGCAAAGCTTCTTTTACTTCGGCAAAAGCTTCCTTGGTCTCCTCCGGTTTACTCTTCCGGCTGCTGATCGCGGCCCGGGGGTAGAAGCTCTCGCCCATCTTCAGTTTGTCGAAGCAGGATTCAATGATAGCGGAAAAACGTTCCGGCGCCATCCTTTCCCCCGAATAGATGGACAAGAGCCCTTCTTCCATCACAAGATGAAAAGCCTTCATCCTCCCAAACTCCGGATGCTGCGCATATTCCTCTTTCAGGCGGGTCAGTTCGTGCTGCCGCAGTTCTCCCGCTTCGGGCACATCACTAAGAACAAGCTGAAACGGCGCTTGCAGCAGTCCGTAGTCCAGTGTGTCAGCCGCCTTTACCAGTTCGGCGCAGGACAGGTCGCCTTTCAGGTAACGGCGGAGCAGCTTCCCAAACTCTCTATGCAAATCATGCTCGAAATAATCCTCATCCCCTGCTCGGATGTGATGCGCGATAAGTTCGGCTCCCTGCACGAACAGGCTTTCTTCCATAGGCAGAAGCAATGGGTCAATGGAGCAAAAGACAAGATAACCGAAGCACTCTTCTCCCTGCAAAAGCGGAAGGCGGTAGCCCGCTTCCTCTCCGATGCGCACCTTGCGGTTCCGGTTCCCCCACGGCCATCCGCCAAGCAGTTCCCGTTCGGTGCGGGTGGAGTTATTGAAGAGTAGTTCCCCCCGGCTGCCGATGACGGCAATCGGATGGCCGATGACTTCGGATACCGACTCCAGAAGCGAGCGGCTGCGTACAGGGCGCAGGGCAAAGCGCATCAGCTTGCGCTGCTTCTCAAGAACGGCTTGCAGGGTATCCGTCCTGCGGGCAAGCTCCGCCCGGAACAGACCGTTCATTTGATCAGAAAAGGTAAATTGGAATGGAAGCTCGATGAGCGGGAAATTCAATTCGTCCGCTTCGGTGATCAGAGTTTCAGGAACCGATTCCCAGAATCGGCCCAGCTTGATGCCGAGTCCCGAGGAACCCCTCCGATTGAGCTTGTGAAGCAGCGCCGACGCCTGCTCCGGATTATCCTTGATCAGATAGGCTGTCGTAAGCAGCATCTCGCCTTCTTTGATCCAATCC
Source organism: Paenibacillus zanthoxyli JH29 (assembly GCF_000520715.1). Taxonomy (GTDB): domain Bacteria; phylum Bacillota; class Bacilli; order Paenibacillales; family Paenibacillaceae; genus Paenibacillus_AQ; species Paenibacillus_AQ zanthoxyli. The sequence goes on from NZ_ASSD01000583.1 coordinate 7,074, forward strand.
GAAATATCCGGCGCATCCATCACATTGATCGATTTAACGATTCTGTGAGTCCCTTTGGAGCCGGCAATCAGCTTTGCTTCCGACAGAGGATAAATCGATAACGCCTCTTCAACCGTAAGATGCATGCAGCCTCTCCTCCAGTATATATATAAAATCTAATTTTTTATGATTTCTTGTGTTACTTTATGTAACATTATAAAGAATGCGCCCCTCTTTGAAAAGAAAAAAGTTAAAAAAACGCCTTGCTATGTTATGTATTTTTACATATTTTTCATATTGATTTTTTAGATTATCTGCTATGCAAAAAAACAAAAGCCGTCCAGCGCGGCATTCACCGCGAGACAGCTTTGTCATCTGTATTAAACAACTGATCAAACAAGCGCCGGCTTCCAGATTTCATTTACCCATGCCAATAAGCGCAGGTCCTGGCCATAACCGCCGATGACGGACAGTCCGAGCGGAAGACCGTCAGGACCGCTCACCGGAAGCGTGATTTGCGGAAGACCGGTCAGACCTGCGATACAGCAGAGCGACATGGCCCCGCTGCGATTAAACTCCAGCTGCGCCGCATCCCCGCCGACAAGCGGTGCGGGGCCCGGCACTGTCGGAATAACCAGCACACCGTTCTCGCCAAGCAGATTGCGAAGCCGGACGGTAACTTCCTCGCGGAACGAGGCCGCGGCTGAAAGATTGCGGCCGTGCAGTTCTTCCGCAAGTTTAAAGCGGGCGGCAATATCCGGCGCAAAGGTCGGCCGCTCCCTACGCACCCAGCTTCCATGCGTTTCCCATATTTCACTGCCCTGAAGCTCCCGAAAGACATCCATCCACGCCTTCAGTCCCTCCGGAGCCGCTTCGGTCTGCACGCTTCTCCCGGCGCCAGCCTGCAAAACCTTCAGTGCGCCGGTTAAATCCCCGGCGCTTTCCGGTTCTGTCAGCGCCCAGGCATCCTCTGGGATGAACAGCGTGTCGATCTGAATCTTCGCTGCTTGGGCTGATGATGCCGCAGAGTCTGGGGCGGGCTCCCCCAGGCTTTCTCCTTCGCCCGCTCCGCCGAGCAGCACCCTGCCGACCCTATGCAAAAGTTCGAGGCCGCTTGCCATCCAGCCGACGGTATCAAACTGCGGCGCAAGCGGGATCACGCCATTCATATCAACCGCACCATGACTCGGCCGAAAGCCATAAATGCCGCAGTAAGCGGACGGTACGCGGACAGAGCCGCCCGTATCCGTCCCGAGCGCGAAGTCTACGCTCCCCGCGGCGACCGCGACTGCCGAGCCGCTGGAAGAACCGCCGGGAATTCTCCCCGCGCCCCGCGGATTCACCGGCGTGCCGTAATGAATATTTTCCCCGCCAAGGCTGTACATCAGCTCATCCGTGTGGGCCGCGCCTTTAAGAGCGGCCCCCG
>NZ_ASSD01000584.1 GCF_000520715.1 Paenibacillus zanthoxyli JH29
ATCACCCTGGTTCTGTCCTCATCATCGTCCATGAATGATACCTTCTGTTCGCTTCGGCGCTCCGGCAGCAGACAGGTTTCCAGATCCTGAAGCATTTCTTTAGCCGACTGATAGCGCTCCTCAGGATTTTTGCGCATTGATTTAAGGATAATGTTTTCCACGCTTTGGGGGATCATCGGATTCAGCTTGCGAGGCTCCTCGAATTCTTCCTGAAGATGCTTCAGCGCTACACTGATTGGACTCTCGCCCAGAAAAGGCAGGCTGCCCGTCAGCATTTGATAGATCACGATGCCGAGTGAATACAGATCCGATTTTTCGCCGGTGGCGACTCCCTTGGCATGTTCCGGAGAAAAATAGTGTACCGAACCGACGACCGAACCGGTCTGTGTAATCGTAGTCGATGTCACCGCGCGGGCAATGCCGAAGTCAGTTACTTTGACCCGGCCGTTGCGGCCGATCAGTATGTTATGCGGTTTGATGTCCCGATGGATAATCTGGTTCTGATGGGCATGATCGAGCGCGTCACAGATTTGGGTGGCGATTCTCACCGCTTCGTCCACTTGTAGCGGCGCCCTCTCCTTGATAATTTCGTTCAGATTCTTGCCTTCCACGTATTCCATGACAATATAATGAATTTCATCTTCCTGTCCCACATCGTAGATGCTGACCACATTGGGATGAGAAAGCGAAGCAGCGGATTGCGCTTCCCGCCGAAACCGGCGGATAAACTCCTCATCATGCACAAATTGGTTCCGCAATACTTTTATAGCGACATTTCGATTGAGCAGAATATCATGTGCCCTATATACAAGCGCCATTCCGCCCCCACCGATCCGCTCGATGACTTGGTAACGGCCTCCCAACTCGTGACCGATCATCTCTCCCACTCCTTTGATTCGGGCACAGCGGCCTCCTCATGATGTTCCAGCATAGCGACGCTTATATTATCGCCGCCGCCGGCAAGCAGAGCCAGCTGAAGCAAACGGTCCGCTCTTTCCTTAAGCGATATTTCCTGCATGCCGGCAACCTTCCCCAAGTGCTCGGCACTGACAAAGTTGCTCAAACCATCGCTGCACAGCAGCAGCACTCCACCCGGTTCAAGCGTAATTGGAATCAAATCGACTTTGATGTCCTCATCCGTTCCTAGAGCGCGTATGAGAACGTTGCGCCGCGGATGGGTATCCAGCTCTTCGAGCGTAATCTGGCCGTTCTTGAACAGCTCGTTTACCAGTGTATGATCCTCGGTCAACTGCCGCGCCTTACCATCCTGAATTATGTAAGCTCTGCTGTCGCCGATATGGCCAATGCAGCCCGACCGACCTGTGAGCAGCGCAGACACGACAGTCGTCCCCATGTTGTGGTAACGCTCGTCACTGGCCGCTTGCTTGTAGACGGTATCATTTGCTTTCATTATCGCGTCCAACAAGGCCGCGCTTAAGTCTTCTCCGGAAAGACCGGACGCAATTCCGTCCAGCCCCTCCCGGACTGACTCCAGCGCCAGGCGGCTTGCGGTATCACCCGCCAAATGCCCTCCCATTCCGTCGGCGATAATACCCAGCGTATACCCTTGGCTCGTAACACCGGTCCAGACCGAATCCTCATTGACGGAACGTACCCGTCCAATGTCGCTGGCATGAACTGTTCTGATCAAAAGACCTCACCTCAACTCCATATGTTTGGCGCGTAATTGTCCGCATGCGGCGGCGATATCATGGCCCTGTTCGCGGCGAATCGTCACATTGATTCCCTGATCGGCCAGAATCCGCTGAAATTGGAAAATATCATTTCGTGAAGTGCGCACATATTTGCGTTCAGGCACATGGTTAACCGGAATGAGATTAACATGGCACAACATATGCTTCAGCACTCCGGCAAGCTCTTCCGCATGCTCCGGCTGATCATTTACGCCGCCGATGAGCGCATATTCGAAGCTGATGCGCCGTCCTGTCTTTGCCTGATAGTAGCGCAGCGATTCCATCACTTCGTCAAAAGGATAACGGCGGTTGACCGGCATCAGCTTCGAACGGAGCGCGTCATTCGGGGCATGGATGGAGATCGCCAGGTTGATCTGGGTATCCTCATCGGCAAACTTATAAATACTCGGGACAATCCCGCTTGTTGATACCGTTATATGCCGCTGCCCAATATTTAATCCTTTTTCGTGGATCATCAGGCGGAGAAATCTCATCGTGGCGTCGTAATTCTCAAACGGTTCGCCAGTGCCCATGATGACAATACTGCTGACGCGCTCGCCGCGAGCATCCAGAATCTGCTGTGAGCGCACGACCTGCGCCACAATTTCACCTGCCGTTAAATCCCGCTTTAGTCCTCCAAGGGTCGAAGCGCAGAAAGTGCAGCCAATCCGGCAGCCCACCTGGGTCGTTACGCACACACTGTTGCCGTAATTATGCTTCATGATAACCGTTTCAATGGCATGGTCGTCATGCAGACCGAACAGGAACTTCACCGTTCCGTCCTTCGATTCGAGCTTTGTAATTTCCGAAAGGGCGTTAATGGAAAACTGTTCATTCAGCTTCGCCCGCAAAGACTTTGGCAGGTTGCTCATCGAGTCAAAGTCGCTGACGCGCTTGACGTACAGCCAATCAAAAATCTGTCCGCCCCGAAAAGCCGGTTCTCCGTTATCCTTGGACCACTCTACCAACTCTTCGAGAGTTAAATCATATATTAAAGGTTTCATTATCGTAATGCACCTGTGCTTTCTTAATGATGTCTGAACTTATGGGATAGTTATTCATATTATTTCTCATCCTGCCTATTTTAACACAAATCTCACAGAGGGTAAAAGAAAACCCGCCGAGGCTGGCCCGGCGGGGGTTAAGATAATCAAGAACCGATCAGCGGCTCTACTGGCGGAGCCGTTCCAGAATGGCGATATAGAAGCCATCACTTCCGTAATGTTGGGGTAAGATCTGCATCCCTTGATCACTGGCAAGAACGCTGCTGCCAAGACGGTTCCAGAGCGGTGAAGAAAATGTCACAGAGCGAAACTCTTCATTCCGTTCCAAGAAGGAATGAACGATATTACCGTTCTCCAACCGGTCCAGCGTACAGGTGCTGTATACCAACACCCCGCCCGGCTTCAGCAGAGCAGCGGCCGAATCCAGCAGTTCGGACTGGAGCCTTGCGATCGCCGCCGCATCCTCCGGCTGCTTGGCCCATTTCAAATCCGGTTTGCGGCGGATAACGCCCAATCCCGAGCAAGGGGCATCCAGCAGAATTCGGTCGAAGGAAGCAGCGGCGAATTTCTTCCCCAGTTCCAGCGCGTCTCCGCTTCCGGTGCCGATGCATTCAAGACCAAGGCGCCTGGCTTGATCGGAGATCAGAGCGGCTTTATGAGGATGCAGATCATTGGCATAAATAGAGCCTTGATCCTTCATCAGCTCGCCCATATGCGTCGTTTTGCCTCCGGGGGCGGCGCAGCAGTCCAGCACCTTCATGCCAGGCAGAGGATTAACAGCCTCGGCCACAAGCATGGAGCTTTCATCCTGAATGGACAGGAGACCGTCACGGTACCAGGATGAGAGCGCCAGATTGCCGGCTCCTCTCACCACGATTCCATAAGGACTCAGTTCGGACGGCCGGGCATTGACTCCCTGACCGAGCATCTCATCAAGCAGCCGGTCACGGCTGGTCATCGTCGTATTCACCCGGACGCTAACGGCAGGCGGTTCATTATTGGCCTTGCAGATCGCTTCGGCCGTGTCCGCTCCGAACTCGTCCCTCCACTGCTCAACCATCCACAGCGGATGCGAATGGATCAGAGCGGTCCGCTCTTCCCAGGACATTTCCTGCGGGATGACCGGCAGCGGTCCCGCACGAAGGACATTTCGCAGCACGCCATTCACCATACCCGAAATGCCTTGATGTCCACGGCGCTTGGCCAGATTGACAGCCTCGTTCACCGCCGCGTGAGGCGGTATCCGGTCAAGGTACATAATCTGATAAAGACTTAAACAGAGCAGACTGCGAACCCACGGCTGAAGCTTGTCCAGCCCTTTGCTCACAAAACTCTTTAGTACATACTCCAGCGTATTCAGACGCGAAATCGTCCCATACACCAGCTCAGTGGCCAGTCCCGCGTCCTCACGGGACAAGCCGGCCTTCTGCAGACTCGTATTCAGCAGCAAATTGCTGTATGCCCCCTCCTGCTGAACCCGCACCAATACGTCAAGGGCTGTTTCTCTCGCCGTAACGCCCTTGGCGCCGGTTCTCGTCTCGCCTGCAGAACCGCGCCCTCTGCCGGGCCTGCCGCCTTTGGACCCGGCATTACCGCTTCGCTCCGCGCCTGCGCGGCCGTTCAGCTTGTTCCCGCCGGTAGGCGTTCCCCGTCCGTTAGGCCCGCTCATGCCAGCACCGTGCCCGGCTTCATCGTTCCGCCCCGGGCAAAGTCTCCTGCGGCCATCGCCTTCTTCCCGGCAGGCTGGACGGTAAGAAGCTGAAGGCTGCCGTCGCCGGTCTTGACCTCAATGCCGGCCTGTCCGAGGGACAGCACGGTTCCCGGTGCGGGTCCACCGTCATGGGCAGAAGCGCCGGAAGCCTGGGCGGCAGCACCCGTATCAGGTGAAGCCGCAGCCCATATTTTGAACGTCTCGCCATTCCAAAGTGTAAAAGCGCCCGAAAAGGGAACCAGACCGCGGATTCGGTTATAGATTTCTCGGGAGCCCGCGCTCCAGTCGATCCGCTCATCGTCCCGGCTTAAATTCGGCGCATAAGTCGCCTGGCTGTCATCCTGAGGCTCCGCAGGCACGGGCCCGGCAAGCAGATGAGGCATTTGCTCCTTCAGCAAATCCCGGCCCGCCAGACTCAGCTTCTCAAATAGGCTGCCTGAGGTATCGTCATCCTCGACCCTGACTTCAACCTTTGCGATCATATCTCCCGTGTCCAGCCCTTCGGCCATATACATTAACGTCACGCCCGTTACGCTTTCACCATTTATAATGCTTCTCTGGATTGGCGCTCCTCCCCTGTATTTGGGCAAAAGTGATCCGTGTACATTCACGCATCCCCGGGCAGGCAGGTCCAAAACGGCTTTGGGCAGAATCTGCCCATAAGCGGCCGTAACGATCAGTTCCGGTTCATAGGCGGCAAGCTCCGCTACCGCCTCCGGACGCCGCATGCGTTCAGGCTGTAGAACCGGAAGGCCCAACGCCTCCGCTGCCGCTTTGACAGGCGATGGCGTCAGTATCTTCTTTCTCCCCTGCGGCCGGTCGGGCTGGGTGATGACGGCTGCGACTTCATAGCCTTCATCCACCAGCATTTGCAGGCATGGCACCGCGAAAGCGGGTGTACCCATGAACACAATCTTCATTTCATTCACTCCCGGTCTGGCTGCGTTCCGCATTAATCTCGTATACCTTCTCCGCAATATCCGTGAACAGCACGCCATTCAGATGATCGATTTCATGCTGGAATGCCCGGGCCAGAAGGCCGCTTCCCGTTATGGTAATCTCATTGCCTTCACGGTCAAGTCCCCGGACGGTTACGGTCTCCGCGCGGCGAACGTCACCGTTAATGCCCGGAATACTTAGGCATCCTTCCGGGCCGAACTGCTCGCCTTCAGATTGAATGATTTCCGGGTTGATCATCTTAATCAGACCGTGTTCTTCATCGGCGTCCACCACAATCAGCCGTTTGAGAATCCCCACCTGCGGAGCGGCAAGGCCAACGCCCTCAGCGTCATACATCGTGTCCGCCATATCATCCAGCAGTTTTTGCACATTCGGTGTAATTTTCGCAACGGCTTTTGCGATCTTGTGCAGCACTTCGTCAGGCTCTTTCACTATTAAACGTATCGCCATTTCGCTATCACCTTCCTGGTTTTGTATATATGTTATGCCAAAACGGCGTTACATCAGCATCTGCGGATCGACATCAATGCTGATCTGAAGCACCGGATCGCGAAGCGAATCTTCCAGTTCTTCCGACACCTCGCGGGCCAGCCCGATAGCGTCAATGGTTCCCCGCCATTTGATCATACACTGGAACCGGTATCTTCCCTTTAACCGGGGCAGCGGGGAGGCTACGGGTCCGAGCAGATCAAGCCCGTCCGAAGTCAGCTTGTCCAGACTTCCGAACCACCGGCGCTGCCTTGCCTTTCCTTGAATGCTCATCGCATAGTTCTCAGCCATACGCAGCGCCACCGGCATCTGTTCATGCGACAGCGTCACAAGAATCAGCCGGCAGTATGGGGGATAGTGGAGCGCTTTTCGATGTTTCAATTCTTCCCTTACGAACGAGGCATAGTCATGCCCGCTGGCGTGAATGATGGAGTAATGGTCCGGTGTGTAGGACTGAACCAGCACCTCTCCGGCAAGCTTATGCCGTCCTGCCCGTCCCGCCACCTGTGTAAGAAGCTGGAACGTCTTCTCGGCAGCCCGGAAATCGGGCAGGTTCAGCGCCGAATCCGCTGTGATGACACCCACAAGCGTTACGTCAGGAAAATCAAGCCCCTTGGCTACCATTTGCGTTCCTAGCAGCACATCGGCCTTCTTGTCCCTGAATTGTCCCAGCAGCTTCTCATGCGAGCCTTTCTCCGTCGTCGTATCGACATCCATCCGGATAACCCTCATTCCCGGAAACAGCTTAACCAGCTCTTCTTCCACACGCTGCGTTCCCGTTCCGAAAAACCGGATATGCTCGCTGCCGCATTCCGGGCAGACCTCAGGAGCCGGCTCTGCATGACCGCAGTAATGACAGCGCAGATTATTGCTTCGGCTGTGGTACGTCAGCGAAATATCGCACTCGGGGCAGCCGGCGACATAGCCGCAGCTGCGGCACATCACAAAGGTCGAGAAGCCTCTGCGGTTCAGCAGAAGCACGGTCTGCTCCCCTCGCTCAAGCCTGCTCTGAAGCGCCGCGTGAAGTCCCCGGCTGAACATGGAGCGGTTGCCTTCCTTAAGCTCTTCGCGCATGTCCACCACCTGAACCGCCGGAAGCTCGTTTCCCAGCGCCCGGCTTGGCATTTCCAGCAGCACCGGCGAGAAATTCTCGTCGCTTTTCGATCTGGCGGCATAATAGCTCTCCAGCGAAGGCGTCGCCGATCCCAGAATGACGACCGCATCACCGAGCAGCGCCCGGCGGACCGCCACATCACGCGCATGGTATTTCGGATTTTCCTCCTGCTTGTAGGAGGTTTCATGCTCCTCATCCATAATAATCAGCCCCAGATTGCCAAACGGAGCGAATATCGCCGAACGTGCGCCGACGGCAACCGACGCTTTGCCCTCGCGGATCTTGCGCCATTCGTCATAGCGTTCTCCTGAAGACAGACGGCTGTGCATAACCGCAACCCCGCTGCCGAATCTCCCCTTGAATCGTTCCACCATCTGAGGAGTTAACGATATTTCGGGAACAAGCACAACAGCCTGCCGGCCTTGCTCGATACTGTGCTGTATGCACTGAAGGTAGATCTCCGTCTTTCCGCTGCCGGTTACGCCGTGAAGCAAAAAGGTCTCATGCCGCTGCTCATCAATAGAACTCACAATACGTGCATAAACCGCTGATTGCTCGGAGGTAAGCGGAAGCGGCGTACTTGGCTTGAAGTCGCGTCCGCGGTAGGGATCGCGGTAGACCTCCACCTCCGAAATCTCAATTAACCCTTTGTCTTCCAATCCTTTCACTGTTCCGGCGGTCACCTGCAGAGCGGACAGCACGTCCTTGAGCGGCAACGGAAGCATCGCCTCCATTTCGATCAGAAACGATAGGACTTCCTTCTGGCGGGCGGATCTCGCGGGCAGATTATTCAGCGCTTCCCGCGCAGATTCCGGCTCCATCGTCAGATCGACAGCTTTAAGCTTCTTCTTGCCCATTTTATCCTTGATTGATTGGCTTTCCTTCAGCACGCCCCGTCGAAGCATGAATTTGACCGTTTCCGCCCCGTTCGGAAAAGCTCTGGACAGCTGCTTCATCGACACCTCGCCTGCGCGGCGCACAAATTCAGTAATTTCCCGTTCCTCCCGTCCGGTATCTGGAATGACCGGAAACCATTCCTCATCGGGAAACAGCGTTCCCTCTTCATTCCTCGGCTCAGGCTCAGTGCCCCCAAGCGAAATAAGCCGTTCGGCTTTGCCCTTAAGCGCCGTCGGCAGCATTGCCTGCAGCGCCGAAATCCGCCGGCAGGCATATCGCTCGCTCATCCAATCCGCCAGCTCCACAAGCTCCGGCGAAAGCGGTGGAATGAGATCAAGCACTTCCTGGATCGGCTTGATTCCCTTGATCGCTTTCACATCGCCATACTCCAGGGAAACGACGAAGCCCTGAACGGTTCGGTGCCCGAAAGGAACAGCCACCCGGCTGCCTACCTCAATCCATACTTTTAAAGAATCCGGTATCGAATAATCGAAGGTTTTGTCGGTGCTGCGCACGGGAACATCGACGATCACCTTAGCGATGTCCATTACAGGCCTTCTTCCGGCAGCCGGTCCGCTGCAATGGCAAGCAGCCTGCGGGCTACCTCATCCTTAGAGAGCAGCGGCAGTTCCTCCACAAGACCTCTTTGGTCATAAATCGAGACAATATTCGTATCAACGCTGAACCCCGCTCCCGGAACACCCACATCGTTAGCGACGATCAGATCAAGATTTTTGCGAACCAGCTTGTCTTTGGCGTACATTTCCGCATTGCCGGTCTCCGCTGCAAAACCGATCAGAAGCTGATGTTGTTTGCGCTGGCCCAAAGTTTCCAGAATATCAACGGTCTTTACCAGCTCCAGAGTCATGGTGTCGCCGGTCTTCTTAATTTTGGTATCGGCTCTCTCCTTCGGGCGGTAATCCGATACGGCGGCAGCTTTGATTAGAATATCGCTGTCCTCCCAGACAGCAGACACGGCGTCATACATCTCTTCAGCGGATTGAACGCGCACAACGTTCACGTCCAGCGGCGGCCGTTCATCCGTCCTAGCGGCTACCAGCGTCACCTCTGCGCCCATTTCCTTGGCTGCGCGCGCCAAAGCAAAGCCCATTTTGCCGGAAGAGTCATTGGAAATATAGCGGACAGGGTCGATCCGTTCCACCGTGCCTCCGGCTGTTATCACGACTTTTTTACCGGCCAATTTACGGCTCCCGGCCTTCTGCTCAAAATACGCCTCTACACAGCTTACGATGGTCTCAGGCTCCTCCATCCGTCCTTTGCCGACATAACCGCATGCCAGCAGCCCCTCACCGGGCTCGATAAATTGGATGCCTCGCTTGGCAAGAATATCCAAATTGTTCTGCACGGCCGGATGCTGGTACATATGCACGTTCATCGCCGGAGCGACCATTACGGGCCCTGTCGCCGCAAGCAGCACGGTGGAGAGCATGTCATCAGCGATGCCATGAGCCATTTTGGCGATAATATTTGCCGTGGCTGGCGCCACCAGCACAAGATCGGCCGAATCGGCCAAATCAATATGTGAAATAGAGGACGGGTCGCGCTCCTGGAAGGTATCGCTGTACACCCTCTGTTTTGACAATGACTGCAATGTGAGTTCAGTAATGAACTGTTTGGCCGAAGCCGTCATAACAACATGCACCTCGGCACCCTTCTGCACAAGCTTGCTGCACAGGGCGGCCGCTTTATACGCCGCGATTCCACCGGTGATGCCAAGCAATATCGTTTTGCCTTTCAACATTTCCGTCCCTCCTGCTCCCCGTGTACACGGAAAGAATCCGGTTTGAAAAGAACACGGCCGCAACTTCATGATTTATGAGACAACCGCACTCATGTTCATATAACCATCCGAATACGAGTAAATTTTAAGAAGAAACGGCTGCGCCTTCCTCGCGGGAGGAGGGCATCCGTTTCTCGAAGAAATATAAGACCGAACGATAGGCGCGAAGCTTATAAAATCTTATATTTTAAAAAAATAACAACCTTCCGGTTGTCAGGAACAGCCCCGTCCGGGCTATACATGCAGATATATATCAAGCGCACGGGGCGCTATCGGCGCCTGCAGCCCCATTCTATGTAAAGAGCCGCAGCGCCAATCGTCACACACAAGATACTGCTATTCAAAGCTTAATCGTTGGTCTTATCATCAACTGGGGATACGGTGATGATGTCCTTATATACTTCTTCAAGCGCAATCCCGACCTGCTTATGGGATTTCGGAGTCTTCAGCTCGGAGTGGCTCCCTTCGCGAAGCTGTCTTGCGCGTCTTGCGGCGGCGACAACAAGCGAATACTTGCTGTCGACTTTGTTCATCATTTCATCAATCGATGGATATAACACAGGGACACCTCTTCAATTCATTTTATTCTATTAATCGACCAGCCTATCTTATTTTACAATGTTCGGCAATAATAATGCTTTCTATTCGTTTGCAGGCAAGATCGATCTCATCGTTAACCACTGCGTAGTCATAGTGCCGCATCAGGCTGATTTCGTCCTCCGCGACCGTCATACGGTGATTGATAATGTCGTCATGCTCCGTTCCCCGTCCGCGAATACGGTCTTTCAGCTCATCCATCGAAGGGGGAAGAAGAAAGACAAAGATGCCTTCGGGAAACTTCTCTTTGACTTTAAGCGCACCCTGCACTTCGATTTCGAGAATGATGTCTTTTCCGCTTTCCAGCGTCCGTTCCACGAAATCACGCGGCGTACCATAAAAGTTACCTACGTATTCCGCATATTCCAGCAGCTCATCGTTGTCAATCATCTGAAGAAACTGCTCCCGGGATTTGAAGAAATAATTGACTCCGTCCTGCTCTCCCTCGCGGGGCTTCCGCGTGGTCGCCGATACGGAATAGATGAGCTCCGGTATTCTCGGGCGCAAAGCGGTGCATACCGTTCCCTTACCGACTCCGGACGGGCCGGACAATACGATCAGCAATCCTTTTGACATAGTACACTCCATTAATCTTTATTCGTCATTATCGTCATCTTTACTGGACAGCCTGTGGGCCACGGTCTCCGGCTGAACGGCCGACAGTATGACATGATCGCTGTCCGTAATGATGACGGCACGGGTGCGTCTTCCATAGGTTGCGTCGATCAGCATATGCCGGTCTCTTGCTTCCTGAATAATCCGCTTGATCGGAGCCGACTCCGGGCTGACTATGGAAATAATCCGATTGGCCGATACTATATTCCCAAAGCCGATGTTGATGAGTTTGATTGCCATGTTTCGGTTGTTCCCCCCATTAGTTACATCTTCGCTTGCCCAGTCGCTATTCCATATTGGCAGCCTGCTCGCGGATCTTCTCCAGCTCCGCCTTCATCTCAACAACGCAGCTGCTGATCCCGGCATGATTGCATTTGGACCCGATCGTATTCGTTTCCCGGTTCATCTCCTGAATGAGAAAATCCAGTTTCCGGCCAATCGGCTCCCCGCTGTCCAGCAAAATCCTGCACTGCTCAAAATGGCTGCGCAGACGGGTCAGCTCTTCATCGATATTGGAACGGTCTGCGAAAATAGCGATTTCCATTCCGAATTTATGTTCGTCAAAAGGGAGAGTGCCGTCTTGGAGTGCCTCCAGCCGCTGCCGAAGCTTGTCCCTGAATTCAATCACGGCGGCAGGAGCTATTGCGCTCATTGCGCCGTGCAATTCCTCAAGCCTGCTCAGCCGTTCTGCAATGTCGGCAGCCAAAAAACGCCCTTCCCGGGCACGCATTTCTACCAGGGATTTAACGCTTTCTTCCAATCCGTTTACAAGCAGCTCTTGAAAGGAATCGCTATTCTCCGGCAATGTGGCCAGAGCGCTCTCGCCGTTCTCCATAACTCCGGGCAGAGTCAGCAGATCCGCGAGACCCAGCTCTCCGCTCACGCCAAATTCCTTCTTCAGCGCTTCAGCTGCTGCCAGATAGGATTTCACGGCTATACGGTTCAGAACCGACCCGCCTGCGTTCTCCTCGTGCTCCCTGTTGATAACCACATCCACCCGGCCGCGTCTGACGTATTGCTGGACTGTTCTTCGCAGCGTATCCTCAAATCCGTTCCACTCCCGAGGCATCCGCAGCACGATTTCGCAGTAACGGTGATTCACCGATTTGACTTCGAAAACGATCTTGCTGCCGCCATAATGCCTCGACGATTGACCGTATCCGGTCATGCTAAATGACATCGGTATCACATCCGTTACACTATTGTAAATGATTCTTTCTAGCGAAACAAGGGGGATAATTGGCGTCCAGACTTCGCCCATACATGCTCCATAAGCTGAACGCTCATATCATAGAACATGAATGGAGTCATCAAATAAATGCCGTTAAAGCGTTCCGTGGCAGCGTCAAGGAGTTCCTTGGCGATCGCTACGCCCTCGGCCCGTCCCGCTTCGCCCTCCAGCCCTTTCATCCGGCTGCGCACCTCTTCGGACAATTGAATGCCGGGCACTTCGTTATGAAGATACTCGGCGTTCCGTCCGCTGGCCAGCGGCATGATGCCGATGAATATCGGGATGTTCAGGTGAGCCGTGCTATTTGCGATGGTATGAATCAATTCCTTGTCATATACCGGCTGGGTCATGATATAGTCGGCTCCGAATGCGATCTTTTTCTCCAGACGTTCGATTGCCTTGCCCAAATGCTTCACGTTAGGATTAAACGCCGCCCCGGTAACGAACTTCGCTTTCTGCTTGAGCGCCTTCCCTGAAAAAGCGATGCCGTCATTGAGCTGCTTGATCATCCGGATGATCTCAAATGACGTCAAATCGTACACCGAGCTTGATCCCGGGAGATCTCCAAACCGCGCCGGATCGCCCGTCACGGCAAGCACATGGTCGATCCGAAGCGCGTCCAGGCCCATCAAATGCGATTGGGTGCCGATCAGATTGCGGTCCCGGCAGGCAATATGCACCAGCGGCCGCAAACCCGTCTTCTGCTGAACCAGGGAGCCGAGCGCCATATTGCACATGCGGGTGACAGCCAACGAGTTGTCGGCGAGAGTCAGCGCATCCGCGCCCGCCCGGCGCAGCGCTTCCGCTCCCTTCATGAATTTCGATATATCAAGGTCCCTTGGCGGGTCCAACTCCACGATCACCGTATGCCGTTCCTTCACAAGATCGATAAGGGTTGGTTCTCCCCCGTCAGCAAAGGAATCCTCCGCAAGGCTCTCCTGTATTCGGACGCTTATCTTCTCACGCGGCAACGGCTCCGGCAGAGGGAGCGGTTCATAACCTGTAAGCGCCGCCGAAATTTCGGCGATATGCTGCGGCGTCGTTCCGCAGCAGCCGCCGATGATCCGGCAGCCCATGTCGGCGAATGTGCTCGCCATCTCGCCGAAATATTCAGGCGATGCGCCGTATTTGTAGTGACCGTCCACATAGTCGGCCATTCCCGCGTTCGGATATACCGACACCGGCAGCGTCAGCTTGCCCTGGAGGGTGCGGAGCGCTCTTTTGATGCCTATGGGACCTGTGCGGCAGTTGAAGCCGATAACATCCGCGCCGTCGTCTTCCAGAATCCGGAATGCCTCCGGAAGTGTAAGCCCGTCCATCGTCATCGCCGTCTCATCGACAGCGAACTGGCAGATGACGGGCAGATTGCTTAGCTTGCGCGCGGTTCGGAGCGCCAGATGCAGTTCCTCCAAGTCGTAGAACGTTTCGAGCAGGATGCCGTCCACATCCTCTTCGAGCATCGCGCCGATCTGCTGGCCGAAGTATTTCTTTAATTCGGAAGCGGACAGACTGGCGCGCTTGCCTGCACGGATCGATCCTACGGCGCCCACGACATATCCGGTGCTGCCAGCGGCCTTTCTGGCGATCCGGATGCCGGCCCGGTTAATCTCCTCCACCTTGGATTCCAGACCGAACTTGGACAGTTTATCGTAATTGGCCGAATACGTGTTGCTCTCCAGCAGTTCCGCACCCGCCTCAATATAGCTGCGATGCACTTCTTCGATAACCTCGGGCGAGGTCAGATTCAATTCTTCGTATGAAATGCCGACGGGAAATCCTTTCTGATATAAAAAGGTTCCCATTGCCCCGTCGCCGACCAGCACTTTGGCGGCCCAGGCAGACCGTAAATCCAGCTTCACAGAGCAGCCCCTCCCCTGACATTAGTTTCATACTAATGTAACATAAATCGTAAGGAAAGATAAGCTTTCCGGCAAAAGCGGCAGCAAGATCCGACACAAAGCGCATGACGAAAGGCTTCCCGACCCATATTATTGTATAAGGCAAAGGAGCTGAAACCCGTGAAGAAACGAATAAGAAAGATGCTGCTGAAAAAATACGCCGTGGTGGTTCTGGTTGGCACGCTCACCATTCTGCTGTTGTATTTTATGGACTGGATGTTCGGGTACGGTATTACCAATATTAACACCCTGTTCCCTTTCACTATTACTACCCAAGCCGAAAAAATACTGATTATTACCCTGGCCGCAAGCCTCCTTATCCCGGATCTTATCCATTGGATTACCGGGCGTCAGCCCGGGCGGGAACGTGAACGGTAATTCCTGAAGGCGGCAACAATGATCAGGATGGCCGGAATGACAATAGTAAACACGGGATATACGAAGGTAAGCATCTCCCCGCCTTCCTCCAAATGCTCCACAAAACTTCGCGAATCCAGCATGCCGGAGAATAAAATAATAATCGCCGAGGGAATAATCAACGTCCGGTAAGGGAGATTGAAGAGGTCCGAGATGGCGATCACCGCTGCACCGTAATAAACGGCTACTTTGAAAAAGACACCGATAATCAGCAGCATCACCACCAAAACATCCAATCGCTGGATAAAATCGGATAACGCCGCTTTACTCACGGTGGATAGCAGAGGAAACGGAGAACGCTCCACCATGTCGCTGCCTAGTACAGTAATATTAACGAGCGCCGTGTAGCTGATAATCAATCCCGCTGCCAGGATTGCAGAAGGCACAATCCAAACCGCTCTTTTCTTGTCGCCGATATAAGGCATCAGCATCAAAAAACAGAAGACTTCGCCGAACGGAAACATATAATTCGAACGGATCACCGAAAGGGCCACCGGTTTGATTCCATCCCCCAGCATAGGCAGAATGCGCGACCATTCCATTTCCCCGGAAAAAAGCATTAGCAGCGTAATAACCCCGCCGATCATCAGCACAAAAATCATAATGATAAACGAGGTCCGGGCCAGCACCTCCAATCCTTTATGCAACACGTATCCGCAAGACAAGATCATCATCGCGGCAACGATCATGATCGGCGTTCGGTTCAAGGCGGCCATGACCAGCAGAGCGCTGCCATCCCGCATATCGCGGCCGGCTCCATTCAAGAAGATAACCGCATAAAGAGTAACCACGACCGCCCCAAGCGGTTTGCCGAGAATCGCACGCGCATAGCCGGATAACGGCAGGTCCGGATACAGCTTGAACAGATAATTGTAACCGGTATAGATGAGCATGCCCACCAAACAGCCCAGGAAGATGGCAATCCAGGCGTCTCTGCCAGCTTCCATTCCAACATTTACCACCAGCGCCGTCCCCAGCTCAAACATGAGAACCAGAGAAAAAAAATGTACGGGGCCAATTCTGATATCACGCATGAAATCCCTCCATTCCTATTACTCCATCTCTTCCGACGATCGCAAGGAACGGGTCCTCATCTCGGTATGACGGACAAGGGTGTTGACTCTGATGTGCACTTTGCAGTGAGGAAAGATCGATTCCCAGCGATCCTTCACCCGTTTATAGCCTTTGGGATTATTCCGCTCCACGCTCTCATTGAACCGGATATAATCGCTGTTTAGGCGCATGGCCACTTTGACGGCGGCATCGATTTCCTTCCTGGTTTCATCACTCAGAAGCTTTTCCCAGTTTCTTAGTACGGAAGACTTGGAAATATCCAGTGCACCGTTGTATGCTTTCAAAGCGGCTTGCTGTTGGACGTTGATGTAGATATCCGGATGCTCCGGATCTTTCGCATTAGCCTTGACCGAGGTATGCACCTTGAACATACTGAAGGAGGCAGATTCATTATTCCCAAAGTCAAGGAATAACGGATATTCACTCTGCTTGTTGTGGATCAGGCTCAGGCCCATTCCCTCAATGCCATCCTGAAATGCCATCAGCTTATCCTGCTTGAATACGGCAAGACCAGCGTTTTTCAAGATAGCCTTCGGTTTTATGCCCTCCAAATTTGCCTTCGATTCCCCCGCTTCCGGATCGCCCTTGACAATCACACCGTTGATAATCGCCCCTGCCTCTTTAGCCAAAATCCCGCGGATCACATCATCCACCTCAATCCGGAAATTGTAACCGAAGGAGCGGTTTCCCGTTTCCAGCTTTTGTACAAGGTCGTTGGCAGGGATTTTGCCGAATATCGTCATCACGGAAAGAATGTCTTCCGCCCGCTGTCCTCTGGACACAAAGACCAGGGTGCTGAGCCGCATCTCGGATTCCCGTTCAAAAATATCCATGAGATCCCGGATCCCTTCACGAGCGAGCTCTTCCGATATGATAATTACCTTCGCATGGCCCAGCGAGAGTATTCGTGCCGATTGGCGTGAAGCGTTGCCGAGCGCCTCATAAATGGACCGGCCGCTTCCTTTGTATAAAGCGACAGGAGCGTTCCCCCTGCTGTTTTTCCCGGTTATTTCATCCGCAATAACGACCTGGAAGGACACCCTGTATTTTTTCTCTTCCGACGGACCCTTATCAATAGATACGCCAGATACTATTGCTCTCTTGTTCAGTTCAACGCTGTCCCAGCAGCCGGCCACGACAAGAAGAAGTACCGAAACCATCAAAAGCTTCCATAGTTTAAGCACCGGTCTGCCCATCCTTCCCTGAATCGGATGTTCCTTTGTCCTTACCTGATTTATCGTTATCGTTCATATGTCCAAGCTTATTCGGCCTGAGATTAACCAAGAACATGGGCACTCTTACGACCGTATCCTTTTGTCCTCTCACAGAAAACGGACTGAACGGGGCTAAATAGGGAGTGCCGAACGATTGCAGGCTGTTGACGTGGGCGATTAGTACGATCAGCCCAAGCGTAATGCCATAGAATCCGAACATCGACGCGGCGATCATAAATCCGAAGCGGACGATCCGGCCCGCGACGGCTAGATTGTAGGATGGTATGGCAAAGCTTGCGATACCAGTAAGCGCGACCACAATGACCATCACCGGCGTAATAATCCCGGCTTCCACTACGGCCATACCCAAAATCAAGGCGCCTACCACCGAAACGGTCTGTCCCACCGCTCTCGGCATCCGAATCCCGGCCTCTCGTAAGATTTCAAATGCGGCCTCCATAATGATCGCTTCGATCGCAGCCGGAAAAGGGACATTCTCCCGCTGGGCCAGCAGGCTGATCAGCATGGGCGTCGGTACCATTTCATAGTGGAAGGTAGTCAGCGCAATAAAAACCGAGGGCCCAAGAAGCAGAATGATCAAGCTGACATAGCGCACCAAGCGCATGAGTGTGGCAATGTCAAACTGCAGGCTGTAATCATCGGTCGATTGAAGAAACTGGGCCAATACCGTCGGCATGATAAGCACAAATGGCGTACCGTCTACGATCAAAACAATTCTTCCTTCCAGTAAATTGGCCGCCGCGACATCGGGACGCTCCGTATTAAATACCGTCGGAAACGGGGTAAATACTTTATCTTGAATAAGCTGCTCGATATAACTGGATTCCAGAACCGCTTCAATGTCGATCTTGCTAAGGCGAAATTTGACTTGATCAAGGACTTTCCGATCCGCTCTATCCTTCATATATAAGAGGGCAACGTCCGTATTCGTCACCGTACCAAATTTCATAAATTCAACCCAAAGCTTCGGCGATTTGATCCGTCTGCGGATCAGCGCAATATTCGTAATTAGCGACTCGACAAAGGAGTCTTTAGGTCCCCGTATCACAATTTGGGAGGAAGGCTCGCTGACGGTTCGCCACGCTCCCCCTTTGGTTCCACCCTCGATCGCCTTACTGCAGCCATCGAGCAGAATGATGGTGTTGCCCGACAGGAGTGAGAGCATCATGTCATCCCAATTGTCTCTAATTGCAATTTCGCCAAGCTCCAGCCCTCTCGCCAGAACGAGCCCAAGCCTGTCCTGCGGTTCCCGGGGCATCTCCTCGGCCGCATCTTCGGGATTTTCCATCAGAGCTTCCAGGATAAATTCATCGACAGCCGCCGTGTTAACCATTCCGTCCATATAAACGGCTGCCGCCCAGAACGGCTTGGCCGAACCGATCTGAAACTTCCGGATCTTCAGATCGGGACTTGACCCAAGCTCGCGCTTGATATTTTCCAGCGTCACTGCAAGATTGTCCGAAATGGTAAGGACTGCCTGGTTACCGGTTCCGGCTGCTTGTTTACCCGAAGCCCCGGCAGATTCATTCTGACTGTTTGGTCCGTTTTTTTTCATCCGCCCTCGCCTCAATTCCAACTTCTTTTTTCCATTATTTACGGCTTCGGTGTTTGTTATTCGCATGGACGAAAGGAACATATGGCCCCGGCAGGTGTCATTAAACGGAAAAAAGGCCAACCGGCAAGCTGCCGATTGACCTTTATTCTTCCTATTTTAGCTGGAATTACCTTGATGAACCTTAGATGGATACGGACCCTTTGAATACCGCCTCTGCCGGTCCTGTCATGTAGACGTGATTGTCTTCCTCATTCCATTCAATGTACAGATCGCCACCCTTCAGGCTTACCCATGCCGCCCGGTCGCTCACTCCATTAAGCACGGAAGAGACGAGCGTGGCGCAGGCCCCGGTTCCGCAAGCCAGAGTAGGTCCGGCTCCCCGTTCCCATACGCGCATGTCGATCCATCCGCGGTTTTTTACGGTGGCGAATTCAACGTTTACCTTGCGGGGGAACAGGGGATGAACTTCCAGCTTAGGTCCCCAGGTCGTCAGATCGAAGTTAACAGCGTCTTCCACGTAAATCACACAGTGCGGGTTGCCCATCGACACAGCAGTAAAAGTGAATTCCTGTCCGTCCGTTTCAATCGACTGGCCCAGAACCGGCTCGGCGTCAATGTCTACGGGAATTTTGGGGCCC
>NZ_ASSD01000585.1 GCF_000520715.1 Paenibacillus zanthoxyli JH29
CCGACAAAGCCATTACGGCTACAATCGGCACAGACTCTGATCCGGTCAACCATCCGGCCCACTACACTGCCGGAGGCATCGAGACCATTGATTTTATTCGGGCGAAGCTTACCCCGGATGAGTTCTTGGGTTACTGCAAGGGTAACGTTCTCAAGTATGTTTCTCGGGCCAGCTTAAAAGGCCGTGACGAGGATCTTCGAAAAGCTGCGAAATATCTGGAATTTGTGGGTACTGGAGTATAGCTTGAAGGGAGCTGACATCATGGGGGTAACATGGATAGAGGAGCTAATCAAGCAATATTCCGCTGAGACACATACTCTGGAGTGCTACCGCGATTCGCTGGATACGTCCAATACGGCGGGCGCCGAGGAGGCCGACGTTGTTTCCGGCATGCTGGCCGATATGCGGTATGCGTTAACCTGGATGCGGCGCGGCAGACGGCCAGGCAGCCGCCGAGGGGCCGAGCGAACGGACGTATACCGGCAGCGGGAGCTGTTGATCAAGTTGGCAGGGGCTGAAATGAGCAACGAGGAGAAGTTGCAGATGGTTGATGCGCTGCTTCTCTTGTCGGATAGAGAGCGAACATGCTTTCTGCTTTATGTGGCTCAGGGCTTGCTATGTCAGGAGATTTCTGATAAGCTTGGCATAGCATCAAGTACGGTTTACATGTATGTCACACGGGCAAAGGACAAGCTACGAGCGCATATTTCATGGCTCTTGTAGTAATTCGTGTAGTAACTCATGCAGTGCTATAAGTCTGTCCATATACAGGAGTCGCTTTCGGGCGGCTCTTTTTTGCATTTACATTAACTTTGAGCGAAGGAGGCAGTCCGGATGGCTAAAGGCAAATATCACGATTGGCTCACGCCCGAAGGGCTGCTGAAGCTTGAAGGCTGGGCCCGCGATGGACTGACAGATGAGCAGATCGCGGCCAATATGGGCGTGAACGTCGCTACGCTGTACCGCTACAAGCAAGACTACTGCGAGATTCGCGAGTCCCTAAAAAAGGGCAAAGAGGTCGTCGATCGGCAGGTTGAGAATGCGCTGCTGAAGAGGGCGCTGGGGTACCGGTATGATGAGGTTACCAGGGAGCCTGGTACTGTCGAGGATGAAGAGACAGGCGAGCTGAAGCGTGCTATGGTCGAAACTAAGCGGGTGACGAAAGAAGTTCAGGGCGATGTCACCGCGCAGATATTCTGGCTCAAGAACCGCCGACCGGATCTCTGGCGGGATAAGCAGCTTGTCGAGCACTCGGGCAAAGTGGTTCAGGAGCAGGTACACAATCTGCGTAAATTGAGCGGAAAGGAGCTGGCCGACCTTGAGAGCATCATCACCAAAGCTTCAAGCGCTACCGACTCTGGATGAGGTTCGTGCAGCCCGGGCGCATAATGACTTCTCGTATTTCATGGACTTCGATAGCGAATTCCGAGACCGCGAGGGTAAGCACCTGGATGTGCTGGATGATGTGCTACAAAAAGTGTCTATCGGTGATCTCAAGCGGGTTATTGTTACAATGCCGCCCCGACACGGCAAGTCAGAACGGGTATCTAAAAAGTTCCCAGCCTGGCATGTCGGGCGAAACCCATCGGACGAAATTATCGTCGCTTCATACTCGATTGACCTGAGCCGAGGCTTTTCCCGTATTGCTCGCGACACCCTGAGCGCTCATTCCGAGGTATTCGACACCCGGATCGACCCTAACAATCAATCCGCCGAAGCATGGGGTATTGAAGGGTTCCGAGGTGGCGTCACGGCTGCAGGCGTAGGGGGAGCCATCACGGGTAAAGGCGCCCGGATTGCGATTATCGACGATCCAGTCAAGAATGCAGAGGAAGCCAATTCCTCTGTTATCCGGGACAAAATTTGGGACTGGTACACGTCGACGTTGTATACACGTCTTACACCCGACGGCCGGATCATCGTCGTCATGACCCGGTGGCATGAGGACGACCTGGTCGGCAGGCTGTTAAAGAAAGAGGCAGAGGAGATTAAGGAAGGCATCCACGAAGGGGAGCGCTGGACAGTGATCAACTTTCCAGCGTTGGCCGAGGAGGATGATTATCTAGGACGAAAACATGGAGAGCCGCTGTGGCCGGAATACGGATTTGACGAACGGCGGATGAAGCAGATAAAGGCAGACGTTGGTTCCTATGTGTTCGGTGCTTTATATCAGCAGCGGCCAAGTGCAGCTCAAGGATCTATCTTCAAGCGGGAGAACTTTCAGTATTACCGGGAAGAGGAGTTGCAGGGCGCGAAGTACTTTGTACTCAGCTCTGGAAAACGGTTCGAGAAGAAAGATTGCTGGTGCTTCCAGACAGTCGACACAGCAAACAGTGTCAAGACGATCAACGACTATTTTGTCGTGACCACGTTTTGGGTGACGCCAGCGCACGATATTCTGATCGACGATGTATACCGGACCCACATCGAAGGCCCGGAGCAGAAGAAGCTGCTGAAGGATTTGGAGTACCGACATCGGCCTCGCTTCCAGGCGATTGAAGACAAGACGTTCGGAACGAATCTGATTCAGGAGTGTAAGCGGGACGGAATGACGGTGCTGCCTGTAAAGGTGGACAAGGATAAGGTGACGCGCGCGCTGCCAATGTCTGCCCGATACGAGTCCGGTAAAGTATTCCACCGCTCCGGCGCTGGATGGCTGGAGGACTTTGAGCTGGAACTAATCTCCTTCCCGCGAGGAGCTCATGACGATCAGGTGGATACGGTCAGCATGGCTGGAGAGCTGGTTTATACGATCAGCACTAGCCAACAGGCTGCCTGGTCGGCACAGCCCGAGAGCATGCCCGGCAAACGGAGAAACTTCGAGGATGACGATGAGGATGACGATACGCCAAAGGCGCAAGGATTTTGGTAATTTCGTATACATCATTTATGCAAGATATGTGCACAAAAGACAATATTTGGTGAACATGTCCAAGCACTTAAATCCTTGGCACATAAGGATTTATTTGTTTTTGGCTGAAAAGTCTTTATGCATACGTTATGCATGATGCCATAAACCCGCGACGTTACTGGATTCTCATTTTCGACGTGTTTGGAAAATATGCAGTGTTTATGCATCGAAAGGGTGAAGAAAATGGAAATTGGTCTGATGGCGGTAGCCCTGGCGGCTATCGCCTTTTCGGCGTGGCGGATGAGGGAACAGGACAAGACCATAAGCGATCTACATGACCGCCTGATGGCCCGCAACTATGTGGAGTATGTCGCGCATCAGCCACGCTCTGACCGGCCTCCTGAAGCTCCGGAGCGCAAGCCTTTGAGTTGGTATGACGACGGAGGTGGTGATGCATGACGCTAATGACTGGGCTGATTGATAAAGCTAGCAAGTCTCTGCGTGGTGTATTTGACGATGACGCGGCCAAGCAAGCTGCGACTGATCCCAATACGCCTGAGCAGCAGGCGCTTTACGATGCGGTGATGTCGGACTTCAATGTGTTCAAAGCTGCCCGCGAACCGGTCGAGAAGCACTGGCAGGAGGAGCAGCGGTTTTATAAAGGCGATCACTGGTATGGCCTTCGCCCGGACAGCTCGTCTAAGTACAGGCCGAACGCCGTCGAGAATATCGCGTGGTCGCAGATAGAGGCCATTGTCGGCAAGCTATGCGGCTGGATGCCGTACCCTGAATTCGAAGGAGTAGAGGAGGGAGACAAGCAGCAGGAAGCTAGGCTCAACCTATTCATGCCGCAGGAACTCAGGCAGATCAAGTTCAAGGCCAAGCATGTTAGAGCCGTCCGGCGCATGATCATTCATGGCCCGCTCGTATACAAGACGATCTTCGATCCGACGGTCGAAGGTGGCAGGGGCCAGAACCGGTATCAAGGCAGGAACGACATTATTCCCGTGGACCTGGGGACATTTTATCCGGACCCGCGCATTAAGGATTTCTTGTATTTGCAGGACGGAGCAGCGCATATCATCAAGACGCCGCAGACAATGGAGTACTTTCGCAAGTGCTGGCCGGATCAGGGGGCAAAGGTCGAACCTGATAACGGCGGAGGCGATGAGGTATTCAGCAGCGATGAGCTGGACACAACCGTTCCTGAGCGTCGGCAGACGGCCGGACTCATTGAATACTGGTATCGTGGGCTTCCTAAACTGATCACGCCGGAAGATAACGACCTATTCACTGAGCAGGCGGCGGATAAATTGTCCAGAGGCATTGATCCCTCTGAAGATATTGCCAAGTCCGGGGGGCGCATGGAAGGCATACATTGCATTTACGTTACGACTTCAGGCGTCTTCCTGGAACACAAGGCGTATGTATACGACCACGGCCAATATCCGTTTCAGGCGCGGACGCTATTTCCGGACGAGGACAGCGTTTGGGGCAAGGGCTTCATGAGGGATATGGTGAAGCCGCAAATCATGAAGAACAAATATGCGGAAATCGCCATCGAGACGATGGCCCGCCAAGGCAACGGCGGAATCATATACGAGGAAGGCGCCATCACTAAGCCAACGACATGGCAAGAGCGCCGCAGCCAGCCGGGAGCTATGCTGCCCGTTGCTCAGGGTCGCATGAATGATGTGAAGGAGCTGCAGGGAATTAACATTCCGGGCAGCATTTTTTCGTTATTGAACTATTACGACGAGATGCTTCAGAAGATCCCGGGTCAGTTCGACAGCTCCAACGGCCAGGCCAATGCCAACGTGACCAGCGGCGAGCAGGCCAAAGCACTGATGTCTGCTGCCGGAACCCGGCTGAACACTGCGTCGGACACCATCCAGGAAGTGCTGGAGGAGGTATTTGCGCAGTACATCGAGCTGATCGCCCAGTTTTATAAGGATGAGCGTATCGCCCGCGTCACAGGACGTCAGGTGTCCATGAGCCGCGACGCAATCGTATCTTCGGTTGATACCACGTTCCAGACGGGCAATGAGGTCCCGGACCCGATGAGTGGGCAGCCGATTCCCGAGGAACTGCAAGTTCGAGAGGAGTACGTGCCGGAATTCGATATAACCGTTCACATCGGAACCGAAAAGCCACAGGAGCGTGAATACTGGATGCAGCTCGCGTTTAATCTGCTTAAGATCGTGGACCCGATCACGCAGCTGCCTATGATCGACGCAGAAGCGGTACGGTACGTCATCCAAAACGGCCGCATGGAGCCAATGGACGTGATTAAGGACCGCATCGAGCAGACGTCTCAACATGAGCAGCAGATGCAGCAGCAGCTCGCTCAAGCGCAGCAGGCCATGCAGCAAAATCAAGCACTCCAGCAGCAGGTCGCGCAGCTTCAAGGTCAGACGGACCAGCGGGCGCAAGAGCAGCAGCAATTCGACCGCGATATGCAGCAGCAGAAAATGAATTTGGAGGCGGCCAAGGTCGCCAGCAACATGATGCAATCAGGTAAGGGGTGATTGAGTGGCTAGAATTATCAGGTTCAAAACTCCGAAAGATAAGTTGATTGACGCTTTGGAGTACATTTTGGAGCAGGCTAAGGAAGGGAATCTAGTGAACTTCGCATTCGCTTCTCAGCTAACTGATGGGGCGGTTGCAACCAGTTATTTTAACTGCGATTTTTCGGACAAAAACGTCCTGGTCGGTCATATGCAAGCTGATATCATGTACGGCGTCGTCAAGGCAAATATCGATCAGTTAATCGAATATATCTGATAGGCCGGTGCTGAGACTGCATCGGCCTATTTATCTGCCGCCAGCCATAGCGGACAAGGGAGGATTTAATCATGACAGAAGGCCAAAACGCCAGCCATAGCGCAGAGGTTGAAGAGCAGCAGCAAGTTGATGTCAATGATGAGCAATCGGTCAAGGCTTACTATGCCGCCTTCGGTATTCAGCTTCCCGCTGAAGATCAGGATGACGAAGGCGACGATGACCAAGATGACAATAACGATCTGGACGAAGACCAAAAAGCTGATCCTGCCATAGATCGCCGCTCGGAAGAGTCTAAGGGCGTTACCGTCAAGCATAACGGACAGGACGTCACAGTCAACGAAGATGAAGTTCCAGAGTATCTGCAGATGGGACTCAACTATGGAAAAATAAAAGGTCGCGCCCAGCAGTATGAACAGGCCCTTGACCGCCTTGCACGCCAGCAAGGATACAAGGATCACGCCGATCTGCTTGCCAACCTGGACAAGATCGAGCAGCAACAAGTCCAGCGGCAGCGGGATCACTTCGACCAGTTGAAACAGCATCTGCGACAGGAAGCCGAGGAAGCAGGTCTGAACCCAGATGTGTTGGACCAGTACTTGGACAACCATCCGATTCTCCAGCAGGCGCGTGCCGTGCTTCAGCGGGATGAGCATGAGCAGCAGACCCGACAACAGGAAGCGGCACAGCAGGAGGCTACGCGAGGCTGGGAGGCGCTGTTTGCCAAATACCCTTCCTTGGCTGCAACGGTTAATCCTGACGGCTCCGGGGCCGACTGGCTGACGCCGGACATGCAGGCGAAACTTCAGCGCGGCTACGACCCAATTGACGCCTATGAGCTTGTGCATCGGGACAGTCTGGCCGCCCAAACCCGCAAGCAAGCCGAACAGGCTGCGCTGAAGCAGCAGCGGCTTAATAAGCGATCTCAGGTGACCGGTGCCGCTGCGGCCGACTCGGAGCCGGAGGTTCCGCAAGAATTGAAAGAGGCGTTCGGCATGTTTGGCCTGGACCCGAAGAGTGCCAAGAAGTATGCAAAAAACTACAAGCGATAGGAGGCGGTAGACGATGCCGCAAGGATTTAACTACATTTACAACGATTACGGCAAGGACCCGACGCGCATTACCTCGTTCCTCATGACCAATAGTGAGGCGGGAGCAGCCGGTGAGGCGATCAAAATTGTGTCTGGCAGGGTAACGAAGGCAGGACCAACCGACGCCGTCGCGGGCTTTCTGATAGCCAATGTGACGGCTGGAACAGACCAGCCGACTGAGTTTATCCTGGCACGGGAAGGCGATTGGTACGACGCGCCATACACGGGTACGCCAGCAGGAGGCTTTGTCTCCGGCGTTAATGCCGTTGTGTTGGCCGCAGACGGGTTGTCTATCAATGCGGCGACCGTGACCGGTGGCCCCGTTACCGTAATGGAGATCAATACAAACAAGAAAACTGCGCGGGTTAAGGTAAAGAACCGCCAGTTTTCCTAATAGAGAAGGGGGATTAACTCATGCAAACTGCACTTCGCTGGGACCCGCGTGTTCTAGAACCGATTTTTAAGGAGCTTTATTCGCTGGCGATGAAGAACAAGAAGGACTTCATCCCGCTGCTTTACAACGTGACTGATTCCAATAAGGCTATCGAGTCCTATGACGGTATCGGTGGTGAAGGTCTGATGGAGGAATGGAACCGGTCGAATAACCAAGTAGCCTATGAGGACATCGACGAATTGTGGCAGAAGATCATCAAGAATCGGAAGTTCTCGCTTGGCCGGATCATCGACCGCGATTTCATTGATGATTTGAAGCTGACTGAGATTCGTCGCCGGATCTCCTCTTTGGCCGATGCCGTATATAAAACTCGTCAACTCCAGGCTGTGGAATTCCTGGTCAACGCGTTCGGCACAACCGGAGTCAACTGGAAGGGAAGAACAGACAACTATGCCGGACCTGACGGGAAGGCACTCTGCGCAACGGATCATCCATACAGCCCGACCAACAGCGCTGATGTACAGTCCAACAAGGGCATTCTGCCGCTGACTATCGACAACTGGGATGCGACAGCCGTCGCTATGCAGGAGTGGGTCGATGACAAAGGTAACCCGCTGGCTGTTGTACCGGACACTCTGATCGTCGCGCCTTATAATGCACGTGCTGCTTTCAAGATTGCTGGTTTGCCGGACGCTGACCTTCCGAAGTATGAACCGGGCAGCAATCATTTCGATGCGAACATGTATATGGGTAACATCAAGGTTATCGTTAACCCGTTCATCGCTCCGTCCGCACGTCGCAACTGGTGGGCCGCTGACTCTTCCAGATTGAAGGATCTGAACCAATGGCAGGAACGGCGCAAGGTCGACAACGGAACGATGACCGACTTTGACACCGAAGCGAGCAAGTTCAAAGCTATTGGCCGGTGGGCTTACGGCTTCCTGAACTACTCCTTCATCTACGGTCATGAAGTGGCAGAATAATCGAGCAGCGGGGGCTTAACGGCTCCCGCTTTGCTTTTTGGAGGAATGTGTATGCCTTACCCATATCGGGACGAATTGGACGCTCTGAACGCGATCTATCAGCATTTGACTCAAAGACCGAAAAGAGAAAGCCGTGTCAGCAGTGGGTCCATTGGGTTCAGCCGACGCCTGCGCCCAAGATCGGCTACACAAGTGATCCCAACCAAAACAAGAGGAGGCGGTAAACGTGCCATTGCCAAAGACCAGAATACCTGATTATTACCAAGTAATCCCGGCTGCTAATGCTCCGGAATTACCACATGGCCGATATCAGAATTATGTGGTATTCCTGGATGACAATGGAGATCCGATTGACCTTGTAGGCGGATCGTCCGCTTCAGCCTCGTTGCAGTCCCTTCAATCCCAATACTACGGAGAGTTTTACAAAGCGCTGCGCAACGGCGGTAAGGTAACAATTAAGTGCCGGGGCGACAGTCTCACATACGGGCAGGACACGGTGAGCGCGAACAAGCGGGCGGGCATTGGGGATACCATGTCAAACGGCGACGTTCGCACAACACAGCGAGCGGCCATCACCTATCCTGAGTCTTTGCAGACGGCGATGGATGAGGTTTATGGCACAGGCAAAGTAACTGTTAAAAATGAAGGTTTTAGTGGCGATAATGTAGATCTAAACTATCTACACTTTGCGACGAACAGTAAAACTACTAATGTGCCGTGTATGACGCTTATTATGCTGGGTATCAATGACGCAGTAGGCACCTGGAATACCTGGTATGACCGCATTGACCTGTTTATTGCCGGTTATGAGAAGATTATCACACGTGAGTTGAATTGGGGATGCGGGGTTATCATGCTGACGCCGCCAAAGGTCCGCGATCAATCTACCGTGATTGACGGATTCGCCAATGCGCTATCAGCCTTGGCCGCGAAATATGGTATTCCACTCGTCGATGCCGAGGAGTTTCTGGCCAACCATGGTGTTGATTACTTCTCCGACGGATGGCATATGAACGGTAAAGGGTACGAAATCTTCGGTAAGAAAGTAGCCGCTATGTTTATAGGTGAAGGCGGTCCTGCAAAACCATTTGTTGTAACAAATGGTTCTCGGGTACTTACACGACCAACGCTTGATAACGTTTTCTACAAGGGTGCAGTATTTGGTAGTAACCAGTATTCCTATACTCCTGCTGAAAAGGTTGCTGATCAAGGTATTCAAGCACAAATGACAACGAACGGTGCGGTTATCTACTATTCGTTCTACACAGAGACAGACGACACCGTGATTTATCCGGTAGGTTATCTCGGATGTGATTCGGTTCAGGCAGGTAACTTGTCCAAGCTAGACTTTACGCTCGACTTTGGAGTACAACAGCCGGACTATAGTATGGACGACATCACGGGCATTACGTCGAACTACTTTACGACTAAACCCCCGTCAACTGTACCGATTGCCCTTCTGGCTGGTGAAACTTTCTTCCAATTCGGCTTGACTAAGGCGACCGTGGCAGCAAATAGGCACGGGTCTATCCACATTGCCCGTAAGGGGTGGCATGTGTTAGCCGTTAAGTTCGACAAGATTAACACAACCAGTTATGGCGGTCTTATGGGCTTTGAGGCCGTTAACTACCGACTGTCACAGCTAATTGTCCCGTTCGTAAAAGATGGTCTCCAGCAGGCGTCCTATGGTACCGCACGTCCGACCACTCCGGCGGCTGGGTATTGCCATTATGACGCAACCTTAAACAAACCGATTTGGTGGACTGGTTCGCAATGGAAAGATGCAACAGGTACTGTCGTCACATAATTTCACAGAGAGGTTTCGAATCTGGAAAAGGAGTGATTCTTCATGCTGGTCAGCGAAGTCGTGGAGGAAATCGCGGAAAAGTCACCTAACTATCTGTCTCCGCAGTCAATCCTTCGGAAGATCACTTCTGTTAGGGATCGGTTGTTTCGTGCATATACAGGAGCACAGCGGCAATCGGATACAGTATGTACGGCCATTGACCTTTATACAGGTGTGCCGGAGTATCCGCTACCATGTCCGCCCGGAAACGTTGTGGACGTTGATTTTCGCCGCGCTCCCGGGACAGACCATGAGTATTTGCGGATTCCACTCCGTCAATTCAATGAGCGGTCCATTCGCCCTTATTACTACTTCCAAGCGGGGCGGATCGGGATTGTTCCCGCGCCAGATGAGGATATTGCTTATGGGCTTAAAGTCTTTCATGTTCCGGTTGTGTATCCTCTCACACTGCTGGACATGGGCAATCCAACCGGTTTTGACCCGGACTATGACATGCTGCTGGTATTCGGAGTACTACGTGAGATCACATCAGGTATTGAAGCGCAGGAGTTTGACGCTAAGTATCAGCAGCTTCTGGCGGAGTACACAGCAGCGAACAGCGGATATGAACGCTATGCAGTAAAAGAAAGGTGGTAGCTATGAGCGACCGTTATCCATGGCGGAACACCAGCGAGGATATCGCCGGATCGTCGCCGCCTCAATACGAAACACCAGCAGGCGCGCAGGAGAAAGCAGATGCTGTCTTAGCTGCGGCAAAGCAATATACCGATGAGCAAAATGTAGAATTCAACGATCATATAGCAAATGCCGACATTCACGTTACCCCAGCCGACAAAACCAATTGGAACAGCAAAGCGGCTGGAGATCATACTCACCCGGTGGCAACGCCCTCGTCAGCAGGCTTTGAGAGCGCAGCGGATAAAACAAAGCTGGATGGGATCGCCGCCGGAGCAGGTACAGCCGATTCCGCTACAGATACCGTAATCGGTAACCGGACAGCAACCGACTCCGTGACACCCGGACTCACCGGGACACTGACAGCTCTGCTGTCCGGCCTGTTCACGCTTATCAAAGGGATTACAGGTAAGTCCAGTGCGCTGACAGCACCAGCTACAACGCTGGAAGCGGCCAAAGCTCATATGGACAACACAGACGTCCATACGTCGGCTTCCGAACATGCCAAGCTGGCGGGAATAGAGGCGGGAGCCCAGGTCAATCAGCCTGCCTTCGCGACAGTCAACGATGTTGTTGCCGCAGTTCCGGAAGATGCTATGACCATCGAGGGCGGTACGGGGATCACTGTTACATCGAATCCAGCAATCAAAAAGCTCATCGTCACCGCGACCGGTACGGCGACGCCTGGCGCTCATGCCAGCAGCCATATCACCGGCGGCAGTGACGTTATCCCCGATGCGGTAGCCGGCGGCGCCAGTGGGCTAATGAGCGGGGCAGATAAGACCAAAGTGGACGGAGCGATTCAATTTATAGAGAAGGGCGCTGCGAACGGTGTGGCCGCGCTTGACGCCTCCACAAAGCTCCCTGCCGGTCAGTTACCGGTTAGCGCTGTACAAGCGACAACAGCGGATATTACTTATTATGTGCGAACGGATGGTAATGACAGTAATAACGGACTTAGTAATACGGCAGGCGGGGCGTTTAAGACTATTCAGAAGGCGGTCAAGAGTGTGCCGAAACACGCAGACCATGCCGTCGTTATTAACGTCGCAGCTGGCACTTATGCTGAAGATGTTCTAATCGCAGATTACAACGGATCGACCGAAATCTATATATACGGAGGCGCATCATTGGCGGATGCAGCGAATTTTATCGTAAACAGCTTTTATGTGTATGGTTGCGTCAACCAAATATTCATTCGCGGCTTCACTGCGGTAACAACATCAAGGCAAGCGTTTAAGTTCACAAATTCAAACTTTTGTCAGCTTGTCTTTTGCAGAAGTGTCGTAACGCAGACGCCGACGCAGACGGGAGTGGAGGCAAGTAACGGAACGTCTGTGAGGGTGGCAGGGTGCGAATTTTCCAACAAAGGCGCAGCGCTTCACGCCACACAAGGATCAACCATTATATCCGCCAGTAACAGCGGCACGGGAAATGTTTACGGCATATTTGCAACCGAAGGCGGGAAGGTGACGAAAGAAGGGGTGCAGACAGCGGGAACCGAAATGGAACACGCGTACAACCGGGGCATTATCACAAGCGGTGTTATGAACCCGTGGGGGGATAATACCGCTAGCTCCCGGCCTT
The DNA here is from genome assembly GCF_000520715.1 of Paenibacillus zanthoxyli JH29. GTDB lineage: Bacteria > Bacillota > Bacilli > Paenibacillales > Paenibacillaceae > Paenibacillus_AQ > Paenibacillus_AQ zanthoxyli. The sequence continues at coordinate 12,170 of NZ_ASSD01000585.1, forward strand.
TTGTTTCTGCCAGTCATACTGCGCAGCAAACAATAAGTTCGGCCAACTCTTGGCTAAGAGTTATTTGTGGCGCCGAATCGAATGACAATTTAGGCAACTATGACCCATCAACAGGACTATTCAACTGCCCAACATCGGGGATGTATCTAGTTATTGCGGCTGTTGAAGTAACAAACGCAGTTGCAGGGGACGAACTCAAGCTTGCTGTGGGTTCGGATGCTGCCGTTTTGCTTAATGTCGACCATCAAAGGCCAGGATCATCAGGTTACCAACAATTGACTGGCTCTGCCATAATTGTAGCTGCTGCAAATGCTAAACTAGCCATGTGGGTGACATCGAGTCGGAGCGGAACAACAACAAACCCGGACGGATATTACACGTATATGCAAGTTATAAAGATTGCTTAAAAGGAGGATGAAACGTGGACCTATACCTTGCGATAAAACACATCTTTCCATCTGCCCGGGTGGATAAAGATTTTGCGCTACTTGATAAATCAGATGGTAAAGGCCCATACATCGCCGTCTGGAACCTGGAAGCCCCGCAGCCAACCGAAGAGGAACTGCTGGCTGCCTGGGAAGCGTACCAACTGGAGGATCATCCTCAGCCTAAAAATCAGGCCGAAGAAATCGCCGAACTAAAGCAATTGGTGGCCGACCTTGCCAGCTTGCAATTGGGGGTGTAGTAGATGGATGAGCGCAAACTAAGGCTATACAAGTTTCTGCTTGAACTGGGCCGAATAACCGTCGAAGATATCCCTGACCCATATAAATCAGCCATAGCAGAGTAGGTGATAAACTTGAACATCGCTTCTATTCTTGGGGAGGCTTCGATTCTTGTCCCTCACGATGTTACCGTAGTTGACCAGTTAGCGGCACTAACTGAAATCAACCGAGACTTTTTCAATGTTGTGAAAATTCCGAAGCAAGCGAGATTTTCCACAGTAGCTTCACAAAACGAATATACGCTTGCCAGTGACATTCGGCAGAAGAATATCGACCTGGTTATGGTTGGCATGTTCCGGTACAGGAGCCTTGACAGTGAAGCGGTGACGCCGTTTCAGAATGCCTATACATTTGATGACATAGAGCACAAGCTTACGCTGTGGCCTGCACCGTATGACACACTGGAAGGCTTCTTGCGTTATCACCGAATCGGGACAAGCAACTTCACGTCGGATAATCTTGGCGCTGTCCCCGACGCACCGGAAGAATATCACTGGTCCTATGTACTGGCGTTGGCTGCTTATCTGGCAAACACGCAGGACGACGCGATCAAGGCAGCCAACTATGAAGCGCAATATAAAGCGATGTGGAACGTGGCCGCGCAGAACTATTCTGGGGCGGTGAGTACATGAGGCCAATTCAATACGGCCAGCCGCAGGCCGAGCATTTATCCGGCATTCAGGCGCCGATTCCAATCCGCGAGTTTCGTGGGCTGAGTACGTTTGACCCATTGTCGCTTTCAGAGAGCTTTTTTACGGATATGAGCAATATGGACAGTACCGACTTCCCAGCGCTTGTTACCCGTCCAGGTTATTCGGTCATAGGCGGCGTTGGAAGCCGTGTACTCGGCATGGGCGTATGGCAGGACCGGGAACTACACGTTATTTTTAATGACGGAACCTGGAGACGCTGGAACGGATCAACTTGGGATGTACTCGTAGGCGGTTTGAACCCTTCGGCAGAGTGGTCCTTTACCAACTTCGACGGTAAGCTAGGAACGGTCAATCTAATCGGCTGCAACGGAGTGGACGCCATGCGCCGATACGACGGCGGTAGCGTGCAGGAGTTGTCCGGCGCTCCTTCCAACGGGAAGTACATCACAACCTATCAAAATCGGCTTTGGTGCGCAGTAGGTACGGAATTGTGGTCCTGTGCGCTTGATAACCCTACATCTTGGAATGATTTCGACGGTAACGCGAATGACTCGTACCGGAAGTCGATGGAGTCAAACAAGGGCGAACAAATCAACATGCTAACTGGTTCTCTGACTCGGCTGACTATCGGTATGCCGGGGAGCATGCACGAGTTGTATGGTACGATGCCTTCCAACTTCAATACGCGCCAGATCACTGAAGAGGTGGGCACGGTCAACTATAAAGCCATAGCTACACTGGACGGCTTCCTGCGGATCATGCACGGAACCGGCATCTATGATTATGGTGGAGGAACACTGCCGGATAAGACTTTTTCGGAAGTCATTGGAAAGCTACTGGTCGGGGGGATTACTTCGGAGAGTGTAGCCGGGTCTGACGGACGCAGGCTGTTATTCAATCTCCCGCCAGATAGGTTGCTGGTCTACGATCCACGCAGCAGCGTGCAAGCCTGGAGCCTATGGCGCGGGATAACAGCTGCGCAGTTTTCGGTTATGGGGGGTAGGCTGTACATCGGAGACGCTTCCGGGCGAGTGCTTCGTTTGGAAGGAACGACCGACGGCGGGGCAGCCATTGACTGGTCAGTCACTACTAAGCCGTTTAATAATGGAAGCCTGGCGCAGAGGCAGCGCTGGTACAAGCTATGGCTGGCCGTGGAACTGTCCGGAAGCCTGAATGTGTATTTGTCGCCTTCCATCACCGGAGAGGACTGGACGCTCGTACAGACGGTCTCCGGCAGTGGCCCGCAAGTACGCCGTGTCATCATACCAGTATCCAGCTTCACGCGCGAAAATTGGATAAGGATGAAGATAAGCGGAAGCGGCTGGGTGAAGATACATGAAATAACCAGACAGGTTCGGCAACTGTCGATTAGATAGGAGGGGGATGGAGTATGCCACTTTGGGGTGATGCTCCGCGAATCGCTGCGCCGCAGAATACGCAGGATATTGCTCAGGTGCTGGCCTATGTGAAGAACTTGGCGAACACTGTCGCGCTCATGGCGAAGGACCTGGAGTTCATCGTCAATGGTAATTTGGATGTGAATAATATCAGCGCCAACAGTATCACGGCTGAAAAGATTGTTGCTGGATCTGTGACGGCGGAGAAGATTCAAGCGGGTGCGGTCACAGCGGATAAAATTCAAGCTGGAGCAGTGACTGCCAATAAAATTGACGTAGACGAGTTGTCCGCAATCAGCGCTAATCTGGGGACGATTACGGCGGGGTTGATCCAGTCCATACAGATATTTGGTTCGTACATTGCGACACGGAATGGAGGGTATCCTCGCGCAGAGATGAATAATACAGAGGATTTACTAGCTACGTACTTTGATCTGAATAATTACATCAAGTATGTGTCTAATTACGCTGGTGCTCCTGCTATCGAGTTTGTTGCTGGAGGGGCTCTCAGAGGCCGAATAGACACAATATTTGGTAATTTAGAGATATACGGTCCAAATGGAATTGACTTTGCGAGTGGAGGGCGAACTATATTTGATAATTGGGATCAGATATACAACTTGTCAGATAATAGAACTCTCTTACAAGAGTTAACCGAGATATGGGACCGTCTTGAAAATCTCGAAAACGACATGGCCCTTAAATCGAACATTGGTCATACACATACCGTTACTACACCTGATCACAATCACGGAAACCCAGCCAACGCCACAAGCGGAGGTGGAACCTTCCCTACTTCTCCATAAAACTATTGAAATTTCTTGCTGCTTCCGACGATAATAAAGGATAGAAACTTTTACCAAGGGGGAGAACGGTGATGAAAAAGTTTGTGTCCGGAATTATCGTTGGCGCGCTGTTGTTCGGCGGGGTGTCAGCTTTTGCTGAGGATATCAAAAGTCTAGTCGGGCTGAAAGTACAAGCTGAAACAACAGTATCTGTAGACGGTCAAACGCTGACCGGAATCATAGTTGACGGAAAAACATATGCGTCCGTGCGCGCAATCGGTGAATCGGTCGGGTACACGGTAACTATCGATGGAAAGAAAGTTAATTTGAAAGTTGGTGATTCTGTGCTGACGACAAACTCATTCAGAGGTTATACGAAGGAGCAGCTCCAGAAAGAGCTTGATACAACAAAAAGCCTGCTGTCATCATATAACGAAGCGCTAGGTAGCATTAAATCGTCAATTGACTCCGGTAAATATGACGGTGAAGAACTCCAATATCTCAATGATAAATATAAACAGTTGACCGATAGAATTACCAAAGCGGAGCAGAGTATTCAAGACATACAAGCGAAACTTGCAGAATTATAAGGAAAATAATGGCGTATTATATCGGAAAATACTTGATTACAATTGCAGCCTTATTGGCACTCTACATCGTGTTGAATGATCGGTTTTCAGACTGGCGAGAGGAAGAACTAAGCCGATTACCATCGGATTACAAGGTAGCCCTAACGGTCAGTGTCTTGATATTCTTTGCTGCCCCGTATTTCTTCTTAGGTGCTCCGGGCGGAATAATCACCATCGTAATTTTTGGTCGAGAGATATATAAAAGCTGGAAGAGATAGTAATTCAGAGTCTACCGTTTGGTAGACTCTTTTTCATGCTTGGAAAGGAGGCTGACATTATGGCTACAACAACACCTAACCCGTACGCAACCGGTATCCGCGACGCTTTGAATAAGAGAGGAATCGGGAACGGCCGCGTTGGCTATTCAAACGGCTATGTCACTGTGGATGGGAATAATTTCATGAAAGCCGACTACAACAACAAAGGGACCACTTACACGTCGCAGGGGAACTTTGATAAGGCTTATGCATCGCTGCCTCAACCTAAGCAAGCCCAAATCAGTCCAATGGCTCAAGCTGCGGCTAATGTAAACCAAGCGGTCTACACGCCTCCACAGAGCCGGGTTAATCAAACGTTGGACACGCTGGGCCAAACCATCAACAAGAATGCCGGTTTCCAATTCACGGCTCCGGCAACTCCGTTTACGTATGATGCAGCCAGTGATCCGGCTTATCAGGCTGCGCTGGCGAATGCAAAGTCCAGCATCGCTGATCAGCAGATTGACACGAACGCACAACTGAGGGCTGGAGGACAAGGAAAGTCTTCCTACAGCGAAACCGTTGCTAATCAGATCGCGGACAAAGAAATGTCCAATCTGGCGAACACGCTGGTGCCGCAGCTCATGCAGCAGGCTTACCAGCGCTACACGGACGATGCTAACCGTAATCTCCAGGTGCAGCAGCTCAATTACGGCGTAGGTCAGGACGCAGCAAGCAACTTGTCCAATCTGTACGGCCTTCAATATAACCAGGACTACACCACGCCCATGAATGAGGCGCAGTTGACCGGCAATTATCTTCCTCCGGAAGCGAAGCAGGCGATCCAGAATATTCTGGCGTACAAGCAGCAGGCAGAGGCAAAGGGCGTAACGGCAGATCAACGTTCGCAGATTAGTGCCCAGGCAGACCAGCAGCGGGCTATTCTGCAATCTCTCGGCATTGATCCTTCCTTCTATGCAGCGACACGGACAGCGAATCAGGCCAGTCAGAACAATCCGGCGATACGGACACTGGCCGGTCAAGCACAAGACTTGCAGGCTAAACAGGCGAACCTTAGTGCTGCGGCGACGGTTGCTGACATCACAGGCCGCGCGGTTACGCCTCAATCGGATTGGCAGGGGCTGTTCCGCCAAGCAGCGAATTCAAACGCTCCGCTTACGGCGGCACAGCAAGCCCAGCAGTTCAACCAAGGCATGGCTACCAGACAGCAGAATTTCTCAGAAGGTCAGCAAACTTGGCAAAACCACTTCCAGACGGAGCAATTTGCTTACCAGCAGGCGAGGGATTCTATCAGCGATGCGCAGTGGAAGGCTAAGTTTGATGAGGATGTGCGGCAGTACGGCCTTAATTACGGATTGCAGCAACTTCAGCAGCAGAATGACCAAGCTTACCGTGAAGCTACTCTCGGCATTCAACAAGATGAGAACGCCAGAGCGTGGCTGCAATACGGGGATAGTCAGCAGCCGACAGCATCGAAGTATAACGGCATGACGGCGAATCAGATTTATGATGCGGTACGCAGTTCCTTCACGACTACTGATGCAGACGGGAATAAGACGTTCCCGACAGATTCCAAATCAAAGGAAGCAATGTATCAGCAGGTTATGGGCGCTGGTTTGCCAGACGGGCAGGATAAACAGGTCTTGTCGTTGCTCGGACTAACTGCGGATGAAATTGATGCTCTGGATAAGAAGCATGAAGTTGGCAAGTACGCTCCGGCGGGAAACTGAGCAGCCCCGGTGACGCCGGGGCGTACACCAACTATTACAAAGCCGCCAAAGATGCGAAAGCCAATCCGAAAAACTACACTGTCGCATCAGCAGCTATTGCCAGCGCGCTTCAAGATGGAGGCTATCCGAGCTCTTGGCAAAAACCGCTGGAGGAATTGGTAGCCCGAGAAAGCAGCTTTAACCCGAACTCGAAGAATGCAAAATCTTCGGCTGCAGGGTTATTTCAATTTTTGGACGGAACCAGAAAAAACTACGGCGGTAGTAAAGTAAATTGGTCTGATCCTTATCAGCAATCTGTGTATGGCATTAAATACGTCGTAGGTCGGTATGGCGACCCGTACAAGGCTCTGCAGTTCTGGGATAAAAATAAGTGGTACTGAGTGAGGTGAAGTAATATGGCATCGCGGTATGATCAGTTTGTCGCTGGCCAGCGTAAGCGTGCCGAGGGAATCAAGAAATCGACCATGGACGGTACGCTGCAAAGCCAGCGGCACAGCAAGTCCATTACCAGTCGTTCTGATGCTTTCCGTGCAAATTCTGTCCGTAAATCAGAGGAAGATAGAGTAAAGTCATCCGCTCTTCTGACTGATACACTGGCGGGCGTAGGCATTGGACAACCGGCACCGCTTGATATGAGCGCAAACGCGCCTGCGCCAGTCAAACGACAGCCAGCAACTCTACAAAACACGCTGCCTGCTCCGTCTTTATTGCAGCAGGGTAATCCAATCCAGCAGAAGACCAGCAATCTGCAAAGAGCGTTAGCCGGAAAGCTCCCCGCTTCATCGGCGGTCATACCAAGTGGCGGCGGGCCAGCTAATGCGTCTCAAATTCCCGGCGTATCGCAATACCGGATGACGCAGCAGGAGATCGATAACAGCGGCGCTCCGGCAGCGGTCAAGGCATTTGCAACCAGTATGAACTATCTAACCCGTGGGAATCCAATTGGCAACTTTGTGTCCAATTCATTCTCTGGTAACAGCGGAGTGACTCATAGGGACACTACCGGAAATAGGGTGCTTGATCGTGCGGCCGACGCCATTAATAATTTCGTTACTCCGCTGCTGACGCCAACTGGCGCACCTATTGGTATGGGGCCTAATATGGGGACATATCAGGCAGCAGAGCAAGCCCTGGCAGGACGAGCCGGTCAAGGAGCTGTCCAGCGGATCCCCGGCACG
>NZ_ASSD01000586.1 GCF_000520715.1 Paenibacillus zanthoxyli JH29
CGCAGTGGAACTCGGCCTCAGCGCAGATTCGGAAATGGCCGGCTATATTTCTGAACTCGACCCGTACACGTTCCTGACAAATTCGGATGCTCATTCGCTGGGCAAGATCGGACGCGAGTACAATGAAATGGAGCTCGCGGCCCCTTCGTTTGCGGAGCTGCGGCTCGCGCTCGAAGGCCGCGAAGGCCGCCGGATTACGGCCAATTACGGGCTGAACCCCCGGCTTGGCAAGTATCACCGGACGTACTGCGCGGGCTGCGGCGGCATTATCGACGAAGCTTATGCGACCTCGCAGCGCTGTCCGTACTGCGGGAGCGTAAAGCTGGTGCAGGGCGTGCTGGACCGGATTCTGAATATCGCGGACCGGGAGAAGCCGGTCGTTCCGGAGCACCGCCCGCCTTACCGTTATCAGGTGCCTCTGGAGTTTATTCCGGGTCTTGGAAAGGCGAAGATGAATCTTCTGCTGCAGGCCTTCGGCACCGAGATGAATATCCTGCATGAAGCTAGCGAGGAGGAACTGGCTGGGGTAGCCCGGG
>NZ_ASSD01000587.1 GCF_000520715.1 Paenibacillus zanthoxyli JH29
GGCGAGCAGCGTTGTTGCCAGTTCCCCGCCCCTATAGTTATCGGAGCAAATATAGGGAATTTCGGCGCTGATCCGCCGGTCGAACGTGACCACGGGCAGGTGAATCTGGCGGTAGTCTTCCACCTCCAGGGTATGACTGCCCAGAATGATGCCATCGACACGGCTGGAGCGCAGCATATCGATGTATTCCGCTTCCTTCTTCCTGTTCAAATGGGAATTGCACAGCAGCAGCCTGTACCCGTTCAGATAGGCGTGCTCCTCAATGTGGCTGATTAATTCGCCGAAAAAGGGATGAGCCGCATGGGGAACGATCAGTCCGATAATATTCGACTTGGAGCGGCTGAGCGAGCGGGCCAGGTCATTGGGCCGATAGTTGAGCTGCTCCATGGCGCTGTATACTTTTTTCTTCAACTCTTCGCTCAAGTATCCCCTGTTATTCAGCACACGGGATACGGTGGTAACCGAGACCCCGGCCTTTAACGCGACGTCTTTAATCGTGGGCATACAATCGCTCCTGTCCCGGGCTCCTGTAGAGGGAGCGCGCTTTACCGCCGCAGGCGGTGGCACGCGTCCCGCAGGAGCATGTTTTTAAAGAATGATATCACACTCCAGCCAGCAGGGTCTCTTCGCCGGAGTGTTCATCCGTGTAATGCACCGTGAACTCCCGTGTCGCAAGATCGGCGGACAGTGTGGCGCGGAGCGGTCCATTCGTCCAGATTAATTCTAATTTGGAACCGCCTCCGTTGTCTACTACTGTCAAATTACCGTCAAAAGCGGCGTAGCTGTTGCGGAATTTCATCAGCGCGAACAGCCGTTTCAGTACGGGACGATCCAGATTTTCTTCGACTTCTTTCTTCGAATAATAATGGCGGTTGATGTTGCGTCCGACCTTCGTTTGCTCCAGCAGCTCGATATCATTTTTGCCGGCCAATAGCCCGACATAATAGACCTGCGGTATGCCGGGAGCAAAGAACTGAATGGCCCGGGCCAGCACATAGGCGTCGTCATCGTCGCCCAGGGCCGAATAGTAGGTGCAGTTGAGCTGGTAGATATCCAGGTTGTTGTAAGCCATCGTATTGTAGACCCGCTTCACATTGGCACCCTGTGAGAATAGGTTGTTCTTCGTTTCCTCGATTTCCTCGGGGGTCATCAGGTCGGCGGCGTCGACAACGCCAATGCCGTCATGCGTATCCAGCGTGGTGAACTGTTTGCGCGGGCAAATGTTCAGCCAGTGAGTCAGCCGTTCCGGCTTCCCGCTGTACAGCGCATGCAGCACAAGCATCGGCAGCGCGAAGTCGTACACCCAATATCCCTTGTCCGCAAGTTTCAGCTGGATGCTGTAATGCTCATGTATTTCGGGAAGCAGCTCCGTTCCGTATGGCTCCAGAATGGCTTTGACCTCATCAAGCATTTCCCAGGTGTCAGGCTCAATAAAGAAGCAGCTTGTGCCCGGCTTTTTGGTAGCGTATGCAAAGGCGTCCAGACGGATAATGGAAGCGCCCCGTTCGGCCAGACCCTGAAGCTGTTCCTTCACGAACTTTTTCGTCGTTTCCGAATACAGATTAAGGTCGATCTGCTCCTCGTCGAAGGTGCACCAGATTTTCTCGGTTGTTCCATCGGCAAAGGTTACATCAATGTATGGCGCTCTTGGCTTGCGCTTGTAAATCGCGTCAACGTCTTCCTGCGTCGGCTCGCCTCCCGGCCAGAAGTCCTTGTAACGGATAAACAAATCGCGATAAGGGGAATTGTCCTTGTTCTCCTGAAAGTCCTTGAAATAGGCCGAGCTGCGGGAAATATGGTTAATCATGAAATCGTACATCAGATAGAAATCGTTTGCAATCTTGGCGACATCATTCCAGGTTCCAAATTCGGGATCGACTTCCTCATAAGTAAGCGGGGCGAATCCGCGGTCGGCGGAGGAGGGATAAAAGGGCAGAATGTGAACGCCTCCAACAATATCCTTAAAATGAGCGGAAAGCAGTTCGGCGGTCTCCTGCAGGTTTTTGCCAAGGCTGTCGGCGTACGTGATCAGCATAATCTCATTTTTAATAGTCAATTTGATCGGCTCCTCATCTACTTGAAAATGGTGAATTAATCGAGTAAGGGACTAGAAGATATATTCAGTATAAAAGCGGTTACATTGTATGTCAATCGGTTAGCATATAAAACTTCACAAAAAATAAAGGTGGTCATTTATAATATCCAACTTTCTTCCGACATATAAAAGGAGGTATAAATTAGGCCGCGAATTAATAGTAATGTCGAAATTTCCCGTTTGCTCCTGCGAGCATGATGATGGGCATTGAGGAGTGGGTTATTCATATGGGAACAAGGATGGCTTATTCCAAAAAAAGGCGAATGTGGAGTGTATTATGGCTGCTTCTGCTCTTCGCACTGATTTGCCAGCCTGCAGAGGTCAAGGCCGTTGAAGCTAACACTCCCCAGCAGAACGTACTGATCCTGCATTCCTATCATAAAGGATTCTCTTGGACGGATGACCAGAACAACGGTATTGAAGAGCGGCTGAAGAGCTCGAAGGTTCCTCCTGTCATTTATACGGAATACCTGGACTGGAAAAGGTATCCGAGTGCAGAAAATCTGCAGCGCTTTTACGAATTGATCAAAGGCAAATACGTAAAATTACATATCGACGCTATTATAACGACGGATGACCGCGCGTTCGATTTTGCAGCCAAGAACCGAAAAGAGCTGTTAAGCGACGCGCCTATTATTTTCAGCGGCATAAATGAGATCGGTTATGATCGAATCAAGGACCAGAAGAACATCAGTGGCGTCATCGAGAATATTGACCCTTCCGAAACGATAAAAATGGCGCTTTACATTAATCCCTCCATCCGAAATGTCTACCTGGTGTATGATAACTCGGAGAGCGGCTTGTCTACGGCCCAATTAGTCATAAAGAAACTGAATTCGATGAACCTTGGCCTGAAGCTCCACAGCATGAACCAAATGTCAAAAGAAGAAATTGAGCGGACCGTATCGTCGCTTTCCTCCGACAGCATCCTGCTGGCGACAACCTTTTATAGCGATGTTACCGGCAAAGTTACCGAGCTTGACCGGTTTTCAAGCGAAATTGCGTCCATCAGTACGGTCCCGCTTTACTACATGTATGAATACGGACTCAATCACGGCGCATTCGGCGGAAACCTGCTCAGCGGGAAGCTTCTGGGGGAGAAAGCCGCGAATGTGGCGCTGCGCGTCCTTCACGGAGAAAGTCCGGATAGCATTCCCGTCTCTTACGCCGGCACGAGCCGCAATGTGTTTGACTACAACCAATTGCAGCACTTCCATATTAAGGTGAAGGACCTCCCTCCGGGCAGCGAGGTGATTAACAAGCCGTTCTCTTTTTACGAGACGTATCGAAGCCTTGTGCTTATCCTTATCGCGGTGTTCTCCGTGCTGATTATATTCATCGGTGTGCTGCTGTTCCATGTCTCGGTGGTCAGAGGTATCCGGAAACAGTTGATGGAGAGCAACGAGAGATTCAGTCTGGCGGCGTATGGCGCCGATGCGGTAATCTGGGATCTTGACATGATGACGAATACCTATTACTTCTCGGACAGATGGTATGAGCTTCTGGGCTACGAAATCGGGGAGCTGGACGAGTTCTATGTCGGCTGGAAAGGGATTATTCATCCCGATGATCTCGAACAGGAGGACCGGCAGCGGAGAGAGCATCTATCCGGACAGTCTGCATACTATTACAGCGAATACCGTATACGGACGAAATCAGGGGAATATAAGTGGTTTCAGGCCAGGGGCAAGGTGCTGCAGAACGAGCAGGGCGGCTATGTCCGGTTTGCCGGCTCGATGACGGATGTTACGGATCTTAAAGGATACGAGAGCAAGCTTCAGATAAGCTACCAGGAATTGGAGTCGACCTATGAGGAATTGACCGCCCTGCAGGATGAACTGCTGGAGCAGTACAACAAGGTGGTCGAGAACCAGACGCTGCTTCAGGCCAGCGAGGAGAAGCACCGGCTTCTCGCTTATCACGACGAGCTTAGCGGACTGCCGAACCGGTTGTCCCTAACAGAGGAACTGAAGGAGTATATCGAAGAGAATGAGGGCGGCCAGGCCGCGCTGTACTTTTTGGACATCGATAATTTCAAATATATTAATGATACGATGGGGCATACCCTTGGGGACCGGCTGCTTATGCTGGCCGGAGAGAGGCTGCTGGAGATAGCCCAGGGCCAGAGCAGGCATTACCGGTTCGGCGGAGACGAGTTCGTTATTCTGCTGAAAAACATGGAGCGGCCGGAGCAGACTGTTTTTTTCGCTGAGGCGCTGATTCAAAGCTTCAAAGAGCCGTTCCAGCTCGGCGACAGCACCGTGCATGTCTCCATCAGCGTCGGCATTGCCCAGTATCCGCGGGACGGCAAGAACGCCGAGGAGCTGCTGAAGAACGCCGATATTGCCATGTACAAGGCCAAACAAGCGGGCAAAGGAACGTACGTCCTGTATGGACAGAATATGCAGCAGCATTTTGACGAACGGATGATCATTGAGAAGCATTTGAGAGGAGCCATCCATAATAACGAGCTCTCCCTGCATTACCAGCCCAAGGTGAATCTGCATACGGGAGATCTCTGGGGGTTCGAAGCGCTGATTCGGTGGAACAGCCCGGTTCTGGGATTTGTCTCGCCCCTCTCCTTTATTCGGATTGCGGAAGACTGCCGCCTAATTGTCCCGATCGGGGAATGGGTTCTGCAGAGAGCCTGCCTTTTTCTTGCAGGACTTCACCGTCAGGGCCGGGGCCCTTATCATATTTCGGTCAATATTTCGGTGATCCAGCTGCTGCTTGAGGATTTTTCGGATACCGTGCTGAAGATTTTGCGTGAAACGGGGCTTGACCCCCGGTATTTGGAACTGGAGATTACGGAGTCCATTTTTATGGAATCTTTTGAGGAAATCAGCGCCAAGCTGGAGTTTTTGAAGAAATGGGGGATCGGGATTGCCCTTGATGATTTCGGGACAGGCTACTCTTCCCTCAGCTATTTGAAGCAGCTGCCAATTACTACGCTCAAAATCGACAAATCGTTTATCGACAGCATTCTTGAGGAGAAGAGCAGCATGCCGCTGGCAGGCTCCATAGTCGCAATCGGTCATGATATGGGTCTAAGCGTCACCGCGGAAGGAGTCGAAACGGAGGAACAGCTGGATTTTCTGAAGAGGATGAGCTGCGACAAGGTTCAGGGCTACTACATCAGCCGGCCGATTCCCGAGAGTCAGGTTCAGTCCTGGATTCGGGAGTATAAACAAGGGGAATTGACTGCCGAAGAACCCAAGAGAAAATCCAAATAATTAAAGGAAATCCCGATACATTTTGCACATCGGATTAAACTAGTAAACGGCTATAATCGATACTATAATGAAAATGAAATCGAATCCAAACTCAGAGAGGAAAGTAAACATGCTCAAAAAGCTACTGACCACCGGATCGCTCCTCATGCTGGCGATATTTCTGTTCAGCGGTGCGGTCTTTGCCTCGCCGGTGGCGGACAACCTCACCAAGGAACAGCAAGAAGCACTAAAAATTATCGCCAAAGCCAACAAACAAATCGACAACAAGATTGAAACAGCAGTGGCTAAGGCAGATAAGCTTCAAGAAGATTATTTACGGGATATTAAGCGGATTGAGCAGGGCCAGGCCGCGGCGAAGCTGAACGCCAAGCTGGATCAGAAGGACGCAGAAGCAGCAGCCGAGGTTGCGAAAATACAGGCCGCTTCCGATGAACTTATCAATCAATTATTTACCCCGGAAAGCCGAGATTCGGCAGCCGTTGAGACGAAGTTGAACGAACTGAACGCAAAAGTCTCTCCTAAAGACGCGTTGATTGCCGCACGTACTAAGATTTATACCAATGAGCTCGACAAGCTGATCACGGATTTATATAACGACACCTTGGAAATTGCAGACGCAGCCATCGCCGAGGCCGCCCAATTGGGAGTTGCCGCCGAGCGTTCCTGGAAACTAGTGAAGATCGCCGATCGTGAGGTTTGGATTGATCCGATAGCAGTAGAGTTATAAGAGAGGAATGAAATTATGAAGGGCCTGAACTTGGGAAGGGAAGGAGACAGCATCGCGCAAGAACATCAATTATCCTCTGACCACCTCCTATTGGCGAGAGGTGACGGCTCGGAAATAATTTTGCAGACTATTAAGCAAGACAAACAATTCTATCTTTATCCCGGCGAAGAAGCTGACACCATGGAGTTCTTCTACATACTTGAAGGCAAGTGCAGCTATAAGGCTGACAATGAGAACATCCTCCTCAGTCAAGGGGATTATTTTTATACTCATTATCTGCAGGAAGCGGTATATTTCAGCACCCTTACCGAGCTGAAGCTGTTGTGGTACACAACGAAGCCTGCGTTTCATCTCATCAGCCATCGCATCAGGAAGCTGGAGGATGTTCTCAAGCAAGTAGAAGAAAAGGATAACTATACTTACCAGCATAGCGGGCGAGTGCAGAAATACTGCCTAATGTTGGCCAGAATGCTTCGAATGCCAAAGGATCAGCTTGAAGACTTATACTTTGCGGCTGCATTTCATGATGTCGGCAAAATTCATACTCCGGAAGAAGTTCTGAACAAGCCTGATTACTTGACAGCTGAAGAGTTTGAAATTGTAAAACGGCATTGTTATGATGGGTACTTCATGGTTAAGGATTTATATTACAACAATATCTGCCTAATCATCTTGCAGCATCATGAGCGATTGGACGGTTCCGGCTATCCTTACGGGATTAAGGAAGAAGAAATCCTGCTGGAGGCCAAAATTATCAGTATTGCCGATACCTTTGACGCCATGACCTCCGATCGGCCTTACCGTAAGGGCCTTCCACCCGAGATCGCCATGGACGAGCTTAAACGGTTGTCGGGAATCCACTATGACGCCGAATTGGTCCAGCTGTTTGAACAAGCGTTAATCGCAGACCGAGTGCTGCAGCCCGAAGAGAAATGACCTTCCTTATAAAGGGGTCATTTTTTTATTTCGATCGCATAATCGGCAAATTGCTGCGGCGTACTGTATATCCATTCGTAGGTGCGCCCCCGCCGTCTTATTCCTCCCGCTCCATGAAGTCCTCCAGTTTCTTCCGGTCCAGTAGCGTAACCGTATTTCCTTTGAACGCAATCCAGCCATTATCGCGCAGCAGGCCCATTTCCCGGGACAGCGAAGGGCGCGCGGCATTCAGATGCTCGGCCCATACCTTGCGGCTGAAAGGCAGCCGGATCGTGTCCGTACCCTGCCGGTCCGCCTGCCTCAGCAAAACATGCACAACCCGGCGGCGCAGCGACCCGGCCGACAGGATTTCAAGCTTGCGGTTGACCATGACGAGCCGCTCAGACAGATTCTCCATATACCCGGACAGCATGTCGGTATCAGCCGCGAATAGCCGCAGCAGCTCCTGCTTGCCGATGAACATCACGGTGCTGCGCCCCGCAGAAATAATGGTGGCCGGATATACATTCTCCCTCCGGAACAGCACCGCTTCCCCAAAGGTCTGCCCCTTTTTCAGCCTAGCGATGGTTATGCCGCCTCCGCCGGGATGAATTTTGTGAACCTCCACCACTCCGGAGAGCACAATCCCCAGCCGGTCGGCGGTCTCGCCTTCGCTGATAATCATTTCCGACTTGCTGCAGTCCCGGACGGTATAGCGCATCGTCTCCAGCATCGCGTCAAGCTCCTCTATACTTTTTCCGCGGAAAAATAGACAGGTCTGCAGCACGTCAGGCTCTGGCTTCATGGAATTCCCCCAATTTTTAAAATAATTTTAGATAAACGGTAACATCCGTTACCGATTGTTCGACGTCAGTCTACTACAATCGGTAGTAACAAGTAAAGACACAGATGGCAGACGGATGAAAATGAATAAAAGGAGCGATTATTCAATGAGCAATATGTTTTGTTTTCAGTGCCAAGAGGCGGCCAAAGGAACGGGGTGCACGATTCAAGGGGTCTGCGGTAAGACGAGCGATGTCGCCAATCTGCAGGATCTTCTGCTGTACACGGTGAAGGGCATCTCCATTTATTCGGTAAAGGCCCGTGAGCTTGGAGTGACCGACAGCGCATCGGAACAGTTCATTATTAAGAGCCTGTTCGCGACGATCACCAACGCCAATTTTGACCGTGACGGATTTATTGCCAGAGTCAGAGAAGGGATTGTCATTCGTGACAGCTGGAAAAAGCGGCTGGCCGGCTCGCTTGCGGACGTTCCGCTCGCAGGTCATGATGCTGGGCTCTGGACGCCGGGTACGGATGAAGTGCTGGAAGCCAAGGCGGCGGCTGTTGGCGTACTTGCAACCGAGAACGAAGACGTTCGCTCCCTGCGCGAGCTGCTCACCTACGGCCTGAAAGGGATGGCTGCTTATATGGAGCATGCTGCGGTGCTGGGCTATGATGAAGCAAGCGCGCAAGCTTTCCTTGAACGCGGACTTGCCGCCACGTTAAACGATGAGCTGACGGCGGACGAGCTGGTCGCTCTCGTTATGGAATGTGGCAAGTACGGCGTTGATGTGATGGCGCTGCTGGACCGTGCCAATACGGAAACGTATGGCAACCCGGAAATTACGAAGGTGAACATCGGCGTCGGCGACCGCCCGGGCATTCTCATCAGCGGGCATGACCTGAAGGACATGGAAGAGCTGCTGAAGCAGACGGAGGGAACGGGAGTCGACGTATACACGCACAGCGAAATGCTACCTGCCCATTACTACCCTGCTTTCAAAAAATACAGCCATTTTGTCGGCAACTACGGCAACGCCTGGTGGAAGCAAAATGAGGAATTTGCAAGCTTTAACGGCCCGATCCTGATGACGACCAACTGCGTTGTACCGCCGAAGGACAGTTACAAGGACCGGCTGTACACGACAGGCAACACGGGCTATACCGGCATCAAGCATATCGCTGACGGCGTGGACGGCGCTCCAAAGGACTTCTCCGTCATCATTGAGCAGGCGAAGACTTGCGCGCCTCCGACCGGAATCGAAAGCGGCGAAATTGTCGGCGGCTTTGCTCATGCGGCCGTAATGGGAGTAGCCGACCAGGTGGTCGATGCGGTGAAGACCGGCGCGATCAAGCGCTTCTTCGTAATGGCCGGCTGCGACGGACGGATGAAGAGCCGGAATTACTATACCGATTTCGCTCAGGCGCTTCCAAGCGATACCGTGATCCTGACGGCGGGCTGCGCCAAGTACAAGTACAACAAGCTCGATCTTGGCGACATCGGCGGCATTCCGCGCGTACTGGACGCGGGTCAGTGCAATGATTCCTACTCGCTGGCCGTGATCGCGCTGAAGCTGAAGGAAGTATTCGGTCTGGAGGATATCAACGACCTGCCGATTTCCTACAATATTGCCTGGTATGAGCAAAAAGCGGTGATCGTGCTGCTGGCGCTGCTCTACCTGGGCGTTAAAAACATCCACCTCGGCCCGACGCTCCCGGCCTTCCTGTCCCCTAATGTGGCGAAGGTATTGGTCGACACGTTCGGCATCGGCGGCATCTCGACAGTGGACGAAGATATGGAGCGCTTCCTGTCTGTCGTATAAACGTCAAAGCTATAAGCGAGCGGACACTAGATCTAACAATAAACAGGCCAGCC
>NZ_ASSD01000588.1 GCF_000520715.1 Paenibacillus zanthoxyli JH29
ACGAGGAAGTTAAGGAAAGGGGGAGGGTTATGGCCGCTAACATCGTGCTCGCCGTGAGTGAAACCCAGTATATCGAACCGCTGCTCCACTATGTTCACCACAGCGAGTATGGCGAAATGCTGAATATAAGGGCGTTCAGCCGAATGGATGTTTTTACCGAGTACATGAAGGGCGGGAAAGCGCCTGATGCGGTTGTCGGCGATCCCGTATTCATCGAGGCGTGGCTCGTTGGGGGCCGGGCGGCGGTCCCTTGGGCGATTCTGGAGGAAACCGGCGGCACGGCGTTCACGGAGAATCAAGGTGCTGCAGGCGGCAAAAGGATTGCAAAATATCAAGCGCTGCCTGCGCTGCTGTCCTCCATGCTTCAGCTGTGTGAAGTGCGGCGAAAGCGCACAGCTTCCGGTTTGGGTGAAGGCACTTTGCTGCTGGGGATTGTGTCGGGAAGCGGCAGCAGCGGCAAAACGACGGTCGCGATGAACTTAGCCAAGCAGTTTGGGTGCCAGGGGTTGTCCGTATTTTATCTGAATCTTGAGACGGTGAACAGCAGCGGGTTGTTTCTGCATCCTTCCTGGGGCAGCGGTCCGGGACTGGAGCGGCTTTTTTTCG
>NZ_ASSD01000589.1 GCF_000520715.1 Paenibacillus zanthoxyli JH29
AATCCACAATCGTCTGCAGCGAAAAAATCATGTTCTTCACATTGCCCCGCTGCACTTCTTCACCGTTCTTGCGGACCGTGAAATCGGTCGCTTCCAGCTCTTCCTTGGAAGGAAATGCGATGAATGGGGTCAGAGGCGCGGCATTCTTAAAGCCCTTAGCCGGCGTCCAGGATAGCCCCTTTTTTTGCAAATCGTTATGAATGTCCCGCAATGTGAAATCCAGTCCAAGAGCCATGGAATCCACCAGTTCTTCCAAGCTCATGCCGGGAACGTAGTCACGCGCGATACGTAGCACAAGCTCGCCTTCATAATGAACCTGACCGGAATCCTTCGGCAGCTGAATGGTTTCTTTGTCAAGACGAATGGCCGCATGAGAGGGCTTCAAGAAAATCAACGGTTCGGTTGGCACTTTATTGCCGAGCTCCTCCGCATGAAGTTTGTAGTTCCGTCCCACACAGTACAAGTTGTTTACAGCAGCGCACATTGGCATTCAGCTCTCTTTCCTGTCAGTTTGTTTAATCACTTGCTTCCTAAAAACGTCTCCCCCCAAATATCCGGGCGATTCGTACATATCATTATATCAGAATGCATGTCCGCCAGGCGACGCATCTCTTTCGCTTTATTCACCGTCCAGGCCATGATGCCGACCCCGCGCCCCGACAAAAATCTGGCCAGCCCGGGAGTAAGGCGGGAGAAGCTTATAGATAAAAAAGAACAGCCTAATTCCCGCACACGCCCGGCCGGATCGCCCCACCTGGAGTCCAAGATAAGTCCCCGGCGGATGCCGGGATCGGCTTCTTCGCACCTTAGCAGCGTGCCAGAGTCGAATGATGTCAGCACGGTCTCGCCCTGCATCCCCTTGAAGGCGATCAGCTCCGTAACCTTTTTTTCGATGCCGGGATACAGGTTGCCGGCGTTCTTAAGCTCGATATTCAGCCGCAGCCGCCCTTTGCACAAATCGAGCACCTCTTCCAGCGAAGGAATTCCTTCGCCTCGAAAGGCGCGGCCCTTCCAGCCCCCGGCATCGAGAAGCCGCATATGGCTCCAGTCCATATTCTTCACTTTGCCGCGGCCATTGGTGGTCCGGTCCACACTGTAATCGTGGATCAGAACAGGCACTCCATCCCTCGTCAGTTGAACGTCGATTTCCATCCAAGTCACATATGGGAGTTCCATCGCCATACGGATGGCGGCCAGCGTGTTCTCCGGAGCCTTGCCGGAAAATCCCCGATGGGCGACGCACAAGTTGTTCATCATACAGCAAGCCCTCCCGCAAAAAAATGTAAGCATCCTCCGAATTGTACAGGCTGCGGATTGCCAGGGAGCTAACGTCCGGCATCCGTCACTCTGCCCTCTTCGTCGATCTTCACTTTGCCGGAAGAGAGCGATTCTACCCGCTTCAGCAGCTTCTGCCCGTCATCGGCGCTCATCGGCACCGGCTGGCCCAATTGAGCTTCAAAAGGCGTAAGCTTCATCGAGCATTGTCCCTTTACACTGCACTCGGCCTGAAACACCGCCGTCTCCCAGGTGGTCTTCGTAGAAGAACGCGTAAAAATAAAGTTGCCCGTACTGTACGCGATCCACTTCCCTTTATACGGCTCAAGTCCCTGAAGGACATGGGGATGCCCCCCGATTACGAGATCCGCGCCAGCGTCGATAAAGCTCCTGCCCAGCGACTGCTGTACCGCATTCGGCTCATTTTCCCGTTCCTGCCCCCAATGGACGACCACGGCGACAATATCCGCTTTTTTTCTGGCTTCGGCTATCGCCTTAAGCGCTGGGCCGCTGTCGTATGCGGAGGCTACGCCGGGCTTGCCCTTTCCGGCTACCCATCCGGCTTCGGGGATGACCCGCGTAAAGCCGAGCAGAGCAATGGTCATTCCTTTGCGTTTAAAATATTGCGCCGAATAAGCCTGTGTGGAATCTTCTCCCGCGCCGATGAACGGAATGCCTTTTTGATTCAGATTGGTGAGTGTATCCCGCAGCCCTTGCTCCCCCATGTCCAATGTATGGTTATTCGCCAGATTAACGGCATCCACTCCCGCCGCCTTCAGCGCATTCAGCGCCTCCGGAGGCGACTTGAACACAAAGGTCTTGCTCGCCTCCGTGCCTCGGTCGGTGACAGGCGTTTCCAGATTGATGACGGAAAGGTCATCCTGGAGGAACATCCCGCCCAGACGGGCGTACGGATAATCATAGCCCTTCTGCTTCAATAGCTCACCGACTTTTCCGGCAAAAATAACATCACCCGCAAAATTCAGCGTTACCGTCTTTCCGCTTCCAGCCTCGCCGTCCGGCAGTCCAGCCGACTGCCCGTCAGCCTCGCCTCCCGGCGCCTGCTGTAAAGCGCCGGATGGCCCCGGTCCGCTGCCTGTACCAGCTTCGGGAGTCGGTGTCGGCACGGCTTCCGTAGACGGTGCGGCCGAAGCGGAAGGCTGAAGCACGGCTGACGGAGCGGCTGAAGCTCCGCCTAATGCCCCGGGCTCAGCCGGCGACCCCGTTCCCGCCGCCGCTGATCCCTCCGGTGAAGGCGAAGCCGTTCCCGTCTCGGGGAGAGGAATGCTATCGCGGCCCCCTCCGCTGTAGAATAAATAAAACAGCAGAACCGTAATCAGCGCCAGCAAGCTGAAGTTGATCCCATA
Source organism: Paenibacillus zanthoxyli JH29 (assembly GCF_000520715.1). Classification (GTDB taxonomy): domain Bacteria; phylum Bacillota; class Bacilli; order Paenibacillales; family Paenibacillaceae; genus Paenibacillus_AQ; species Paenibacillus_AQ zanthoxyli. The sequence continues at coordinate 2,643 of NZ_ASSD01000589.1, forward strand.
CCAAATCCGGTTTTTTCTTTGCTTTCTGGTGTTTGTGCTTCTTTTTTTGTTGGATCTAGGGGGATACATATGTATTCTGACTCCTTTACCCGCTAAACTCGTTCTATTATATCATATCTATGAATCTCTCCCGAACAAGCAACAACGAAGACGGAAAGAGGCCCCTTATCTTCCGAACAACCATGCTGTAAAAAAACGGCGAAGAGCGGGCAGAACCCGCGCTTCGCCGTCAGTTAATATCGCGATCATGTGATAACGTATGAAGAAATCAGTTCGCTTGCAGCCCTTCGGCAGCCGCCTTCGCCGTAAGCTTCGCAATTTTGATGCAGTCCGGCATGCCGATTCCGTCATATCCGGCTCCGAATACGTGTACGCCTGGAAGGACGGCGGCCAGATCGCTGCGGAGCGCTGCAATTGCGGCCGGATGCCCAACAGGATACTGCGGCATCGATTTCGGCAGCCGCGTAATTTCCGTGAACAACGGCTGGGCCGTGACGCCCATAATCTCGCGCAGATCCTTGCGCACCAGCTCTTCCAGCGCTTCGTCCGGCAGCTGCACATTCTGCTCGTCGCCCGAACGTCCCACATAACAGCGCAGCAGTACCTTGTCCTCGGGACTCGTATGCAGCCATTTGGCCGAAGTCCAGGTGCAGGCCGTAATATTCCGCCCTTCCTTCCGGGGAACGAGAAAGCCCGAGCCGTCGAAATTACCGTCCATTTCTTTGCCGGAAAAGGCCATAACCACATTGGCAACCGATACATAGTTCACCGCGTCCAGTGCCGATACATCGACATGCGGGCGCAACAGCTCGGCCGCCGCGAAATTGGGTATCGTGATATAGATGTCGTCCGCAGGCAGCAATTCGCCGTTCCCGAGTTCTACCGCATAGCGCGCTTGCGAAGAAACTGCCGATTCCAAAGCAGCGGCAGCCGTGGGTCCCCCCG
>NZ_ASSD01000590.1 GCF_000520715.1 Paenibacillus zanthoxyli JH29
GGAGACGGCGGAGGGGCTGCGCCTGCTCCTTCGCCATCGCCGCAGCCTTCCGCCTCGCCCGTGCCGGTCACAGGTGCTCCTATTCTTGAACCGGAGCCCCAGCCGGCGCCAGCTCCCGAGCCGACTCCCACTCCGGGCAAAGCGCCCGTCCTGCAGGAAATTTCAGGCTTGAAATCGTTCAGCGATGATACCCGGCTATCGTTTGCCTGGATCAATCCGTCCTATCCGGACTTTAAGTCGGTTAACATTTATAAGGAAGGAACTCTGAAGGCAGCCACAACCGACGGGTTCTATCAGGAAGCCGGTCTTCTTCCAGGCTCGGTCTACAAATATGTATTAAAAACCGTGAATATGTCCGGCTTTGAATCCAGCGGCACAGAGCTGCAAGTGACCATGGCCCCCGCCAGCCTCCCGTCTCCCCCGTCCGCACTGTCCGCTATCGCTTCGGACGGCGCCGCGC
>NZ_ASSD01000591.1 GCF_000520715.1 Paenibacillus zanthoxyli JH29
TCGGAGCCGCCGACATACCGGATTAGCGCTGACTGCACTTGGGCGTCGCCGTCCGCCGGGTATTCGTCCCCTTTAGTGATATCAACCACAATCCTTATACCAACCTCGGCTGCCCGCGAAAACTTAACTGTATGCTGCTCGCCGCCTAAATCCTCCACGGTCATCGTAATATCGCCGTACGCCTCGATGCCGGCCGACTTGGTCGCGAAAATCGTTTTTGCGATCTCCTGATCATCTCCGCCCAACACATAGGCTTGAAACGACGTCGGCGGACGCCCGGCGCTATCCATCACCTTGCTTGTATTTTCGATTACAGCTGCCGCCCGGACTCCGTCTAGCCGTAGCAGAGTGCCGCGCAGGGCATCCACACTCGCCGCCCCGCCGCCGGCGGTAGATTGTTCAAAACGACTTCGGAACTCTGCGTCCGTCTCTTTTTCCCGGCCTCCGGTGACTGCGGCGGCATTGGTAACTGCTGTCACGTTCGGGTTTGGGTTTACGATTACGGTGATTGTACCAGCTGCTACATTACTTCCGGACCCGGATTCCAGCGCTTCGATGGCGACCGTGCCCGCGCCACCTGTCAGCACGACATCCGCCGTCGTCTGGTAAGTCAATCCGGACTCTGTCGCCGACCTGAATCCCGCCTCTACCGTGTAACCATCCGTCCCGGTTAAGGTAACTTCCCCTGTTGCTCGCCGTTCCAGCGCCCGGCTGATGCCAACCTGCGGGCCAAGGCGGTCCAGATTATTTCCGGTAGCCGTACCAATATACCCGCTGTTGTAGATGTCCTCGGCTAAGCTCCAGAGGATGGACAAGAACCAGGCGAATATCCGGAGAATAATGCCGAGCGGTGACCGGACAGAGGTATTAACGGTGTCTCCGAACGCTTCCTTGGCTTTGTCCTCCATCGCGGCCAGCAGGTCGTCAAAGCGCATGCGTTTAAAGCCTGTGCTATCCAACAACGGTTTCCACCCCCTCCACCGTTATTATGTCGCCATTGACGCCAGTTGCCGCGATGGTCGCGGTAAACGTCCGGTTCGCCCGGTCGAAGACCACCTCAACATTGTCCACCGTCTGAATTCGCGGCTCCTGGAACATGCCTTCGGTCAGTTCGTCCCGGACATCTTCTTCCGCTACTCCTTTGCCGGTGATCCGGCTGAAATCAATGCCGAAATCAAGGTCCAAGAACCATTCGCCTTTATTTGTACCCATTGCCATCCGGCAGCTCTGTGCGATTTCTTCCGGCCCTGAGACCAACTGCAGCTCGCCGCCAACGAATACCAAATCACCGGAAGCATCCACTTTTAAAGACAACATGGCATCAGCCCCACAATCACCGCATCATTCCGGCTGTGTCGCCGGGCTGTATCTGGTGCGGCCACCTGGCCGGATAGCGTGTTTTGAATCTCCGCGTCACAGCAGACCACAAGAACCGTATCACCGACGTGCAGGGCTGGGCGCAGAACCGTCTCCGCGCCGCCGATCAGCACCCGCAGGCCGGTCACCGGGACGTCCAGCAGCGGCGCCGGGGCCTCGTCTCCTGTCTGGACGAGCGGCTGAACATCAGCCACCAGTGTCGTCGGATCAAATTTCAGCACCTTGCAAGTCATGGCGACATCAAGATTTTCCGCTTGCCGCCCGCTATGAGCGGATAAGAGTTTGCCGAGCGCTGCGGCCGCGCTTGATTTGCTCACATAATCGCCTCCACTTCCGTAACGAAATCACCTGTATTCGAAAACTTGTGCGTCCCGCTCCGTACGTGCAGCTGGCCTGACCACTCCCGGCAGGTCAGTTTTATAACCGAAGCCGTCGTGATCCGGCGCTGTAACTGCGCGGATAGGTTGTACCCTTTGTGGCCGTCCTGTTCAAAGTATTCCGGACTCCCAATCAGCCCAGTATCCGGGTTAAGCTCAAAAACGGAGTCGGCGCCGATCCGGAGCGGGCGGACATACAATTTGCCCTGGTTAATGTAAACCGTCGTGCCGCAGTCCTTCGCGACCTCGGCGACAATATCAGTGACCTTGCCTTTTGCGCTGTACCCGCTCTTGTAGCGGTAATCCTTGGCGAGCTGCATCTGCGCCACCGGCAGGCCGATCATTCCGGCCAGCTGCTTAATGACGGCGCTGGCAAGCGTCCCCTTAGCGAAGGCGATCTCCTTTTTGATCTCCCGGGCGGACAGGTCCTCACTGTCCAGAACATTAATCGTTGTGATCTTGTCCACCCCGTCCCATTTGGTTCGGACCGCCGATATGCGGCCGTGTAGGATGGTCCCGACATCGCCTTTATATCCAGCGTTGACCATCAGCACACCGTTTTTGACAATCTTGTTGATGGTCGTCTGAGCTAGGTTCCAGATCCGGATTTCTGACTCGTTCGGAAGGGCGTCACTGTCAAAGGGGATGGTTCCTTCCATCGTGTACTTTGCCAACGAAAATGACATGTTGGCCGTCATCACCTCGGCGACCCGGCCGAAATTTTTAAGTGCCATCGTCTTCATCCTCTTCCACGATATATAAAAACACGCTGGTACCCAGCGTGTTCCAGGTTACTTCCGCGCTTTGTTCTGACTCATCCCAAGGGACCAAAGGTAACTTCGGGAATCGGCTATCCCACACATCCACGAATAGCGATTGCCCATAGATCAGCTTTTCGCCCACAACCAACGTATTACCGTCGGCATCCTCCAAGTCCAAGCTGAAGAAATCACACTCGGCATTGTAGTGGATTTCGATGGTAAATAACTCATCGGCAATCGTAATATCGAAGCGATACGGGATGCTGTCCTTGTCTATCTCGATGTAATCCATCGACCCACCTCACAGTAGATTTCCGGTACCCCATTTGCTACCGGGCTTGATTGGGGCGCGCTGCGGCTTGTTTATTACGCTGCTGGCAGCACTGGCCTTAGAGCTTGTCTTGCTCTTTTTGGGTTTGGGTTTAGGTTTGTGTTTGGACTTTGGCTTGGATTTGGACTTGTTTTTTTTCTGCTGCGTTCCTTTGTTATCTACCGCAGCCGCTTGCGACTTTACCGGGGCTGGCAGCCGCGAAACGTATGACGATGTAGCGATACGGACCTCTCGCAAATCCAGTGTAAAGGTCATGCCATTCGCAATTGTATAATCGCGGCTGGTGCTGAATGTCGTAATAACCCCGGTAAAAGCAGTACGGCCAATATATTTCACGATTTTCCCTTTATCTTTGGCAGCGATAATATACGCTTCGGTCTTTGCCGCATTGGTCCCGACGATCCGGCCTGACAGTGAAAGCGTGCGGGCGCCAGCCTGGACGTGATCAACCAGATTGACGCCCTTTTCTACCGGATTTTCCGTAACGGTAACCGGATAATCTGGGGACTCTGACTCAACCGTGATATACTTGCCATCGATCTTAGCCATTACGCACCTTCCAATCCGGAACTGCGCAGAACCGATTCAATAATGTTCAGTACCTCATCGTGAATCGTTGCTCGAAGACTGGAGACCGTCTTACTGTCGGCGTTGCCCTGTACCGTGATACTAATGACCGGGCTGACCGTTGTTTGTCCGCCGCCGGAAGATGTGCGCGCCGGAGCAGATTCGGGAGTATATGCCTTGTTTTCATCCGCTGTCAGGACACGTTCGCCTTTATGTAGTTCGGCAATGTATCCGTCCCAAGGTACGTAAGGCAGGCCCTTTGCAAAGCTGCCGTTAACAACAGTTCCGCCAAGAACAGCATCAGGCGCAACCGACACATTCGCGGATGCTTTGAAGCCGAAAGCTCCCTTAACCTTTTTCGTAAAATCTATGCCCATCTGTTCAACTTTAGAAACAAGTGAAGACGCCATGGACCCGACACCATCAATCAAACCCTGAATGATATTCCGCCCGATCTCAAATAGATTGATTCCGGACAGAAATCCCTTCACCTTGCCCCACATATCAGATACCGCAGTATACATCCGCGTGCCCGCAGACTTAACACTGCTCACGATGCTATTCCAAATCCCCTTGATTTTGTTCCAGACTTGGGTCATGAGGCTGGCCGTGGTGGATCTCACTTTGTTCCAGGCGCCCGTCACCGCGCTCCAAACGCTAGATGCCGCACTGGACACGGTACTTTTAATGCCTGACCACACGGATTTCAGCCATGTCCACACCGCCGTAAACACCGCAACGGTCACCGCCTTGACTTTATCCCAGTTCCTGATAATCAAGCCCACAGCCAAACCAACCGGCCCTCCTATGACGGCTAGGAATATAAATCCCCAACGCTTCAAGAAGCCTGTCACCGCGTTAAAGGCTGTGACGAACGCCCTGGGGACAGTAACCTTGAAAAAATTGAGTACAGCCATGGTTGCCGACTTGATGCCCGACCACATTCCATCCACGAATGCCCGGAACTTATCGGATTTTTTATACGCAATCACCAGTGCCACGCCCAACCCGATCAGCGCCGATACAATGAGGCCGATGACATTGGCCTTGGTCGCCAAGTTGAATAATTTCTGGGCAATGGTCGCCCGCTTGGTCCACAGCGTTTGCAGTTTGGTTACGACGGCCCAGGCTTTGGTAGCGACGGTAATGGCGGTCATCGTCACCTTAAACGTCGCGACGGCAGCAGCAATTCCGGTGATCGTCGGTAAAAAACCTTCCCACTCATAAAATTGATTGGCGACGCCGCCTACGCTCGTACCAATCGACTGAATTTGCGGCCACAATTGGACGGCTGCCGTCACCAATTTTTCCCCAATCATCACGGCCACCGGTTGAATCGCCGTCCACAATTCCCGAGCTTTGTCAGCCAATTGGCTGAGCGCCTGACCCGCAAAAGACCCGAACTGCTGAAGATATGGCAAGGCCACCTGTATCCAACTGCCTACCTTATTGATCGCCGCACCCAACCCATCACCGACCGCGTTGCCAAACGCGGTAATCTGAGGTTGGTGCGACGTAATCCATTGCCCAAATCGGTCTAAATACGGCAGCAGTTTTTCGCCGAGCGGAATTAAGAACCCAACCTCCACTTGTCGGCCGAGGAAGCTGAAGACCTGGCCGATGGAGGTGAATTTAGTCGCGTTGAGCTTACCCATGGAGTCCCTTGTCATATCGAATTGGCTGCGAACAGTACCCATAGCGGTGATAACGCCTGCCTGCAGGTCCTCGAATTGCGTACCGAATAAATCCGTAGCAATTTGGTTCTGTCTCATCGGGTCCTTCACGTTCTTGATTCCTTGGACAACCTGAGTAAACGCCTGCTGCGCTGCTGGCCCGCCTCTCGCGAACGTGGCTACCATCTTTTGGGCATCAAATCCAAGCATTTTGAACCCTTCAAGCGTCGCCTTGTTCGTAATATCCCGCGCCCTCAGGTTGAACTCCTTCACGGCATCGCCGACTTTATCTAAATTGAATGCGCCGGAAGCTGATCCAGCTGCCAGTGTGTCAAACATCTGATTCGCATTAAATCCCAGGCTCACGAACTGATTGGAGTATTCATTCAGGGAGTCCAACATTTCGCCGCTGAAGTCGAGCCCATTCTGTTTGCCTTGGGCGATAAGGTTGAACGCTTGATCCGATGTGACGCCGAAGTTCTTCATCATCGTGTCAACGGTCCGAATGGATTCCGGAACCTCGATGCCAAAAGTATTCCTCAAAGCTAAGGCGTTCTTCGTGGCCCCCTCCAAGGCCCCGCCTGTCATACCGGTGATTTGCTTCACGCTCGCTATAGACTGACCCAAATCGTCCCACGATTCGCCGTAATTGGCCGCATACAGGTCCTTGGCAATGCCTTTCGTCTCCTCCATCTGCTGCGCGGTCATGCCAGTTGCATTCTGGATTTGGTTCATTGCCGATTCATACTTTCCAGCTGCATTTAAAGCTGCTACCCCTATGCCAACCGCCGCCGCACCCAGCGCCGCGCCCATGCCGACTACGCCTTTGGTCAGCATTTTGACCTTGCCGTCAGCTTGGTCTATCCCTTTGCTGTTAAACTTGAAACCGACCGCATACATCAAGGAATCAATAATCCCGCCGGCCATATTCCCTCCTTTCCGGACAGCAAAAAACGACGCCCGGGAAGGGCGCCGCTATTTCTTGTCCTTATTCGCTTTTTTCATTTGTTCGATGTGGATATCCAGCGCGGCATTCGCCTCAGCGATATCGTCATCATCCATTTCCATCAGGTCCCGATAGGTGATTCCCATATCAGACAGCAGCAACCGCCACTGGTTCCAACGCTCTGTCGCCCGGCGACGGGCCTCAGCCCTCGTCAGCGTCATCTTCCGATTCCTCTTCAGAGTCGGTAATGAAGGCGAATGCCTTGCCTACGACTTCGCCCAGCTCTTTATATGACTCAAAATCGTCGATGGTCATTTTTGGATCGACTACAACATGGGCCAGCATTTCGATTGCCATCTTTTCATCAGATGGAATCCCGTGTTTATTTTTAATCCGGTCCGTGATTTTGGTCACGTTACGAACTCCCGGATGCTGCAAGATGTATTCCTTGCCGGATTTGGTTGTGATCGTCTTCTTTGTAAAGGTTGCTGCCATGGTTTATTTTCCCCTTTCGGTAATTAGATTAGATTAGTTCATCGCCAGGTCAAGACACTGGAATTCGTATTCGCGTTCCCCGGCCTCGCTGCCATACTCCCGGTCCGCCGGCTTTTTGAGAAATGCCTGCGTCGCCGTGTTGGTCTCCTTCGGAGTGCCGTTATAAACGACGGATACCGGAACCAGCGTGCCGCCGTTTGCCAACTTGTCCAAAAAGGAACACTGCGGACTGGAGATTTGCAGCGTAACCGTAATGGTTCCGAGTGGATTATTTACCTTTGACCGCACAACGTCGCCCTGAGCGCCAACCGAAACTGACCAATTTTCTTCATCCTTTGCCACCGTTACTAAATCCTCGCCAAATCCAGTAAGGTAAACACCACCGACAATGACGGCGATGTCTTTTGCATCATACGTTTTTACTTCTGCCACGATTTATCGCCTCCTTACGCAAATGTGATGGTGCCTTGGATGGCCGCCGAGTGGATCGCACCCGCCAAGACGAACGAGAACTTACCGTCCGGATACGTCCGAGCCGCAATATTGGCCGGGTCCACTTCGGACCGACGTGGAAAGGTCGTGGTAAACATCGGTAGTCCGTCATCGTCCGTCGCAATCATGCCATTGTTAAACGCCCGCTGAAGCACAGTCCGCACCTGGCCCTCGATCATGGCAATGCCGGTATTGTCAAACGGCACCTTTTGGCGTTGATCTTGTACAGATCCGAATAGCGTCTGAACAGCATTTTGGATCGAAAATACGACGTAATCCTGGCTATGAACCAGATCAATGAAGGAACCGGATACTGTCTCGCCCTCACTGGTGACATTGCGTCCGGCCTTGGTCACATACGTATTGGCACCTCCTGCATGTATAGCCGCTAACTCCGTAGCCGTCAGGTCCAGAGGGTCGATGCCGACGAGCGTCCAGTCCTTCCAGGTCACCGACCCCACAGGCAGGCTTCCAACCGCGCCAACCCAAGCGGCATCCGGATAGTTGGCGATGTCCTCATGATAAATGACAGCCGTTCGTTCGTACTTCTTAGCCTTGATCGTGGCAAGGTCCGCCTGCGTAGCAGATCGGGCGATGTATTGCCGGGACTTGTCCGCTTCAATGATGTCTGCTACGGCGATAATATCCGCCGCCGCCGCGCTCGTCTGAATTAGGAAATGCCAATCCTTCAGCAGCATCGACGCCATAAAGTCTTCGACCGTATCCGGTGTCGCCCCCGTCTTGCGCTGGGCGACGGCGATTTCTGCCGGCGGATTCTTCTGGGCGAATAAAGATTTTGCGGCTTTGTACTCTTCGGTGCTGGCCGCGTAGTCTGCCGCCACGCCAGCCAAGTCCGAATAAGATTTGTATTCCTTGCCAGCCGCCGATGTCCCAATAATCAAGGGCTTACCAAAGCCCAGGATCGGCGTCGGTGTCTGGACCGATATTGTAACGGTAACGTCACTGAGTCCTGCCAAAATAATCACTCCTTTGTAATTGGTGCTGTTTCAATCCAAGTTAGAGGCGACTCAACGATGTCTAACGCTCGGAAATCAATGTCAAAACCCTGCCGACGTTCCCATTCTTCACCTATGTTTATATCACGGTTCTGCACCTCTCCGACCCGGATCACGACGATATCCAGTGTGTCCCGCAGCAGTTCCGCTCCGGCCACCTTAAACCAGTCCTGCGCCTTCATAGCGTTCTCGACGCTGTCGTCAACCGAATCGGCATAAGAAAGGACGGAAGCGGTAAAGGTCACGGTCTTACTGCGGATAACCTTGTCAGCCTCCTGGGTGATGATTGGCCGCCCGTCGTCCGTATCTCCGAAATCGCTGAAGTTGTACGTCAGAAATGAACCTTTCGGCATGTCCCCGCCGTCGTTAAGTGGGATCACTGTGACACCAGCCGCCGCCTTGAGCCCACGGGCGATTGTCAATCTAATTTGCCTGTACGGGAGCATTGGCGACCACCTTCCGGAGTAAATATGGGGTTACGTCGGAATAAGGGCGCTCTGTCGTCTCGTCTACCTTGTACTGCACGCCGGATACCTCGACAAGATCACCCGTGGAGTGCTTGGCCGTCGTGTACAACATGCGGTCTGTCTCCGTGTACACGCCACCTTCGGTCGCCCGGAGGCGGGCGCTGACAGGCTGAATGCTTCCCCGGTGCGTCACCCGCTCCGGAGTCGCCGGTATCCAATCGCCGTCATCGTTACGAATTCCTCCAGCCATCCGGACGACATCATATGGTTGCTCGTATTTACGCAAGATTCCAGCAAAGCCAAATCTCCGCATCGTTATTCACTCCTTGGTACAACGTCATAGGTCAGCGAGTCGCGCAGATCCTCGTCCCGCTGCAGCAGCTTGTTCGGGCCGCGCTTGATCCGGGCATACCGGGCCGAGAGCGGGGGCTGCCGGATGCGGTCAAAGTTTTTGACCATACGGTCGAGCCCTGTTTCGCCGATTTCTTGCATCAGCTCGTCCACCCGCTTGCGGCCTCTGGCGATCTCTCCGACACTGGCGCGGACCAGCTTGCCAATGGGAGTCTGGCCTTTTCGCTTGCCAGAACCAATAAAGGAACGGGCTGGGATGTTCATTTTGACCGAACCGTATTCATGGACACCTGCGATCATCGCCAGTTCAGCATCGCCCTGCATGCCGATACGGACCTTTTGCTGCATCAGCGGCCGCAGCCGGGCTGCGAGCTCGGTCAAAATATCCTCCCCGGTTACTTCTATTCCGGCGCGCCGGCTGCGCGTTCGCTTCCGGCTCATAGGTTAATGTTCCGGTACGGACCGACAAGGGCCCGCACGGCCACCGGCATCTTTCCGTCATCCTGGGCATAGGTGACGGATAAATCTCCCACCCGCTCCGCTATGACGCCCGGCTCCCGCTGCATCTGCTGAATCATCAGAATACATCCGTACTCGATATCAGCCGGCAGCGTTGCCGGAACATCGTTTGTTGCATCCACCGGTAAGATGTATCCCGCCGTGTAGACTACAGATACCGGCTTTGTGCTCGACCATCCCGGCTTAATGATCATGCCACGGTCTTTCTCAATGGTGTAATCTTCAAGGCTGGTATCTCCATTAATCGAGACCACTGATTCTATCGGGTAGTTTCTGAGTAGCACATACTCGCGCTGCTCAGGTTTGACGGTTTCTGTATACTCTAACCGGCCGAATGATCGGTTGCAGTGCGTCTCGATGGCGGCGCTAGCTGCCGGAATCAATAGGTTAAGGATATCGTCGTCGGCCGGATCAGCCCGGAGCATTGTCCGGGCCCGCTCTACTGTGGTCAGCATTGTCATAGTCCACTTCCTTACGACGCCGCTGGTCTGTACGCGACATCTTCAACGAGTTCAGCAGCGAGCAGCGTTGCGGCGTTACTGGCCGCATAAGACAATCCTACGAATTTACCTTGCGGAATCGTGGCTGGATCAATGCAAAAATCCACGACAGAACTGCCGGTCGCCCCGGATACCGTGGCCGCTTTTCCGTCGGTTTGACGGACGCCGTTAATGTAAATCGGTACATTAACTGGGTAATCAACGGCATTCGTACCGGTTGCATTGTCTGCGAATCGCAATGTAAGCGTAAGGTCTGCGGCATTCCCCTTAGTGACGATAGCTCGATAGGTTTGCCCCATCACACCAGGCGTTGGGGATAAATATGCCTGAGCCGCTGTTCCGGTGGGTTGAGCGGCCAGCAGTACGCGAGACCGGAAACGTTCAACCAATTTAGTAATCATGAATATACCTCCTAAGTGGAAAAATGGTAGCCGCCCAAAGGCGGCGCAGAACTAGGATCGAGTAGCCAATGTGACGAACGGGCTACGCTGATTAGCCGAATTCTTGATTGTCAGCTTTTTGCTCACCTTCGGCATGCCGTTGGCGCGGAAGATGAAGCGGAAGCAGTTTTCGGCCGTGAGAAACTGCACATGGATTGATGTCGCTGCATCTACGCCGCCTTTATAGGCGAGCATATATTGCGAGAAGTCAACAAAGTTGATATCGCCCTGGGAACCGAGCTGCGAGCAGTGATCGCACTCGACGATGGCGCGGCCGCGCAACGAATCAAGCTGCCCTGTTTGAGTTGCGGGCAGGTATACCGGAACGCCGCCAGTCCCTACCGGGAAGGAAAGGAAGTCGAGTTGTTCGTGCGCATCCGGATGCATCAACCAAACACCCTTAGATTTGTCGCGGGCGCGATTGTACATCTTTGAAAGATTCTGCCAAAGGATCGTCCCCGCTTCTTGCCCGGTTTCCTTGGCGACAGCCACAAGGGCAGGGCTGCTCAGAATGCCGAGCGGCTTGCCGACTCCATCCCCTGTGCAAATCGCACTCTCAAGCGTGCGTGTAATCGCCGTTTCAAACGCCCGCGTGTACAGTGTATCAACGAAGCTGGAGTCACTGTCGAGTTCATAGGTGGCGTAAGCGAAGCCCATCAGTTTTTCGAGCTTCAGCTCCTTCTCCTTCAGCGATGGTTGAGACTTGGCGACCGTTGCGGCTTCCGCTGCCCAATAAACGCGCACTCCGCCGAAAACAGAGGTGCTTACATCTTCCTCCTCGATGTCAACCCACTTCACAGCGTTCGAACCATCCTTCACTTCGTAACGGTCCACCCGTGGCAGGATGTCACCGGCCATTGCCGCCGATTCCATCATCAATCCGGCAAAGTCGGTTTGTACAGCGAATCCGCCATCAGAGCCGACGGCCACGTTACCGCCCATGGCATTATGAACCGTCCGGAGATTGTCCGAAACTTGACCCTGAGCGGCGAGCTTAATATCCCGAAGCTGCTCAGTCAGATTCTTGTAAGGCTTCGGAAGAGGCTCATTAATCGCCTCGATAACCGGCTTGTTTACCGGCGCTTTGTCCTTCGCTTCACGATTAGCCAGGTTCTGCAGACGCTCGATCTGCTTCTCGTTGGAGTCATATTCTTTCTCCATATCATCGAAGCGGGTTGCTTCTTCGTCCGTCAGCGTCGCCTTGTCCGCCAGAGCCCGCATTTCAATAAGCAACGCGCTCTGTCTTGCTAGCAATTTTTCCAAATTCATCGTGTGTACCTCCCGTGTACATGTACTTTTTCGCGCAATGAGACGCGCTGTTGTATAGTGAGCATCCGGCTGTTAGCCGGAGAATCTCCTGTCTGTTCGGGCGTTGGTGCTGCTCCATTCGTAGTCTGAAGCTTCTGCCATTGCTCAAAGAACCGCTGCATGGCAGTATTCGCGCTGTTGACAATTGCCAGGCGGCTAAACGAATAGGAGTTCTGCACGGGCTCCTCGTCGGGGACAACCTGCGCGTACAGCATGCCGTCGGCAAATCCGTCGGCCATCGCTTTCCGCGCACTCATCCATGTTTCTTCATCCATTAACCGAGATATTTTGTTTCGGCTAAGGCTTGTCTTCGTCTGATATGCGTTGATGATGGTTTCCTTCACCTCATCCAGAACGTCAGCCGTATGACGCATGTCCTTCGCTTCTCCGGATGCGCTCGACCATGGATTGTGAATCATCAAGATGCTGGCCGGGCTCATGAGCACTTCGTCAGCCGCCATGGCGATAACAGATGCCGCAGATACGGCTTTTCCGTCGATCTTGGCCGTGACCTTACCTTTGTGCTCTTTCATGGCGTTGTAGATGCCGGCAGCCGCGAAGACATCGCCGCCCCAGCTATCAATCCAGACCGTGATGTTTTTGCCCTTATGCTCCGCCAAGGCTTCGCGAAAAGCATTCGGCGTCGCAGCTGGTATCCCAAACCACTCGTAAATCCAAGCGTCGTCATCGCTGACGATTTCGCCCTCTATGCGCAGCTCGACATCCTGATCCGGTTCGGCTGCATTTTTGAATGACCAAAACGGCATTTAGGCAGCTCCTTTCTCGGCGAATAGCGCCTTGATTTCTTCAAATATGGCTTTTGCCTGCACGGTTGCTTCTGCTGTCTTGCCCGCTTCGACCATATTCGTAGGCTCCAAATATCGGTCGCCGTTCGGTATGGGTGGCATATTCTCCAGGCGCCGTATGTCATTGACGCTGAGCCAGCCCCATTGCCGGCCGATAGCGTAGGATTCGGCGCGGCTCTTTGCGTCCCCGCGCAGGAGTGCATCAATCTTAAATTCCACATAAAAACCGGCCATTCGTTCGGCCGGCGTGAGCAGTTGCATATTCATGTTTTCTTCGATGCGTTTGAACCATGGCAGCATCGTATACATCACAAATTCCAGCGATTGGTGCTCGATGTTCGAGAACGTCGCGTTATCCAAGTGCTGGATAAGATGCAACGGCACCCGGTAGATCCGGGCGATATCTTGGAGCTGGAACTTCTTGTTTTCGATCAACTGCGCGTCCATCGGCGTCATTACGAAGGGTTGAAACTTGCCGCCGCTCTCCAAAATCATCGGGGTGCCAGTCCTCTTCATCCCCTGGTAGTTCTTCTTCATTTCTTCCTTGAAACGTATGAATGCCGTGTCCGACATCTCGCCTTCGAAAGTAAAGGCTCCTGAGGGAAATGCCCCGTTCTTGTATAGGTTGACGCCAAACTGCTCGTATGATTGGCCTAGCTGGATCGCAGCCGAAGCATATGTGAGCGGAGAAACTCCGATCACACCGTCCAGGCTGAGGCCCGGGATGTGCAGCGCCGTGTCCCGCGTGAGTGTCTTCGCGACATTTCGAGACGACGAACCGATTTTATAAATCAGCCGCAATGTTTCCGGATCGCGGTCGACCGTGACCTTTTGGCAAGGATACGGGTAGAGCCCGACCAAGCTCCCCCTTCGGTCGACCAGCTTTTCGCTGACCGAATTACCGCCTGTATTCAGCGACATCATCATCTGTTCCTTGAAGTTGAACGGGCTCATTTCTTCGTTCGGCCTATTATGCAAGATGTCGAACACTCCGAGGTCATTCCGACTTTCGCGCCCGCCATCCTCTTTTTTTCGGTATAGTTGGATGGGCACGCTGGCCGCTGTTTCGGCCAATACCCGGAGGCATGCGAACACGGCAGTATATTTCATGGCTGTGGCTGTGCTGATGTTTCCCTGAAGCGGTACCCTCACCTCGTCCTCGCCTATCAAGAACCTCTGGTAAGCTGCGTCGAAATCGTTAGAAAAAAGCAGCTTCATCCGCTGCAGTATATTCAATGGATCACCTCCCCTCATCCGTCTATCAGGCTCCGCATACCGCGACGTTCATAGACTGAACCGGTCTCAGCGCCTTCAAACAGCATTGCGGTAGCCATAGCATTTATCATGGCGACTGTTACGTCGATCCGGTCTTTAGACTTGTTCTTCATAGGCTTGATGTTCTCGTTGCCATCCACGGCCACGACGACATTCCCCCAGCACCAGCGGGCCAAAGGATTGGCCTCATGCGTGAGCTTACCGGTCTTCATGAGCTGTTCAATAGTCTTCATAGCCGGAGACATATGTTTCATGTTCTGCGGAATCTCCACAACCTCCATGCCCGCACGCATCAAGCGCTGGGTTAACATGCGGCTGTTCCACGGGTCCGTTCCGAGTGACGGAACCTGATACTGCTTGTTAGCTGCCAGCAGGCGAGCCTCGACAAATTCATAATCAACCGTATTGCCGGGCGTAGCATACAGATACTTTTGATTCACCCAGCGATCATAAGGCACGCCGTCACGCTGCACGCGTTCCCGCATATTGTCTTCCGGAATCCAGGCATCAAAAATAGCCCGCCAATCTGACAGGCCCTCTTGTGGCGGGAATAGGTAGCAGACTCCCGTAATGTCGGTGGTGCTGGAAAGGTCAAGGCCGGGATAGCATCGTTTGCCGACCAATTCGGAAAGATCCCATTTGCCCGTCGTTTGGTCCCATAAGGTGAGCGGCTGCCAGCCGATGCGTTTCAGACTGACCCATTGGTTCAGTCTTAGCCATCGAAACAGCCGTTCCGCCGCCTCGCTGTTACGTGCGGCGAGCGCTTCCTGTCGAACAGATTCTAGGCTGATGGTGTGCCCAAGCGAGGGGTTCGCCGCGTGCCAGGTCGCTTCGTCAAAGATGTCCGCATCATCCGGAGCACCGTATATCTTGACGTACCAGTGAGGGTCGTTCAGCTCGCCCTCCAGCACCTTACGCGCATATTCATGCTGCTCCCATCCAATGGAGTTACGGTCTGGATCATCCCCAGCTGTCGTGATTACCCACCAGATCGGTTCTTTCCGGGCCGCGCCAGCGCCGAAGGTCATGACATCCCACAGGTTGCGGTTAGGCTGCGCGTGCAGCTCGTCGAAAATAACGACGGTCGGGTTGATTCCGTGCTTCGTGTAGGCTTCGGCGGATAAGACGCGCATGGTCGTGCCGGTCAGCAAGTTCTTGATTTCCTTGCGGCTATCCAGTACCTTCAGTACACCCTCGAATTCTGGCTCCTGTTCGATCATCCCACAGGCCGCCTTATAGACCAATTCAGCTTGCCCACGATCAGCCGCGCAACAATAAATCTGTCCGCCTGGACCATCGCAGACCAAATGATAAAGGCCGATGCCGCCGATCATGGATGTCTTCCCGTTCTTTTTCGGGACTTCGAGATAAGCGAAACGGTATTGCCGGTATCCATCTGGCCTTACGGTTCCATAAACGTCCCATAGAACATCATACTGCCAATCCAGCAGCATAAAAGGCTGACCATAAAAGTCATCGACCGCGTAGAGCATCTGAATAAATTCAATCGGTTCAAGCGCCCGCTGCTTATCATGTGCCATGTCCGCCGCCCGCTCTCCGGTTCATAAACTGAGCCATCGCGGATTGCTTGGCCGGTCCTTCCGGCTGCTTCGGTATCGCCTTGATTCGGCCGGTCGGGTTGAGGAAAAGCCGGTCTTCCAGCTTCATAAGCATTTCTCGGGTCTTCATGACCTTATCAGTTACACCAGCAATTGATTCGTAAATCCGGATGCGATCCTCGGCCTCTTCGACCTCATCGATATCCATCCGCATCCGATCCATCATCTTAGCGAGCGCCTGTTCCTGGCTGACCAGCATGCAGTACCGATTGATGACCTGCTCGTCCAGGCCATCCACATATTGTATTTTCTTGTATAGCTTCTTCAGCCAAAGAAAAACGCGGTGCGCCTCCGGATCTCCCTTCACGGCGGGCGACTCTTTGAAGGTCGTTCCGGTGTACAGCGACTTCTCTGCTTTCTCCCGATGCTCAAGCTCGCGCTTGGTTCGGTGACTCTTCCCCTCCAGCTTAATCAGTTGGGTTGGTTTGCTTGGTCTTCCCGCCATGGTGATCACCCCCTAAAAAATTTTCATTTTGGGAAAAAAATTCGCGTTAATGGGGGCTGCGGTCTCCTATAAATCCAAATTTTAGAGATTTTACCCCCCTACCCCCTGATATCGTTGCCGAACCCTCCGTCCTCTCTGACTGTCTTCTCGCCATGGTGCGAAGCGCAAAGCGGCTGCCAGGTTGATC
>NZ_ASSD01000592.1 GCF_000520715.1 Paenibacillus zanthoxyli JH29
GCGTTAGCGGCATGGGCGTCTAATACTTTATTTTCTTCTGACAGCGAGGATATAAATTAAAATAATTTTCTCTCATCTTTCCCCTTTATTTTCAAATACATTTTTTGCTATAATAATCAAATAGAACCAAATATGATATAAATGAGGGACGTGAAATGAAGGATGCAGGTATGATCCGGAGTTTGGATAATCTTGGGAGAATCGTGGTCCCTATAGAAATCCGCATGATGCGAAATATCGGCATTGGGGACTCTATCGAGTTTTTCATTTTGGATGATCATATTATTGTACTGCGAAAATATACCTCCACGGAGTGTACTTTTTGCAGGAGTTTGGAAAATGTCACCTACTTCAAGGATCAATTCATCTGCAGCTACTGTCTACAGGAGCTCGGCGGCCCGGACCGGGAAGAAGTCGTGCCCGAGCGGCAAGAAGAATCGGTTAAGGCTGTCTCCTTCCCGGAACCTGATCCTCCTAAAAAAAGAACAAAATCGGATGAACTGAAAAAACGGCTTGAACAAGCGATGCTGGAGCATCCCAAAGCTACTCAAAAAGAGTTTGCCGTAATGCTTGGCGTCAGCCAGTCCCGGATCAGTCAGCTCAAGCGTAAATATGAACTCGGTGGCAATTGATAGTCAAAGAGATAGACCGTTACCTTAGCGAGGGCGGTCTATTTTTTTTATGGTTTAGCAGATTTCCGGGGAATGCTAAACTGCTGCCGGGGCACCGTATACGGGGCAGTACTGTCAGGACGGTCCAAAAGAACCCGGGATAAACCAGTTCCCCCGGGTGGTCCTGTGCAAGTTGTTTTTAATAAACTGTTTTTACCCTTATAGTGAGAGGCGATAACAGAGCAAATAAGTTTGGGAATATCTTATTTTCTCTGATTCCCTTATCGCCCTTAATTTAAAATTAAAGGAGAATTCATTATGCACGATCAACAATTTAATGTTTCTAGTACTGCTCCCGGTCCAAATGTTCGCTCTACTGAAGTCGTTTATTTTACAAAAGATCAACTGAATGCCATGATTGAAAGCAGCGTAGGTCAATCCGTTTCCGGACTTGGATGGGCTATTGCAACTTACGGTTATAGCCGAATTAAATCAATTCTTGCGGCAAAACTTCCGCCTCAAGTTGCTGGATTTCTAAGTTTAGCCGTACTTGTAGTGTCTACAGTAAAACTGATTGAGCAAATTGCTAGTTTCACTGACGAAAACAGACTGGAAGAGATTCTACATCTTTTGGTGGATCATTCTGGAACCTACGCAAGAGTTAAAGTCACCGTTACCACTTGGGAAAAGTTAGTTGTTAACCCTACTAACAGCTACTGGACTTACTATACAACCACTTCCTATGAAGCAGTAGCATAAAACAAATGCCAAATCGTCGTGCGGTTAAATGCGCGACGATTTGGCTTTACTTCAACATGGGCGCTATTTTGAAATAACCTCAATAATCGAGTTCTTTATCCTTGTTTTTTAAACTCATCTTTTAGCTGGATTGCTTCAGCGTAAGTGACAGCAATCTGTATAATAATAAAGAAAATTCGATTGAAAGGTCCCATTGGTGAAGACAGAATAACAATAAACGTGATTAGACCTGTTAACAGAGCTAAAAGAGACAATACCAAACGTAGGACACGATTTTTCGGCGAGTCCAATATACTGGACAATTGAAGAAATATAGCCTGGGCACAAATACAGTTTATAAATAACGTAAAATGTGCCCATATCAGCGAATTTAATGAATTACCGAATAAGTTAATAACTATAAGTATCACAATTGAAGTAAGCAAGGATAATCGTTTTTTTTGGCTGATCAACAAAAAAACCCCCTCCCTCTGATTTTAATTCCTCTGCATAATTTTAACATATTATTGAAGTTAACGACATATTCAAGGCGATTATCGAACGAAATGGTAATATTCACGCCATATTAGGATGGTTTTTTACATCTGCTACAGTCGAGTACCAGGAATAGTAACTGGCGGACGAGCTGCTGCCGGCGAAGGCTAGTCCACAGGCTTTCATTTACTTGGAAAAATGATGAGTGTTATAATCCCCCGGTTCATCGTCCCTAAATCCCAAGCGACCCCGGAAAATCGCCGGGTTCCATTGGGATTCTTAACGGGACTAGCAGGATGCAAAGCCTTCTGCAGTAACGCTCTAACATCATAGGGCTTGCTACGCTCCGCTTCGCTATACTGCACAATCCCTATCATGTTCTACGAAGTGGGGGAATCATGAATCCATTCCGCGTTGCTTCATTCCCTCATCATTCCCTGAAACCCCAAAACCAGAAGGTTACTCATAGAAGAAAAGGCAAGGCCCGTTCGCATCCTTTCGCAGCGGCCTTGCCTTATTTCGTTTTCAAAGAAGACCATTCGCTTACCGTAGTCATCTAGTCGCATGGGATCATATAGAACCTCTCCGGGCAAGGCGAAATTTTTTTGAGAAATGCACTCAAAAAAATTTGTCGGCCCTTACGGGCAACCTTGCCCTGCGAGAACCTATATGATCTTAAATCTGCGACGGCTACGGTATACGAATGTTTTTTGTTCTTTGAAAACTACATAAGACAGGCAAGGCACAACGAAGAAACTGTTCACAAAACCTTAAAGATTCCGCTCATTGCCGCTCGGGCTAGACAGGCAAACGGTGCCGAATTTTGAAGGGGCAGGGCCAAAAGTCAAGCCTGAAAGGAGGTGAAATAGATGAATAGTCTCGGTTTAACGGATTTAAGCACATTGATTCAGTTGGTTGAAGGCGAAATTTTAAAGACCAAATCAGACATTGAAGAGATTGAGAAATACAATACGGACCACGCTTACCAGCAGAACCTGAAGTTTTGGCGGCAATGGCTTGAAATCAATGAAAGTTTGTTGATGAGGCTAGAAGCGATTCAGAGAACAGCCATTAGAAAGGAATGATTGCCGATGACTCACCACTTTATAGGCAAGTTTCGGTTAGGGCAGATTTTGGCAACGCCGGGAGTCCTGGAAAGCATTTGTGAAGATGACCGGATATCAGCTCTTACAAGGCATCATAACGGCGATTGGGGGGAGGTTTCAGAGAATGACAAGGCCGAGCAATAATGAAGCCCTATTAAACGGTTCTAGGCTGTTCTCAGCTTATACAAGCAGAAGCGGCGTAAGGTTCTGGATTATTACTGAGCATGACCGCAGCGCGACCACGTTTTTATTGCCAGATGAATATTAAAGGCCGACCGCTTTAAGGGAGCGAATCGACCGGGGCGAAGAATTTGGGAACACTTCGCCCCTCCATTATAGCACAAAGGAGAGGGAACGCATGAGCGAAAAAATCTATGAAATGATTACTAACCGGATGATTGAACTGCTTGGAAAGGGTGTCGTACCCTGGCGCAGACCGTGGAAAATTGGCGGTGCAGTAAGTTGGAAAAGCCAAAAGCCCTACCGGGGGATTAATACTTTGCTGCTTGATGCTGGAGAATACGCGACGATTAAGCAGATTAACGAGGCCGGGGGGAAAGTCAAAAAAGGAGAAAAGGGCCAGTTTGTAGTCTTTTGGACTTGGCTGGAGAAGAAGGACGGAACCGGGGCGGGCAACGAAGAGAGCCAGCCCGAGAAGATTCCTTTTTTGCGATACTACAACGTTTTTGAAATAAATACACAATGCCAAGGATTGCAGAGCAAACGCAATGACCAAATTTATGATCATGACCCGATTGAGGAAGCGGAACGGATATGTGCCGGATATACGGACGGCCCGCCCGTTCGTTACCATTCAGGGCGGGCATACTACCGTCCAGCGGATGACATTGTGAGTGTGCCGCCGCTTTGCGATTATGCCAAAGCGGAGGAGTATTACAGCACATTGTTCCATGAGCATGTACACAGCACCGGACACGCAAAGCGGCTGAACCGTAAAGGCATCACAGAATTGGCAGCCTTCGGGGATGAAAGCTACAGCAAGGAAGAACTTGTGGCTGAGATCGGCGCGGCCATGTTGTGCGGGGTGGCTGGTATCGACAATAGCACAATCGAAAATAGCGCCGCCTATGTGGGAAGCTGGCTGCGGAAACTCAAAGAAGATAAGAAATTGATCGTGCAAGCAGCAGGACAAGCGCAGAAAGCCGCAGATCATATCTTAGGTGTCACGTTCGAGGGTAGAGAATAAAAATGCGCCAAACCCAGCCGGGGGCCTTTCCCCGGCTAGGTTTGGAATCTCTGTCCTCTTAGTATACAAAAAAACACTTGGCCACAGTGATCCAGGATTCAATTTGTATACAAAAAATGAGCTGCCGGCGAGATCCGGAAGAAGATTTTGTATACAAAATCGGCTCGTTTCCCGGATTTTGCTTGTCAAACGTAAGGAGTATATACAATGGTTGAAAAACTCCATAAAGAAGCGAGGAAGGCTCTACCACGTAGACTCGATGAACTGATGGACAGAAAAACTCAGGCTATGTTGGAATGGTACATTGATATTAAGAATGAGGATGAATATATCTGGAAGTTCATAAATCCAAAAGATAAGACGAAGACAGAATTAATTTATAGATTTCAAGCCCAAACCGTAACGGTTATTCACTCGGGGGCAACTAGAGAATAGCTCGCTATAAGGCCAGGTGGACCAGCTGTACTTTTTAGCTGGTCCATTGGTAAAAGGGAGGGAAAGCTTATTTATACGAACGGCAAGAGGATGAACGGCGGTCTTTATGTTCGGACCCAAAAGGGGAATTGGATTAACATTCGGTTGCTTATTGATATTGAATCGACCTTTTATCACGGCTCTATGGTAGCATCAATACGAATAGAGAAGGGAGGGAACCAGGTTGAGTGATTCGGCTCAAGTAGAAATCCATTTGGATGTAGCTGCAAGAGAATTTTTAGACAAGACAAAGCGCCATGTGGACCCTCTTAAAGCAGCTACCGTTTATCAGGAAATGGCAGATGAAATCAGTTCACAATTAGTACAGCTTATCCCTGTAAAGTCATTGTTTATGTACGCTAACCAAACCGGGGAGCTGTTGAAGACGCAGTTGCTTGATCCGAAAGCCGATCATGCTTTTATAAAGGCTAAAATTGAAATTATGGAACGTGCTTTACGAGTGAAGTCCGTTGATTATCTGCGAGAGGTTGTTCCTTTTAACACCAATATAGCCCAACACGCCCTGTTCTCGGCTAATCCAAGGTCAAATCAGGTTTTGACAACCGCTAACGGCGTCCGATCCGTTCATATAAAGTCCGCTACAGGGGAAACTTTAACGACATATGAAGCCCGCGTAATGGGAGCTGTTCAGTCTCTTTGGTTTAAGTTGAATGTAGGGAAACCTTCTGTAGAGCTGAAATATGCCGACATTTTGTCCGAGCTGGGATTAACAGATGGCGCGGCCAACTATAAGCGCATTCAAGAGGCATTAATGCGTTTGATGAAAATTGAAGTGACACTGACGCAATTTCAGCGTTCGAAAGATGGGGAGTATGAGGAAATTGCCTTAACCCGTTTAATTGACCAAATTGTTTTTCGGAGAAAGATAGGAGCAGCTAATCATTATCAGTACAAATTTGAAATTCGTTTGCCGGAATGGCTAGTGGAGGCGAACCGCGCAGGAAACCTCTTCGATATAAGTCTCATTCTAATGAACGACTTAAAATCCTATCTGGCACAAGGTCTTTACTGGCTGATATCATCATATCCAGAAGATTCGGCTGTGACTTTAGAATTGTCTGTTCTTGCCGGACATTTTCACTTCATCAATGGTGAAGAGCCAATTATGCCAGTTTATAAGATTGTAGAGCGTATAAAACATGCGTGTGAAGAGTTGAAAGCAGTAGGGTTTATAGATTCGTTTGAATTTTCTGGGAAAAAGCAAGGCTTATCCGGTCGCTATCTTACAGTCACTAAGAATCCGGTTTTTCTCAATTCGACCATCCGTCTACGAGACCTACCGGAGCAATTGGAATTTCCAAATTTGTAAACTATCAAATTTCATATTACTTAAGAAGAGCGCGTACCGGAAGCACCGGACGCGCTTTTTGATTTTAATTTTCATTTTCGTTAAAGATTAGATTAGAATTGTTGACCGCATTGTCTTTTTATTAAAAACAAGCAGCTTTCAAAAAAACAGTAAAGCAGCCCATGAAAGGATTTAATGGAAATTCCTTTTTAGAGGTTGATTATTTTTCTTGCTCTATTACAAAAAATTGATTTAGCTGCATACCTTTTTGTCCAATTGTTGTAGCTTCGCCATTCGTTTCAACGAATCCGTATGTTGCCTCCATAATTGGCAGCATCAAATGATAGAAAACAACACGTTTGTTAATAGAAGGTTTTTCTCCATCTTGATCGACAACTTTATAAGGTAAAAAGAAAAGACTGCTGGAGGACTTGGAAGCTGTGTCTAATTTCGCGGACCATACTTCCTCGCTGTGGTTACCGGTTACTTTATAATAAGAAACCCCATTTCCCCCTGCAATGAAGAATGAAGTTGATAATCCTTCAGGAAAAAAGTAATCTTGATTTTGGCTTGCATTTTGAACATCCATTTTCTTCAATTGGCTTGTACGTGGAAACTGTACTGCTGCTGAACGCGCTTCTGCTAAGTTTGTCGAAGCCAGCTTGGCTGTTAATTCCTCGCTTGCCTTTGCTACATAAACAGTACGAATCTTAGCGTTCCAGATCACATGAGCATCGGCTGATTCGGCAATAAACCGTAAAGGCACCATTACCCGGCCTTTCTCGAGGGTTGAGGATACTGCTAGAGAAACTTTTTGTGAGCCAATGGTTGCAGTCTTTTCACCTGCAACCAATGTAATAGTTTCCCCATTTCTGGTTATAGTTACTGTTTTGGATGCATTATCCCATTTTACATTGATGCCGGGGATTTGTTGAACGACATTGAGTGGGACAATTGTAGTGCCTTGTTTGAGATAAGGAGCTATATCTGTGGTAACTGGTGAATCATTTACAACGATTTCAATTCTAGAAGATGCAGCTAATGTTGTTCCTGAAAACATAATAATTGTAGAGAGTGAAAGCCCTAAAAAAGATTTAACAAATTTTCTCATTATATTCCTCCTCATGTATATTATACCCATATTTGTAGACGCAAAAAAATAAAAAAAGTTACTTTAATTCCTTGAAAATCAAAAAAGAGCCTTTGAATTTATCAAGGCTCTTCAAATATATAAGGTAAATTTGAAAAAGGATTATGCAGGATCAAGCTTGGTGATGAGCGGTGCAAAATTGTAAATTGTAAATTTGTCCGCACTTGTTGCATTGCCGCCGTTGGCAACTACACGAGTAGTTTTAGAAAGATCACTGGTCCAAGTGATATAGTTTGCTCCTGCAGTGTCGGTACGAAGTTGTGTTTGCGAGAAAGAGGCCTAACTATAAGAACTTCCACCTTGGTCTTCAACTCCATGTATCATCTTTACTTTATTATAGGTGCTCAAGGCGTTTGCTGCTTGACCGATGTTAACATGGTCTGTCCAAGGAAGAGCAGCTCCGTTCAAATAAAGAGTCGCCTGGTGTGTAGAATGATCATAAATCAGCTTGAGATCGACGGTTTGTCCCTTTTGTAAACTGGAAACGACATTCGATTGGTAGTAGGTGCTTGTTGAACCGTAAGAAGCTCCAAGAAAGACTTTGAAGCCTTGGCTGGAATACGAAATCCCACTTTCAATTGAAGCATCACCAATGCCCAAATACCAATCAACATATCCATTTACAGGATTGATAGTAGTAGGCAGGATAAGTTTTGTTGTTACACCTGTATAGTTTGCTGCCTCCGTGATTGTTCGAACTGCTCCATGTCTAGTCATTCAAATCATCTCCTAATTTGTTTGTTATCTGAAGTAATAAAGTACGCGCGATTGATTTATTCTTCAGTGATTCGAAAGAGATAGGGTTCCCATGCTGTGGAAGTTCCCTTCTTCTACTAGCATGGCTCTCTTTCTGAATTCATAATATAATATTACGTAACGTTACGCAATATATTTTTTGGTTTGTTTCAATTCTCTTTCTTTTCTTGTTGGATAGTCGAATTTATAGAGGTTTTCACCAGTAAACTCATGGTGTTATCCAGTTGGGCAAGACGTTTCTCTAATCCCTCCATTTGCTTGTTAAATTTGACAAGAATCGTTTGAAGAAGGATTAGGGATAAGGTAATCGGAAATCCGACATTGCCGATCAGTTGAATAATGGCTTGGTAATCCATAGGAAGATCCCTCCTTTCTATACAGGTTGTAATTTAATTACATAACAGTACGTTACGTAACGCCATATAATACACATGTAATGTAAAAAAGAATGATAAATATACAATATATGTAATTTTTGTTGTGAGACGTAACGAATCGCTATATAATAAGGGGGGAGATATAACAAGGAGGATGAAAATGAAATATTCGATCAACTTATTTGGATACAACGTGGACTGTCAATTGAGGGTAGAGAATAAAGCTTGCGTATTGAAATGCTTGAAGAGAATCAACGGGCATTGAAGCAATATCTGGTTCGTGTCTTGCCTAAATATGGAAGGGAGGCTTCTAGTGATTCTTCGTTACAAACGCTGCTGAGACTTGCTATAGATGCTGAAAAAACACTAGAAGGTCGTATGGCTGAACCAAAATTAAAACTGCCTTATGAGTTTCAGCCGGAAATAAAGGAAAAACTGATCGAAGCCGCAACCTTGCAAGAAACATCGGCCACCCAATTATTAATTCATTTGATCGAAAAAAAATATCAAGAAATTATGGGATAGGAGGAACAATCATGGCATACGGAAATAAGGTGAAATTTCATTATGACGTACCAGCTTATATTAAGCAACAGTTAGCTGAAGCAGCCAAAAAGCTGAACATAACGGCCACCGAATTGCTTTCCAAAACCATTGAAGAGGAATACGATCGGATTAAAGCCGAACAGCAAAAATCCTCTAACTGATTGGAAGGCAGGAAATGAAGCGCACCAAAGAGCCGATTTGTTCAACTGGTAGGCTTTGATATAGATAATCGTCTCCAATTTGATCGCATGAGAAGAAATGGGCTACATTGTACCCTTCTGTGGGATTATGTTCAACAAGGAATATGGAGGCCGAAACTGATTGAGCTTCAATGTAGTAGAAAAAGTGCGCCTCCGGACTTGCCTTCATGATTTCTATAATGTGCTGTGCAACATGTATATGGATAGAATGTTCCAATAAGGCAGACATAACGTTAGATTGGTCTTGTTCATAAATAAACATAGAAATTTATCGCCTCTTTTAATATCAATTAGTATGGTTAGTAAATCCGTTTGTTAATTATACCAAACGTTCGTTCGTATTGTAACCTGAATTTATCATATCAGTACATATTTTACGTAAGACTCCAATAGTTCGTTGCGGATTTCCGGTAGAAATAAGGTCCTGAATCCGTGAAATAACCAACAACCACATAGCAT
>NZ_ASSD01000593.1 GCF_000520715.1 Paenibacillus zanthoxyli JH29
ATCCGCCGCATCGGCCTGTTTCATCTCTCCTTTGTCACTGGACAGCCCAAGAACCTCGAACAGCTTGAACAGCAGCGATAGGACGATACCGATAATCGTGGCAAGCGCCATCCCCTTGAGCTGAACACCGTAAATAGTAAGGGTCGTTCCGCTAATGCCCACCACGAGCACGAGTGTTGCCAGAATCATATTGGCCGGCTTCGAGAAATCGACCTTCTGTTCCACAAAGATGCGGAGCCCGGAGGCAGCGATCACGCCGAACAGCAGCAGCGACACGCCCCCCATAACCGGCAGCGGGATGTTGGCGATGATGGAAGAGAACGTGCCGGAGAACGAGAGTAAAATGGCGATAACCGCCGCTCCTCCGATGACATAGACGGAATAAACCTTCGTGAGCGCCATAACGCCGATATTTTCGCCGTACGTTGTATTCGGTGTGGAACCGACGAATCCGGAGATAATGGTCGAAATGCCGTTGCCCATAAGCGAGCGGTCCAGACCGGGATCCTTGGCAAGGTCTTTGCCCACAATATTGCTGGTTACAAGCAGATGCCCGATGTGCTCGACGATGACGACAAGGGATACCGGAATGATAGTCAGAATAGCGTGCCAGTCAAAGGAAGGTGTCGTAACGGTCGGATGGGCAAAAAAATGCGAGTTCGCGATTGCCGCAGTATCAACCCTGTGCATAAGATAAGCCAGCACGTAGCCTGTGACAATTCCGATCAGAATATGGATGATCTTCGGAAAGCCGCGGAACAGAACCGCTCCGATAACCGTCACGCCGAGAGTGACCATCGAAAGGGTAATCGCGCCTGAATCGGGCTTCCACTCCACAGCGCCGGAAGGAGCAATGAGGCCGGCCATTCCTGCGGCCACCGGCACAAGCTCCAGTCCAATGGTAGCGACGATGGCGCCCATCACCGCAGGTGGGAATACGATGTCAATCCAGCCCGTTCCGGCATAGCGTATAATCAGGGCGACAATCACAAAGATTACTCCCGTTACGATAAAAGCGCCAAGGGCAAGCGAGTAGCCGTGACGGTGATCGCCTTGATGCGGAGCCAGAACAGCGGTAACCGGCGAGATAAAAGCAAAGCTGGAGCCAAGGTAAGCGGGGATTTTGCCCCGGCAGATTAATATGTACAGCAGTGTCCCGATCCCGTTCATCAGCAGAATCATGCCGGGGTCAACCCCGAACAGGTTGGGCACAAGCACAGTGCTGCCGAACATGGCGAACAAATGCTGGAGGCTCAGGAGAAACCCGGGGCCCAGGGGGAGTCTTTCGCCTACTTGAATTTCGTGTTGCAAACCATTCACTCCTCTTTTTGTGTTAAATCTTGACGCGGCTTGTAAGGAAATGCGCCTTAACTAGATTAAATAGATCGCATGTTTTTTTCAACAACATTTTTATAAAATTCGTTATTTTTTTCACAAAATCCTAATAAATCGTTCAGAAATGCCATCGTGTGGCAAGTGTTGACGTAATCCGCCGCAAGCGTCATAATAATAGGAAACTTTCAGTATAAGGGAAGTTGTCGGCTTTTTTAAAATGAAAAGAACCGAACCCTGCCTGCGGATGCGCAAAATACGCGGGTTCATTTTATTATAGAAAGGACACGGATACGACGAGTATGGGCATTGAGCGATTACTTGAAAAGGCCGGAGCTTATATAAAAGAAAAGGATCTTCCACGCATACAGGAGGCTTATAAATTTGCCGATCAGGCCCATCAAGGCCAGGTGCGGAAATCGGGGGAGCCGTATATCCTGCATCCGCTTGCGGTGGCCGATATCGTTGTAGGCATGCAAATGGATGTCATCTCCATTATTGCGGCTCTGCTGCATGATGTTGTGGAGGATACGACAGTATCGCTTGAGCAGATCCGTGAGAAATTCGGAGATACTTGCGCCATGCTCGTGGACGGCCTGACCAAGCTGGAGCGTATTCGTTTCCGGTCGAAGGAAGAACAGCAGAACGAGAATTACCGCAAAATGTTCATCGCCATGGCACAGGATATCCGCGTCATTGTCATCAAACTGGCGGATCGGCTGCACAATATGCGGACGCTAAAGTATCAATCGGAAGAAAGCCAGCGCCGTATCTCTTACGAGACACTGGAGATTTTTTGTCCCATCGCGGACCGGCTCGGTATTTCGGCCATTAAATGGGAGATGGAGGATATTGCTCTCCGCTACCTGAACCCCCAGCAGTATTACCGGATTGCCAATCTGATGCACAAAAAGCGCGCCGAGCGCGAGCAGTTTATCGACAGCTTCATCAGCCGTATCCGCGTCAAGCTGGATGAAATGGGCATCGAAGGCGATCTCTCGGGACGGCCCAAGCATATTTACAGCGTGTACAACAAAATGTCGACCAAAAACAAGCAGTTCAACGAAATTTACGATCTGCTGGCGATACGCATTATCGTTGACAACATCAAGGATTGTTATGCCACGCTCGGGATTATCCATACCCTGTGGAAGCCAATGCCAGGCCGTTTCAAGGATTATATCGCCATGCCAAAAGCGAACATGTACCAGTCGCTGCATACGACAGTCGTAGGTCCTGGCGGCGAGCCGACGGAAGTTCAAATCAGAACATGGGAAATGCATCGGACAGCCGAATATGGGATAGCAGCACACTGGGCATACAAGGAAGGAAGCGGCACGTCCGTCAATCCTGAGAACCGGATGCCTTTTTTTCGCGAAATTTTGGAGCTGCAGCATGAAGCCAAGGACGCTTCGGAATTTGTTGAATCACTGAAAATGGACTTTTTCTCCGATCTTGTCTTCGTCTTCACGCCAAAAGGGGAAGTTATCGAATTGCCTGCGGGCTCCGTGCCGCTGGATTTTGCTTTCCGGATTCATACGGAGGTCGGCAACCGCACGATTGGAGCCAAGGTGAACGGACGGATTGTACCGCTTGACCATAAGGTGAAGACCGGCGATATCGTGGAAATCCTGACCTCGAAGCATTCTTACGGGCCGAGCAGGGACTGGCTGAAGATCGCCCAGTCTTCGCATGCGCGGAGCAAGATCAAGCAGTGGTTCAAAAAAGAGAAGCGCGAGGAAAATGTCGAAAAAGGACGCGAAGCGATCGAGCGCGAGCTGAAACGGATCGGAACTGAGCCTTCGGATTGGATGTCGGACGACAAGCTGCTGGAAGCGGCGAAAAAGTTCGCTTTTAACGATATCGAGGATATGCTCTCCGCAGTGGGCTTCGGCGGTATTACAGCGGCGCAGATCGCTACCCGCCTAACCGAGAAGCTTCGTAAGGAGCAGGAGGAAGCGGCGGCCGCGCATCTGGAACTGACGACCGAGAAGAAGGAAATCAAGGTCGCCGAGAAGCGCAACCAGCCGACGAACGGTGTACGCGTCAAGGGAATTGACAATCTGCTGGTCCGCTTCGCCCGATGCTGCAATCCGGTGCCGGGAGACGATATTGTCGGTTACGTCACGCGCGGCCGCGGCGTATCCGTACACCGCTCGGACTGTCCGAACATCAAGGCGGAGGAGAGCGAGGAAGCGGCGCGCGTCATCGAGGTCGAGTGGGAAGGCAGCATGGAAGCGAATTACAGTGTTGATATCGAGATTACCGGCCACGACCGGAACGGCTTGCTCAATGAAGTGCTGCAGGCGGTATCCGAGAGCAAGACGAATATTTCGGCGGTCACCGGCCGTTCCGACAAGAACAAGATGGCCATGATTCATATGACGATTCTGATCCGCAATACGGATCATTTATATTCGGTAGTGGAAAAGGTGAAGCGGGTAAAGGATGTCTACACGGTTCACCGGATTATGCAGTAAGTTTAGGAGTTGTGGCAGCAATGAAAGTGGTTGTGCAGCGCTGCAAGGAAGCGCGGGTTACAGTGGGGGAGGAGACCGTCGGGGAGATCGACGAAGGCCTGATGCTCCTGGTTGGAGTGACCCATGAGGACACGGAGAATGACGCTAAGTACCTTGCGGGCAAAATTGCAGGGCTGCGTATCTTCGAGGATGAAGCGGGCAAAATGAATCACAGCGTGAGTGAGACGGGCGGATCGATTCTGTCTGTGTCGCAGTTTACATTGTACGGCGACTGCCGCAAAGGGCGGCGGCCGAACTTTATGGCAGCGGCGGCCCCTGCGGAAGCGGAGCGGCTATATGACTATTTTAACCGGGAGCTTGAGACGCTCGGATTGAAGGTCGAAACAGGCGTTTTTGGCGCGATGATGGATGTATCCCTGATCAATTGGGGACCGGTTACGCTAATACTGGACAGCAAGGGGTAGCGGAAGCTGGTGATGTAATTTCGCTTGGGCGGATATGATATGAAACGGATGGCTGAGAGACTTTAAAAAGTTCTCGGACCATCCGTTTTCTTGTTGGATAGGCTGCGGACAGCCGGGGCAAACTTCAAATGAATCACATGCGAGCAAGAAGTCAAGGAGTGCTAAGAATGAGACAGTCGCCGAAAGCCTGGGCTTGGAGAACTCTAGCGGTTTTTCCGGTTGGAAGCTTTGTTGAAGCTTCCGCAAATGCAAAGGAGTCCGAATGGCTCAGCAAGCATGTGCTGAAGGGAAGAAGCCGCAATTTGCTGCCGCGCTCGTGATTAAAAGGGGCCGCAGCAAGCGGCTTTCTTCGTTCTGCGGGGTTAGAAGGACGCTGATTCCGGGTAATAAAACAACGAGGCCAAGAACAACAGAAGGGAGATTAAAGCCGCTCCGAATCAAGGTGACTGACTGGGTGACGTTATGACTCTAAATTAAGGGAGGCGATAATCATGACTAGACGGATTCAGGCTTATTTCAGAACGGAAGATGAGGCGGAAGGAGCCAAGACGGCGCTGTTATCATTCGATGCGGACGGGCTGGATGTATGGGCGTTAACCGATCCGCTGGGGCAAGACCGGCGGCTCCTGGTTCCCCTCATGCCGGCGAATAATTTGGCGGGAAGCGGTTCTACCTTTGCCGCCTTCGGTGCGGCTCCTGCGGCAGTACCCGTGGCCGCGGGTGACGCTAACGAGGACAGCGCGCCGGTGAATGGCAATGACCATCTGGGCAGGGATGATCTCCGTGCAGACCGGATGTACGCTGATGGGGATTTGGACAGTCTGCATTTTGTTATGGAAATTAAAGTGTCGGACGAAGATTTCAACGGGGTGGTGCATACCCTTCGGAGCAAAAATGCATTTGTCGAAATTTTTGATTAAAAATTAGGAATGGTGTCGGCGAAATAAAACGCTTTCTTTTCTGTAATATAAGAGTAATATTTCATTCATGTTTGCTTAACATAGTGTGTTTATAATAAACGCATGACCCCCTTTTTTATAATATATAGGATTGGACCTGCGGCAATCGGCTGCAGGTCATTTTTTTGCCGAGTGATGGGCTGTGAACGCAGTAGGTCAGAGCCAATAAAAATTGCTGAATAAAGTCGATTCCTTACCTTGACTTTAACGCAGTGGTTCAGTAGAATCTAACAATATACGGCATAATATTGTTTTGATGACGGGACCCAGTAATTCGGCACCCACAACCCCAGAGAGGAATCCCACGTTGATATTTACACTGCCTTCAGAAGAAATCAGGCGTAAATATTACTTGGCTGCAAGGATTCTGTTGATGAGCGAATGAATGACCTCCCCGAGAACGCACGGTGAACAGCGGCGATTGCCGCATCAGTAGCCGACCTTGCGCGTAGGCGGGCGTTAACCGCTTGAGCGGACCGAAACCTTGTGTTTCCGGCCGGAATGTGGGTGGTACCACGGGTGATCATCGTTAGCGATAATCCCTCGTCCCTGTTGATGAACAGGGCGGGGGATTTTTTAATGGGCAATTCATTGTGGTTAAGGGCATTTTCAGGAGGGATCAGCAGTGGCTAAAGAGAGATTCGAGAAGCCGACCGGCACGCAGGATCTGCTGCCAGGTGCGGTGGAAAGATGGCAGTTCGTTGAAGAGAAGGCCAGAGATTTGTGCCGGCGCTTCAATTATCGTGAAATCCGGACCCCGATGTTCGAGCATACGGAGCTGTTCGAAAGAGGCGTCGGCGAGACGACCGATATCGTGGAAGGCGAAATGTACACTTTTAAGGACAAGGGAGACCGGGATCTGGCGCTTCGTCCGGAAGGGACGGCCGGTGTCGTCCGCGCTTATGTACAGAACAAGCTGTACGGAGAGCCGGATGTGAGCAAGCTGTATTATATCGGCCCGATGTTCCGCTACGAGCGTCCGCAGGCGGGCAGATACCGCCAGTTTCACCAGTTCGGCGTGGAGGCATTCGGCGCGGTTGATCCGGCCATCGATGCAGAGGTGATTTCGCTTGGCTACCAATTCTGCAAGGACCTGGGTCTCAGCGGCGTCCGGGTTGAAATTAATTCCGTCGGCAACATTCCCAGCCGGGCCGCCTACCGCGAGAAGCTGCTGGGCTTCCTTCGCCCAATGAAGGACAGCCTGTGCAGCGATTGCCAGCGGCGCATGGAGCGGAATCCGCTGCGCGTGCTGGACTGCAAGATCGATCAGGAGAAATTCGTAGATGCCCCGTCTATTTTGGACAGCCTTGATGAAGAGTGTACGGTTCACTTCGCCAAGGTAAGGGCACATCTGGAAGCTATGGGCATCGAGTACGTCGTCAATACGCGGCTCGTACGCGGACTCGACTACTACACGCATACGGCGTTCGAGTACAAGGCGGCCGGAATTGGCTCGATCGATACGGTCGGCGGCGGCGGGCGGTATAACGGTCTGGTTGCCGAAATTGGCGGACCGGACCAGCCGGGCATCGGCCTTGGCATTGGCCTTGAGCGCATTCAGCTTATTCTAGAGAACCAGAAGGTGGAGCTTGGGGAGTCCAAACCGCTGGATGTATATCTCGTAGCGCTTGGCGAAGAGGCGGAAGCTGAAGTTACCAAGCAGCTGTTCATTCTGCGCAGCCTGGGCTTCTCCGCAGAGCGCGATTATCTGGGACGCAAAATGAAAGCCCAGATGAAATCCGCCGACCGCATGTCAGCGCGTTACACCGCGATTCTCGGCGAAGAGGAGCTGCAGCGCGGAGAGATCGCCTTGAAGTCGATGGCGACCGGGGAGCAGCGCACGGTTAAGCTGGAAGAGCTGGGACAGTCTCTTATATAGGGCGGTAGTAATAACATTAATTCTGTAATCACAAATAGAGATTTTTATTTGAAAGGGTATGATAAAGCATGCAAAGAAGCCATAACTGCGGACAGTTGACGACGGAACATATCGGACAGACGGTTACACTGAACGGCTGGGTTCAGACCCGCCGCGACCTTGGAGGCGTTCTGTTCATTGACCTTCGCGACCGGAGCGGAATTGTGCAGATCGTCTTCAATCCCGATTATTCCGGCGAAGCGCTGCAAATTGCCGACAAGACACGAAGCGAGTATGTTATCGCCGTTACCGGTCAAGTAGTCAAGCGCGATCCGGAAACCGTTAACCCTAATCTTCCAACCGGCGAAATTGAAGTGCGCATTACCGAAATCGAAGTGCTGAACGCCGCCAAGACCCCTCCGTTTTTTATTGAAGACGGCGTGGAAGTGGACGAGTCGCTGCGCCTGAAATACCGCTATCTTGATCTGCGCCGTCCGGAGATGCAGAAGACGCTGCTGCTCCGTTCGAAAGCGGCCAAGATTTTCCGCGATTTCCTTGACGGGGAAGGCTTCATCGACGTTGAAACGCCAATTCTGACCAAGAGCTCGCCGGAAGGCGCCCGCGACTATCTCGTGCCAAGCCGTGTGCATGAAGGCGAATTTTTCGCCTTGCCGCAGTCGCCGCAGATTTACAAACAGCTGCTGATGGTCGGCGGCGTGGAGCGCTACTACCAAATCGCCCGCTGTTTCCGCGACGAGGACCTGCGCGCCGACCGGCAGCCGGAATTTACGCAGGTGGACATCGAGACGTCGTTCCTTTCCCAGGACGATCTGCTGGCCATGATGGAGCGCCTGATGCAGCGCCTGTTCAAAGAGACGGTTGGCGTAGATCTCGCCCTGCCGTTCCAGCGTCTGACTTATGCCGAGGCGATGGGCAAATACGGCTCCGGC
>NZ_ASSD01000594.1 GCF_000520715.1 Paenibacillus zanthoxyli JH29
AGACTGACGGGAATCAGCGCCAGTATTAGCGGTCCGGCCTGCCAGCGGTAGCCGACCAGCACCTGGATTGCCAGGCTGTCGAACCAGCTGCCAAATTCTGCCGCAGCATAAGCGGTATATATACGCATGTAGATTTTGTTACTCAGCAGGCCGCGGCGTAAGCGCGACTTCTGTTCAGTCAAAGGGGCTTCCATTCTCACTCTTTTGTATTCCTCCATCTAGCTCTATCAGCCTTTCATTACGCCGAGTATATCGCCGGATTGTCAGAGAAATATCAGAGAGCGGACCGCTCACCTGCGTGATTGCACAGCATTGCTGCCCGGACTTTTAGCCTTGGCGCTCCGTCTTCAGACAGTCATTCAGCGCCGCTTCGATCCGGTCCATGAGTCCGGGCAGTCCGCAGCGTGCCTGCTCTTCTACAAATAATGCCTCGTATTTGCGCAGCACAGCTTCCCTGCCCTTGAACGCAAACTGCCGACAAAAATGAGTAATATGGTAAAGCCCAAGCAACCGAATAGGCACGAACCCGGATAGATCGAGCACACCGAACCCTTCATCCAGCAGCGCTTCGCCCCTACGTCTTTCATTCTTTCTCAGCATCCAAAGCCCTTTAATAAGGTTATAGCTTCCGATTTCCCGCAAAAAGGGCTTTGCCTTAAGCAGAGCTTCAATCGCCTCCGCCATTCTCTGCATCTCCCCATTCGGCGTTCCTTTTATCAGGTGAACGAACATTTCGGCCGTAGATACGGGCGTGTCGAAATTTTCATAGCCCGGTTCCGCAATGACCCGCCGGGTTAGCTTCAACCGTTCCAACGCCTTCTCCGGCGCTCCCGTCAGCGCGTACAGGTCTAGAATATTGAGGATTTCCAATTCACGGTGCTGGGACGGAGGCAGCAGTCTGCCCGCAAGCACCCGCTCGCAATAGTTCAGGCTATCCTTGGGTTCGCCCGCGAACATAAAGAACAGCAGCAGCCAGTATGTGCGCTCCGAACCGGGCGGGTCTCCCCCGCTGAGCAGCCACTCCAGATCGCCCTGCACAAAATGCACGTAAACGGAGTAGAACGGGTCCAGCTCGTAGCCCAAAACATCCTGTTGACGGGCAAGCGCCAGCATCGACTTCCCCTGCCCGTACTGATGATATTTGACGAATACCTCCCGCATCTTCTCCCGCAGCTCTACGTCCTGCGCGGACGGGCTGGCGTCGATGCCCGTTGCCTGCTCCCGCACGGTCAGGCAGTATCCGAACCCCCGCACCGTGCTGATGGTAATATCCCCGATCAGGCCAAGCTTCTTACGCAGCCGGTAAATGTGGTCGTCCACCGTGCGTTCCACCGGATATTCGAGCGGCCATACGCTGTCCAGAAGCTGCTCCCTGCTGAACGCCCGCCCCCGGTTGCGGTACAGGAACCGCAATAGAGCGAACTCTTTAGCGAACAATTCAACCGTTATTCCCCCGGCGGATACCGTATGCCCATTTTCATTAAATTCCAGAACCATGCCGATCCTCCTACTCCCTGCCGGGACTCTTCCCACTATTATAACAGGCCCTTATCGGGGGACTCCAGCCAAGAAGAAACGCCTGACAGCGTCCTTGAAGGGGGTAAGCACATTTTAAACTCTCATTTAAAGATTAACAGCGCATCCAGCGAATATGCCCCTGCACCGATCAAAGCAATACCGATGGCTACCGCGATCAAGACAGCGTTATATTCATAGCCGTTGGCTGTTACCCACAACCCGTTCTTGCCATGCACCTTAACGATGGCGCCGAGCATGGTCAGCGTAATAAACAAGGCGGCAAGCGGAGTAAATAGTCCGAGAGCAAAAAGAGCGCCTCCGAGCAGCTCCAGCAGCCCCGCCAGCACAGCCATGAATACGCCCGGCTTAATGCCGATCGAATCCATCCAGCCTCCCGTTCCTTTCGGGCCATAGCCGCCGAACCAACCAAACAGCTTTTGAGCGCCATGCCCGATAAACAACAGCCCCACTACCAAACGAACAACCAGTAATCCCAGTGCTAACATCACAATCATCTCCTATTGTTTTGGATTCAATAATCTTTATTTAAAGATATTTGACAAAAATCGATGGATTCACTTATCTTTTAGGGTAAAGCGGATAACTCACTTTTGAGGGAACCTTGATGATAATCAGGCGCAGCGTGCCTTGATCAGACGAGTTCATGATTTCTACCTCCGTATCAGCTTCCACGGCTTTAATGATGAAATCTTTGTGCCGAAAAGGCACAGGCTCCTTCGATGCTCCTGACTCTCCCCATGTTCCTTGCCCGCGAATGGCTAAAGCCGTTAAAGTATAGCCGGCAGGTACTTTTTGTACATATCGGGCACCACCGCCTATTTCAACATCCCACATTTCGCTGTCTGTGACCAATTGAACGGGAGCGCCGGGACCAATGACTGTCTTTACGGTATATTCGGCTGTCGTTTCCTGCGGAAAATCTTCATGCGCATACTGCCGATAGGTCGGCTTTCTCCGGATCGCTTCCGTCAATTCCGGCTCAAACCAGATTTGAAAAAGCTCCGTATCCGCGCTCAGCCGTTCTTGATGACTTACACCCGAGCCTGTTTGCATGACCTGCGCCCCGCCCGTGCCGACTGTGCTGTCAGTTCCCAAGGTATCCCCGTGAAAGGCATTGCCCTCCACTACATATGTCAAAATCTCAAAGCCTTGATGGGGGTGCAGACCGATCCTGGCTTCGGTGCTTGAAGTGGCCCATGCCCAATAAAATAAGGGGCCCACCCGTCTGATCGCCGAACCTTCACCCGAAAAGCCAATCGGCTTTTGTTCTTTGATCTTCCCGCCGTCAAATTCGCCTTTTCCCTGCATAGCAGGGGTATACACCATCGTTTGCATAATGCACAGCCTCCTAATTGGATTTTTAAACTATAGAAGCGGTTAGCCTAAATCTTTCGCCTGTTTCCCCAGTTTTTTGAGCAGTATAATCGCTTCTTGCTGTTCATCCTGGGAAATCCCCTTCATTAGAGAATGGATTTTAGCGGCATGTTCAGGAAAGATCCGGTTAAACAAATCATTTCCGGCGTCTGTAATTTCAGCATAGATCACTCTTCGGTCTTCATGGGAATGCACGCGTCTTAAAAGATTTTTCTTCTCCAGCTTGTCGATATTGTAGGTTATGCTTCCGCTTGTGATTAAGATCTTTTCTCCAATTTGCTGCATTGGAATTTTCCCCTTCGTATACAGCACTTCGAGAATCGCAAATTCGGAAGGTGACAATCCGTACTGTCTTACATCTTTTATAGCCTGATCCGAGATCGCTCTGTAAGCCTTGGAAAGAACAACAAACAGCTTAAGGGAAGTCGCCTGAGCATCGTCGATTTGATTGGGCATTGAATCATCTCCTGCATATATCTTTGACTCAAGTATCTTGATTAAAAATTTCTTTAATCCAAATGTCTTTTATTTAAGATAAAAATACCGCGTAAATCCGTTATTGTCAATAACAAAAAATTATAACGCGTGTCTGCGTTTCAACTCGGCTAACTTAGCATCGAAGCCTACTCCAAATATTTTTCCAGACTCCGAAAAAATAAGCAGCCAGGCGGAAAGTCCCTCCTGACTGCTCTTGAGCGCCTGAACCTGCGGCCTTGCTGTCCTGCTTGCTACCCGGCCATATTATTAATGGAATCCTGTTCGGAGAAGACCGAAATGTGATCGACTTTACCGGTAGACTTCGGAATCACGAATTTCAACTGATACTGCTCGCCCGCATTGTAAATGTAGATGCTGTCGTTCCCGCTGGTCTTCACGTCATTCGGTTTGCCAAGCGTGTCCTCAATCTGCTTTAGCGTCAGCTGCTGTAAATCGGCGGCGCTGGACCGGACATCAAAAATCAGGCTGCCCTTGTTGAATCCGATCACCGCATGCTTGGCGCTGTACGTAGCGTAGATGCCTTTGCCCGCCCCCTCTTCCTTATCCGGCTCGCCCCAGGCCTTCTTCACATCGTCGATGAGGTCCGTATGTGCGGCGAACGGAATGCCCGGTGCTTTGCCCTGCTTGGCAAGCTCAAGCAGCTCTTTGAGCTGTGCGGCCGTATTTTGCTCCATGCCGCCGCCGGGGGCGGGCGATGCAGCGGCCGAAGGCGCGGCGGAAACGCCCGGACTGCCCGACGGGGCAGCGCTACTTGCCGCCGGAGACGCTGCGGAAGTCGCCGGGGCTGACGATGCGGCAGCCGAAGGCGGT
>NZ_ASSD01000595.1 GCF_000520715.1 Paenibacillus zanthoxyli JH29
CAAAATACAAGGAGTTGATACCGTAGACCATAACCATCGTGCCGAGCGTCGCGATAAAAGGAGGAACATTAAGCCTGGAGACGATCAAGCCGTTGATCAGACCGCATAACAGACCGGCCAGAATGGCAATGACAATCGGAACGATGAGCCACATTTGCGGCAGATCCGGGAAGAAACGGCGCGAATAATCCGGGATTTGCAGCATTGAGGCGGAAATAACCGCCGTCAGGCCCACAACCCGCCCTGCGGACAAGTCCGTTCCGGCCGTGATTAGAATAAAGGCGACGCCCAGGGCGATAATGACCCGTGTGGACGATTGAATCAGAATATCACGGAGTGTATTGACCGACATGAAGCTCGGCTCGTAAACGGCGATACCGAGAATCAGGACTACGAGTACGAGATAGATGGCATTTTGGGTAATAAAGCCTTGCGCTTTTTTGGCGTTCATTAGATTTTCCTCCTCATAGATGGTCCTGAATCAATGCTGGGCGGCCAGACGCATCACATCGGTTTCCGTCGCTGAGGCGCCGTCCAGGATGCCGGTCAGTCTGCCCTCCGACATCACCATGACACGGTCCGACATTCCAAGCAGCTCGGGCATTTCGGAGGAAATCATAATGATGCTCTTACCCTGCTTCGCCAGATCGGCGATGATCGTATATATTTCAAATTTCGCCCCGACGTCGATCCCGCGCGTCGGTTCGTCCAGCAGCAGGATCTCCGGCTCGGTAAGCAGCCATCTGGCCAGCAGCACTTTTTGCTGATTGCCCCCTGACAGATTCATAATCTGCGTTTTCGTGGTCGGCGTCTTCGTGCGGAGCTTTTCGATCATCTTGTCCACTTCCGTTTTTTTCTTCTTCCCGTTCAGCAGAAAGTACAGTTTCTGATAGCGCTCCAGGTTAGCGATAGCGCCGTTCTCATGGACGGACAGCACCGGGAAAATACCGGTAACGCGCCGTTCCTCCGTCAGCAGAGCTAGACCGTATTTTTTCGCATCCTGGGGAGAATGGATCTTGACCGGTCTGCCTCCGATGGAGATCGTTCCGGACTTCAGCGCCCGCAGGCCGAACAGCGCTTCGATCACCTCCGTCCGCTGCGCTCCCACCAGACCGCCGACACCAAGAATTTCCCCTCTCTTAAGCTCGAAGGAGACATCCTTGAACGATCTCGGGTCCGTGGAAGTAAGTCCTTCAACCTTCAAAAATACTTCGCCCGGCACATTGAAGCGCTCGGGGAATCGGTTGGTCAGATCGCGCCCGACCATACGGGAGATAATCAGATCGGTCGTCATTTCCGCCGCCGGCCAGGTGCCGATTTTTTTGCCGTCGCGCATGATCGTAACCTCGTCGGAGATTTCCAGAATCTCTTCCATTTTGTGGGATATATAAATAATGGCAACGCCTCTTTTTCGTAGATCCCGGATAATCCGGAACAAATGCTGCACCTCTACACTCGTCAGGGAAGACGTCGGTTCGTCCATGACAATGACACGGGAGTTGAAAGAGACGGCTTTCGCGATTTCGATGGATTGGATTTTCGATACGGACAGCTTGCCCACAAGGGTTTCCGGGTGCAGATCAATATCCAGATCCTTGAACAGCTTTTCGGTATCCGCAACCATTTTTTTGTGATCAATAAATTGAATCGGGCCCAGCCCTTTGGTCGGGAAGCGTCCCAGCCAAATGTTTTCCATAACGCTGCGGTGCGGCACCGGGTGCAGCTCCTGATGGATCATCGAAATACCGTTGTTAAGCGCATCATTTGAATTTTGGATGACCGTCTTCTGACCGTCCAGAAAAATCTCGCCGCTATCCGGCGAATAAATGCCGAACAGGCATTTCATAAGTGTGGATTTGCCGGCCCCGTTCTCGCCCATCAGGGCATGAACACTGCCGGGTCTGACCTTCATGGTCACGCCGTCCAGCGCCTTGACGCCCGGAAATTCCTTGGTGATATTGTTCATTTCCAGCAAAAACTCGCTTTGAGCCATCGTGTTACGCCCCCTACGCTTTTTTTCTGTTCCATGAGAGGCACAGCGGTTCCATCCTGTCTCCTGCATGACAAGGAATACCGGAGAGCGGCGGTCCGCTCCCCGTTCGTGCAATCTGCCTAGCCCCAAGCCGCAAAAAGCTTATTTCACCTCGGATGCGTTGTCTTTCGTGATCTTTTTGTAAGAGATCCATACATACTGGTTGTCGGAAATGTCGAAGCCCACATTGTCTTTGGTCGGAGTTTCGCCGCCTGCCAGCAGAGCGGCCAGCGTAATCGCAGCCTTGCCTTGGCTCTTCGCATCGTTAAGCACGGTTCCGAGCATCGTTCCTTCTTCCAGCGCCTGAACGGCAGGAGCAGTAGCGTCAACGCCTACAACCGGCATGAACTTGCCGCCGCTGAAGTAGCCTGCTGCTTTCAATGCTTCGATCGCGCCGAGCGCCATATCGTCATTGTTGGCCAATACGGCTTCAATCTTGTCGCCATGCGAGCCGAGGAACGCAGCCATTTTCTCTTGGCCTTTTACGCGGTCCCACATGGCGGTATCTTCGGCCAGCTTCTCTACCTTGATGCCGGCTTCTTCAATCGCTTGAATCGAATACTTCGTGCGCAGCTCGGCGTCTTGGTGTCCCGGCTCGCCTTTGAGCATCACATACTGCAGCACGCCGTCTTTGTTCTTGTCGGCTTCCGGATGAGCCTTCCAGTAATCGACGATAAGCTGGCCTTCCAGTGTGCCGGACTCCTCCGCTTTGGCGCCTACATAATAGACTTTATCCCACTTCTTCATATCTTCAGGAAGCGGTTCACGATTCAGGAACACGACCGGAGTGTTGGCCGCTTTTGCTTTATCGATGATCACGCCCGCCGCCGTCCGGTCAACCGGGTTGATCAGCATGCCGTTGTATTTCTTGGTAAGGAACAGATCCACTTTATCGTTCTGTGTAGGCTGAGAGTTCTGGCTGTCCACGATGTCCACCTCGGCGATGCCCTTGGCAGATTCCTCAATCGCGTTGCGGACACCCGTCATAAAGGTATCATCGAATTTATAAATGGCTACGCC
This sequence comes from Paenibacillus zanthoxyli JH29, assembly GCF_000520715.1. Lineage (GTDB taxonomy): Bacteria > Bacillota > Bacilli > Paenibacillales > Paenibacillaceae > Paenibacillus_AQ > Paenibacillus_AQ zanthoxyli. The sequence goes on from NZ_ASSD01000595.1 coordinate 3,053, forward strand.
GACTTTAGGAGTTTTGGCCGAATCGCCGCTATTTGCGGAAGAGCCGGAATTCGTTGCCGCAGAGCTGCCGGAGTTTGCCGAATTATTATTGCCGCCGCAGCCTGCCAGAGCAGCACCAAGTAATGCGCTTGCGAGTAATACGGAAGTAATTTTTTTCATGGAAATTTGACCTCCTGGTTTTTTTCTTATTGTTCTTTGCCCCCGCCGCTTCCGGGCACATTCTTATTATGCGGGAGATGTAAGCGCTTGCGAATATAAAATACTCCTCTGTTTTAGCAAAATTCTCATATCATTTTCCTATGCTTGTCCTCCTTACGCAGACAAAAAACGGCTTTTTACCGGGTAATTGTACGGGTGGAGCGGACTTTTACGCAAAAAAAGGTTTGGGCAGACCTCTTCCGTCCGCCCAAACCTTTCTATGCTCCGCCGCCCTGTAAGGCTGCGGCCGCCTACTGTTATTCCGCCTGCTCACGGTCCAGAAACGACCGGTTCTTCCGTTTGTTCTCGAACGCAATCAGCTTACCGACCGCGTCCTCGACTGTCCCTCTGCTGGAATACACTGTAATTCCAATCTGCTTCAGCCTCTGCTGCGCTCCCGGCCCGATCTGAAGCACAAGCACCTTGCTGCAGTCCTTCAGCATATCGACCGTCTTGCTGAGTTCATCTGTGTGATGCTCTCCCTCCGCCCGCGTGGTTACGTTGTCGCGGACTTCCAGCAGCGTCCATGCTCCCTCATCGCTGACTTCATAAATATAAAACCGCTCGCTTCGTCCAAAATGCTGATCGACTATCTCCCCGTCGCTGCTCCCAACCGCCAGTTTGTAAGACATTGTGTATTCTCCTTCCTAAATTGCCGCCTCAAGCCTTCTACCTGAAACTCCGCACGGCATACGGCCGCCTTGACGCGGCACTGCGTAGCGAAATTCTAGCATGAAAGCTGCAAATCTATCAATGAAATTTACCGCACGAACGGGAACAGCAGCTTCTGATTTTCCGGCCACAGCATATTACCCAGATCAATCAGCTTCGTCCCCGTATCGACCCGCTCCGGCACCTTGACGCCCTGAAGGATTTCCACGGCATTCTTGACCGCCAGATAACCGTTGCTGAACGGGTTCTGGATAACGGCAGCCTGCACAACACCTTCCTGAATCTGCTCCATCATGGCAGGGGAGCTGTCGAAAGCGACCATCTTGATGCTGCGGAGACCGCGCTCCTGAAGCACAGCCGCGGCTCCTTGCGACGCCGTCTCGTTCAATGCCGCGATGCCGCGCAGGTTCGGATGCTTGATCAGCATCAGCCGCGTAAGCTCTTCGGCTTCCGCCGTGACGGAGGGCGTATAGGAAATGTCCACCACATGCACGGACGGGTAACGGGCGACGTAATTCAGAAATCCCTTTTCCCGTTCATCGGCGTCCCGCGCACCGTAATCGATATCGTTATCCGATCCGCTCTCCTGCTTATCCGAAGTGTTCGTAAAGTTCAGAATGCCGATTTCGCCGGAACCGTTCAGCAGCTGAACGAGCCGTTCTGCGGATTTCTGCCCCGCTTTATAGCCGCTGGAGCCAATGTAAGTCGTCACTCTGGCCGATCCGACCTCGGCATCGACGGAAATGACCGGAATCCGGTAATAGGCCGCTTTGTCGACAACCTGGGCCAGACCCATATAGCTGCTCGCCGCAAGGATGATTACGTCCGCCTGCTCCTTGATCGAATCTTCAACCATGGCAATCTGCTCCTTCACATCGCTCTCCGTACCTGGGGCCTTGAAGGTCAGCTTCACGTTGAATTCCTTGGCGGCGGCCTCCGCACCCATTTTTACCGTGTTCCAGTAATCACCCCTGTTCATTTTCACGATCATGTGGATGTTGCGGGTCTTGTCTACCGTAATTCGCGGCGTGGACGATCCCGAGCAGGAGGTCAGCGCCGCCGCAAGGATGCAGAGAAACATAGTCAGCCATCCCCGTATCCTTTTCATAGGGATTTCGCCCCTTCCTTCACCGTTTCGCCGTCTTCTCCATCATGAGCCGGAAAAGTAACCGTTACCGTAGTGCCTTCTTCAAGCTCGCTCTCAAAGGATAGGCCGTATTCCCGCCCATAGTACAAGCGGATTCGCTCATGCACGTTGCGTACGCCAACGCCGGACCCGCCTCCGCTTTTTACAGCGCCCTTTAAAATATTTTTCAGCATGTCCCCGCTCATTCCAAGGCCGTTGTCGCTGACCGTTATCACGACCAGACCGTTCCGCAGCTCCGCCGCTATATGGATGAACCCCTCATCGGGCATCATTTCGATGCCGTGATACAGCGCATTCTCGACAATCGGCTGAAGAATCAGCTTGACGGTGAGGCAATTCAGCACTTCCGGCTGCGCCTTGATCTCGTAGCGGAATTTATTTTTGAACCGGAAGCTTTGGATGACAAGATAATGGCGGATATGATCGAGCTCCTCCCGGAGCGTAATAATATTCTTGCCCTTGCTGAGACTAATGCGAAAAAACTTAGAGAGCGACTGGATCATCGTCACAACCTCCTCATTCTTGCCGCGTTCGGCGTGCGCACGGTGATAAACCGCTTCTCCCCCATGGATTCGTCTAGATAACTGCGGTAGGCGTACTCCAGCACCGGCTCCACATTCTCATATTTCAGCCCGGCGTAAATAAGCTGCTGCTGCGGATGGTATACGATATTCCCGAGCGAATCCAAAATATAGGCATAGCCTCTTTTCCCCAGCTTGACCTGCTTGCTCAGCTCGTCAATGGTGCGAAAGTTGAAGTCGACCAGCAAAATCCCTCTCTTGCTTGTTCCGTGATCCGTATAAGAGATCATTTTGCTCATGGACACGACCCAGACGTAACGTTTCTTGAATAAATTCTGGACATGCGGCTGGGAAAAAGAGATTGCTCTCGTCTTCTTGGGAGCATTGAACCAGCTTTGTTCCTCCATTTGGGTGTTGCGCCTCATCGGCGCGGACGGAATGTCCAGCACAAGGCGGCCTTCAGGCGTGAAGACGGCAATGGACACCAGATCCTCCCTTGATTCGAGCAGTGTGGACAGGCTCTCTTGCAGCATCAGGGAATCAATGGACCCATTCTGCCCGATCTGCTGCTCCGCTTTCTCGTAAATATTGCGCATGCCGTTCACATACAGCCCCAGGTTGTAATTGACCTGCTCAATAATCTGCTGCATATTCAGGCTCGCATTCTCCTCCGCCGTCTTCGCGAACTTGTTGTACAGCGCAAAGCTGACGATAACCGTTACCAGCACGGCGATCGAAGTCAGGGTTACCGTCAAAATTACTTGAATGCTGGCCAGCTTGGAGGTGAATTTGCCCCTGTGTGTGCCGCGCGCCTGCGGACGAAGCGGAAAGCGATTAGCCGGCTTTTGAGGCATGGGTTACCCTCCTCTGGCGCCGTTCTTGTATTCTTTGGGTGACTGGCCGAATTTCTTCCGGAAGCAGAAGCTGAAATAGTTCGGATCGGCAAAGCCGATTTTTTCCGCGATTTCAAAAGCCTTTAGCTCCGTCGTGCGCAGCAGCTCCTTGGCCGCTTCAAGCCGGATTTGCAGGAGATAGTTCACGAACGTCATTTTGGTTTCTTTTTTAAAAATACTGCTGAAATACCCGGTGCTGATATGCAAATGCTGGCATACCTTGCCGATCGAAATATCGGTTTCCTGGTAATGGCTCTTGATAAAATCTTTCGCCTGCTCGACCAGCTGCTTGTAACTGGACTGCCGCTCCAGGGCGATATGGTTCATCAGCCGGGTGCAGATATCAATAATCCACTGTTTCGCATCCTCCATATTGTTGAATTTGTTCATATCCATCAGGGACATGATGCCAGAGCCGAAAAGCTCGTTCGTCTCCCCTCCAGACTCTTTGGCCATCCGCAAAATGGAGGTGATAATCTCCAGCAGAAAAATGCGGTATTCGTTCGCGATCACCTGACTTCCGTCAAGACTTCCGAACAATTCGTTGATGATCTCCTCCAGCTCCTGTACGGTACCCAGCTTGACGGTCCGGATAAGCGACTGCTCGCTCCATTCGTCATAGACGGGCGGGCGGCTGGTACGCGACTCGACGTCTTCAATCCAGATCACCCGGTTATTGCCGAGGATAAGCCGGTAGTCCAGCGCCTGAAGCGCATCCGCGAATGAGCGTGACAGCAGCTCCGGCGTCCGGCAGACCGTTCCCGCGCCGATGGTGACGGTCAGCTTAAGAAATCGCTGCACGTTCTGGCGGATTTCCTCCAGAATGGCCAGAGTCCTGCCGGTAATCTCGCTTTCATCCGTTCCCGTGCGGGAAGACAGCATGACCAGATCGTCGCGGTGGATAAACACTCTGCCGAAGCCGTGCTTTCCGCAAATTTCTTCGGCAATGTTAAGTACGGCGAACAGCTGGAGATTGCGGTCGCCGGTACCGCGCAGGGAGACCGGATGACCCGGGCCCGAAGCTTCCGGTTCGCGAATATAGTCCAGACTGATAACAGAGGGCTGAAACCAGTCTCCGGAGAGAGAAATGCCGTACTCTCTGCTCTTTACCGCAATTTCTTCCGGCCGCAGTCTGCGCGACACGAGCGAGGAAAGAAACTGTTCACGCAGTACCGGCAGACTTTTGCGGTAATGTTCGCTGAGCACATGAATGTTTTCCCTTTCGGCGATTTCCGAATCAAGGGCTCCCTTGACCTTCAGCAGCACATCAATCAGTTCCTGAGAAGAGAACGGTTTCAAAATATATTCATCAATTTGCAGCTTGATGGCGCGCTGCGCATACTCGAATTCGTCATAGCCCGTCAAAATAATGATTTTGGTGCCCGGGTAACGGCTGCGGATATATTCAGCGAGCTGCAATCCGTTCATAAACGGCATCTGAATATCGGTGACGACGACGTCGGGCAGCAGCCGGTCGACGAGCTCCGCCGCTTCCTTGCCGTTCTCCGCCTGGTCCGCTACCTCAAAGCCGCAGCGTTCCCAGTCGATCTGCCCAATGATCCCCTCCCTGACATCCGCTTCATCTTCAGCCAAAATCAATTTGTACAACACCTGATCCTCCTCACAAACGATAAAGTATGCGCTTTCATTTCTATTGTAAGGCTGACGGACTCATAATACAAACAAGAAGAAACCGAAAAATGCACCACGGCCGCATAGGACGGAAAAATCTTTTGGCCTTTGCTTTCTCAAAAAAAACTACGTCTGCCCAATTAACGAACAGAC
>NZ_ASSD01000596.1 GCF_000520715.1 Paenibacillus zanthoxyli JH29
GGCCGCGTATGAACACCATACGCGGCCTGCCGTTTGTTTTATACGATTTCCACTGTAAGCTCGCCCGTCTCCGGGCTTCTGAGCACCAGCTTGCCTTCCACTGCCGAACCGTCCGGCAGCGTAAGCTTCAGCTTGGCGGTGCGCCCTTTTTCGATCAGCGCCTTGATCTGGGTATCGGTAAGCTGTCTGCCGTAGCTTTCCTTCCAGATGACAAATCCGCAGCCTTCCTTGTAATGAGAGCAGCCGTAACCTTTGCGGCCCATGAAGATTTGGCCGCCGCAGCCGGGACGCGGACAGGCCCCGATGAACTTGGGCCCGGCAGGCTTGGAAGCTGCCGCTTCCTTGGCATCGGAACCGGACTTCCCACCGATTGAACGCCTGGTGCCGGCATCGGAACCGTCCTTCCCACCGCTTGAAAGCCGGGTGCCGCCTCTTCCTTTCCCTCTTGTGCCTGATGCGGGCTCTGAGCTTTCGAAAGAGGTTTTGTCCGCCCGGGACTGCGCCCGCACCTTGTCCACGATCATCGCCGCAAATTTCTTTACATTCTCCATAAATTGCAGATCTGACGCCGTTCCGCGCGAGATTTCATTCAGACGGCGCTCCCAGTGGCCCGTCATTTCCGGAGAAGTCAGCAGCTCGACGCCTGCCCCGCGGATCAGTTCGATCGCCGTCCGTCCCTTTTGCGTAATCCCAATCTTTTTTCCCTGCATCTCAATATAGCCGACCTTTTTCAGCCGCTCGATCGTCGCCGCCCTTGTCGCCGGAGTTCCCAGCCCCGAATCCTTCATGGCGTCCCGCAGCTCCTCGTCCTCGATCTGCTTGCCCGCGCTTTCCATGGCTTTTAACAAAGTGCCTTCCGTAAAAGCCTTCGGCGGCTGCGTCTCCTTCTCCTTCACAATGGCGTCGCCGCAATACACGCCTTCGCTGGGAACAACGGAGAACGGCTCGCTGACCTCCGTCTCTTCGTCCTCTTCTTCTTCCTTGCCCTTTGCTTTGCTTCCCTTCGGCTTGTCCTTCTTCTGATCGCTGTAAATGATCTTCCAGCCGAGGCTCAGCAGCTCTTTAACCGTCGTCTTGAATTTTTCCTCTTCCACTTCGGTGATGACAATGTGCATCTTGTATTCGGCAGCCGGATAGAACTGCGACAGAAAACGCCGGACAATGAGATCGTACAGCTTCTGCTCGTCGGGACCGAGCCCCGCCGCTTTGCGCCCCGTCGGCAGAATGGCATGGTGATCCTCAACCTTCGCGGGATTGCAGACAAATTTATTGCCTTTGTGCACGAGGCTCCGGTTCGCGCCTTGGACCCATTCATCGTATGCCGTTCCCGTAAGCGAGGACAGCGTCTTATGCATCTCCGGAATATTCTGCTCGGTGACGTAGTTGGAATTCGTCCGTGGATACGAAATCACTTTATGCTTCTCGTACAGCGCTTGGGCGGTGTCGAGCGTTTTTTTGGCCGAAAAACCGAATTTGCCGTTCGCTTCACGCTGTAAGAGCGTCAGATCGTACAGCCGATACGGATATTCCTTCGTATCCTTGACCTCGTATGAAGCGATGCGCCCCGGCTTTCCTTTGACCTTTGCCGCCAGCGCCTCCGCTTTGTCCTTCTCGGTCAGACGGTCGCCCTGCCACAAGCCCTTGTAAGACGTATCTCCCTGAGAAAAATGGCCCTCCACTTGATAAAATTTCAGCGACGAAAAAGCTTCAATCGTCTTCTGCCGCTCATAAATCAGGGCAAGGACCGGCGTCTGCACCCGGCCGACCGACAGAAGCACATTATGCCTTGTGGTGAAGGCCCGCGAGCCGTTCATTCCGATCAGCCAGTCGGCTTCGCTGCGGGCTTTGGCTGCTTTCGTCAAATTCTCGTACTCCGACCCGTCCTTCAGCTCCCGGAAGCCTTTGCGGATCGTTTCGGGCGTAAGGTCGGAAATCCACAGCCGCTTAACCGGCTGCTTCAGCTTCAGATGCCGCTGGATCAGTGAAAAAATATGCTGCCCCTCCCGCCCGGCGTCGCAGGAATTAATCAGCATGTTGCTGCGCTTTGCCAGCTCCCCGATCACCTTAAGCTGATCAATGGTCTTCCGGTTCGGCACGAGCTTGAACTGCTCGGGAATGATCGGCAGGTCGCCGATATTCCACCGCTTATATTTCGGATCGTAAGCATCGGGCTCCGCGAGTTCGATCAGATGCCCGATGGCCCAGGTAATAATATACTGCTCCCCTTCAAGGTAGGAACGGTGATTTTTGGCTTTCGGCTCAATTGCGGCGGCGATGTTCCGTCCCATATCCGGTTTTTCCGCAATGATCAGTGTTTTCAAAAACAATCGCTCCCTGTCTATCAATCTCTGCTAGTAAAAAGGTCCAGTAGTCTATTATACATCAGATCCGGATATTTTTAACTCAACTTTCGCAGGTTGAAATCGGTAGATAAGTTAATTTAAGTCCGTATTTTTGTTAAAGAAATTTCTGCGGCTGCCCTTGCAACGCCGGATACATAAACATATACATGAAAAAACAGAAGAAAGCGTGATGCAATTGTCCCTGTATAAAGTAAAAGGAAAGATGATTAAGCACCAGATCCTGCTAAACCAACCCGAAATTAGCCCCTATTTGCCCGAAACCCATTGGTTCTCGGCAGACAGAGCCGTGCAAATGTTGAAGAAGTACCCGTCCATCTTTATCAAACCCAACGGCGGCAGCGGAGGGGCCGGCATTATCCGTGTCCGGAAAACCGTTAACGGGTATGAAACGGCTCACGACCGAAGCCGGCACAGTCTCGGCTCTCCTTCATTGCACAGGACTCTCCGCTCTTACGAGCGGTCGCCAAAACAATACATTGTGCAGAGGGGCCTTGACCTCGCCTCCTATAAGGGCAAGTTGTTCGATCTCCGCATCTATCTGCAGAAGCCGGCAGGCCAGTGGATGGTTTCCGGCACGGTGGCTAGGGTTGCTGCTCCGCACCGCTTTGTGACAAATCACACAAGAGGGGGTCATGCCGCATCGCTTCCCAGGGTTCTTTTGCCCGTCTACGGAAACAATCGAAGTAAAACGCGCCATAGCATAAATACGATCCGGAAGCTTTCTCTTATCATAGCCAAGACGCTGAATAAGTCGTTCTCGGACATTCACGAATTGGGGATTGATTTCGGAATCGACAAAAAAGGCCGAATCTGGTTTATCGAAGCCAACTCCCGGCCTGCCCACCATTTGTTTACCCAGCTCCCCGACAAGACCATGCTGCGACGGATTCACAGAAACAAACGTTTGATCTTTTCGAATAAGAAGAACGTTTCTCAAGCAAGTCTTCTTATATCGTCTTCATCAGCTCTAAAGAAAGGAAGCGTGCAATGAACAAATCCACCCGATTGAAGCAGTTGATTGATTCAGCAAAAACGGAGTACTTAATGGAAGCCCATAACGGTTTGTCGGCAAAGATTGTGGAAGAAGCCGGCTTTCAAGGAATCTGGGCGAGCGGCCTTACCATCTCAGCTGCCATGGGTGTTCGTGACAACAACGAAGCTTCCTGGACGCAGGTGCTGAGTGTACTGGAATTTATGAGCGACGCGACGTCCATTCCTATCCTGCTCGATGGAGACACGGGCTACGGAAATTTCAATAATGCCCGGCGTCTTGTTAAAAAATTGGAGCAGCGCCAGATCGCAGGCGTATGCATTGAAGATAAACTGTTTCCGAAGACGAACTCTTTTATCAACGGCGTGGCCCAGCCGCTTGCGGACATCGACGAGTTTTGCGGCAAGATCAAAGCCATGAAGGATACGCAGCAGGATGAGGACTTTACGGTGGTCGCGAGAGTGGAAGCCTTGATCGCCGGATGGGGTCAGGAGGAAGCTCTGAAACGGGCCGAAGCATACCGGCAAGCGGGCGCCGACGCCATCCTAATGCACAGCAAAAAGGCGGAAATCTCGGAGATCGAGGCTTTCATGAAAGCCTGGAACGGCAGACATCCGGTGGTCGTGGTACCCACCAAGTATTATGCCACGCCAACGGAACGCTTTCAGGAGCTTGGGATCAGCGCCGTCATCTGGGCCAACCACAACTTGCGCGCCTCGGTTGAGGCCATGCAGGGAATCACGCATAAGATCTTCCGCGAAGAAAGCATCATGGACGTGGAAGGCCGCGTAGCAGGCGTTGACGAGATTTTCCGGCTGCAGCGGGCCGATGAGCTTCAGGCGGCCGAAGGCAAATACCTTCCTTCTCCTGGCAAGCCGGCGGGTGATCGGCCATGATCCCTACCGGACAATTCGGAGCGGAATTGCACCGGCTGGGATTTCACTTTTATACCGGGGTTCCGTGTTCCTACTTGAAGAATTTGATCAACTACGCCATCAACGACTGCGAATATATCGGGGCGGCCAATGAGGGAGATGCGGTGGCCATTGCGGCCGGCGCTTATCTGGGCGGGAAAAAGCCCGTTGTCCTCATGCAAAACTCGGGGCTCGGCAACGCCGTTTCGCCTTTGACATCCCTCCTGTACCCGTTTCGTATCCCCCTCCTCGGTTTTGTCAGCCTGCGGGGAGAACCCGGCGTTCCCGATGAACCCCAGCATGAGCTGATGGGACAGATTACGCCGCAGATGCTGGAGCTGATGCAGATGGAATGGCAATACCTGTCCTCGGACATGGCTGAAGCCAAGCAACAACTGCTGCAAGCTGTTCAGGTCACGGAACAGAACCGGCCTTTTTTCTTTGTCGTCCGAAAGGGAACATTTGAACCGGAAGAGCTGCGCAGCCAGACTCCGCTCGTGGCGGTGAATCAAACCGCTCGGGTCAAGCACAAAAGAGACCAGCTTCCCACCCGGTACGAAGCGCTGTCTCTTCTCCATGCCCAAAGAGACAGCCATACCGTCTATCTTGCCACAACCGGCAAAACGGGCAGAGAGCTGTACGATATCGCGGACCATGCCGGCAATTTTTACATGGTAGGCTCCATGGGATGCATTAGTTCATTCGGGCTCGGATTGGCCTTGACTCAAACCAATAAAGACATTGTCGCCATCGACGGAGACGGCTCCTTGCTCATGCGCATGGGCGCTCTGACAACTATCGGCTGCTACGGTCCTTCGGGCCTGCTGCACATTCTGCTGGATAACAACGCTCATGATTCAACCGGAGGTCAGAAAACCGTTTCGCACAATCTTGATTTCGTGAAAATCGCAGCCGCCAGCGGCTATGCCCGCTCCGTTTATGTCCACCAGTTGAGCGAGCTGGAGGCCGCTTTGAGAGAATGGAAGGAAGCGAAAAAGCTAACCTTCCTCCATATGAGAATCGCCGCCGGCTCCAAGGAGCCGCTCGGCCGGCCCCACATCCGGCCCTTTGAAGTGAAAGAGCGGTTAGTGGAATTTCTAAGAAAATAGCGGAAAGAAGGAGGGTCCTGTTATGGGGACCGTAAAACGAACGATTTTGCTCAACCCCGGTCCTGCAACAACGACAGACACCGTGAAATATGCCCAGATCGTACCGGATATTTGTCCCCGCGAGCAGGAGTTTGGAAGATTGATGGAAGACATTTCTGTGGAGCTGACCCGCCTCGTTGCCGATGACTCCCGTTACGCCACCGTTCTGTTTGGCGGTTCGGGAACTGCCGCGGTGGAATCGATCCTGTCTTCCGTCCCCTCGGACGATGCGGTGCTCATCATCAATAACGGCGCTTACGGCAGGCGGATGTGCGAGATCTCGGCTGCTTACGGATTGAATTACCTGGAATTCAAAAGCTCTCCCGAGGAAGCGATTGATTTGCCTGCGCTTGAAGCTGCGATCCGCAATTCCCGGCAACCCGTATCTCACGTCGCCGTCGTTCACAATGAAACGACAACCGGCCTGTTAACCGACATCGAGGCGATAGGAAAGCTGTGCGCGAAATACCGGCTGGACCTGATCGTGGACGCGATGAGTTCCTTCGGAGCCATCCCCATCCAAATGGAATCGATGAATATCCGTTATTTGGCGGCCAGCTCCAACAAAAATCTCCAGGGTATGCCGGGAATCTCTTTTGTCGTGGCGGATAAAAGCAAGCTGGAGTCCCTGAAATCCGCAAAGCCTCGGAACTATTACCTGAATTTGCCAGCGCAATACGAGCATTTTGTGAAAACCCGGCAAATGCGGTTTACCCCGCCGGTGCAGACTCTGTACGCCCTCAAACAGGCCATCGAAGAATTGAAGGAAGAAGGATTGGCCGAAAGGTACGCAAGGTACGCAAAATCCTGGGAAACGCTGATTCATGGCATGTCCCTGCGGGGACTGAAACATCTGGTTGCGGAAAAGGACCATTCCCGAACCGTGACTTCCTTCCTCGAGCCAGACTGCGAAGGCTTTGATTTTCAAGCGATGCATGATTTTTTTTACGCCCAGGGCTTTACCATTTATCCCGGCAAAATCGAGAATTTCCGCACTTTTCGCATCGCAAATATCGGAGACATCAGCTTCAAGGATGTCGAAGCCTTCTTGTCGCTGCTGGATGAATACCTGTTAGGCACCGGCTATTCTATGCGAAAGGTAGTTGACTGATCATGCCATTACCGAGCAGCAAGAACAAGTTTCTGAAATACCGGTTTATGAATAGCTCCCCGTATTTGAAGACTTATATGCCGGAGACAAGATGGATGACGACTTTAACGTTTCAGCAGATGTTAGCCAAATACAAGAAGGTGATTGTGAAACCCGTAGGCGGCAGCCGGGGACAGGGGGTCTTCCAGGTTTCGGCGCTTGGAAACCATCTTTACGAAGTGCACATCGAGAACAGAAAATACAAAGTGCGAGGAAAGCGGCAAGCATTTGCATTAATAAAAAGTCAGGTCGGAGCCCGCGACTATATGGTTCAACGCTGCATCTCCCGAGCGGACATCAACGGGCGTCCATTTGATATGCGGGTTATCGTTCAGCGCAAAACAAACTCCACCCATTGGGTCGTTACCGCAAAAGTGGCAAAAGTGGCAGGCAACGGTTATATCGTCTCCAATATCGAGCGAAGCAAGGGGACGATTCTGCCGGTCGGAACCGCCCTCCGGTATTCTTCCTTGAAAGGGCACTCTCCACACCTCCTGCAAAAGAATCTGGACCGGGTCGCCCTGCAGTCTGTCTTCAGGTTAAGGGAGTTATTCCCGGGACATCGGATTTACGGCTTTGATCTGGCGCTGGATCGCCATGGCCGCGTCTGGATCATTGAAGGGAACCTCTTCCCGTCAAGATCCCATTTCCGCAAGCTGGCGGATAAAACGATGCTTCGCCGGATCAATGCGTATAAAATTGGATAGAGAGATTGAAAAAGCCGCCGTTTGGATCGCGAATCGTGACCAAAGGCGGCTTGAATTTTGAGCAGTTAGGATCATTTTTAGTCTGCGAAAGTTGAGCTTGTAGCATGCTCAGTGATCCGTAAGATGGATTCCTCCAGCCCGAGTGTTTCTTTAACGCCGCTTACACGGTTCTCATACTCCACTCTCTCAAGCGCCGCCTCCCTGCCGATAACCACAACCTGCGGTGTGCCGATCAGGCCGGAATCCTTAAATTTAACGCCAGGGCGCTCGTCCCGGTCATCCAGCAGCACCTCAAGACCAAGCTTTTTCAGCGTGCCATACAGCTTCTCAGCCAGCGCGGCCTGAGCTTCGTCCTTGATCGAGACGATAATGATCTGCACCTCAAAAGGCGCCAGCGCATCAGGCCAGGCAATTCCCCCTTCTCCGGCGTTCTGCTCGGCAACCGCCGCCAGCAGCCGGGATATGCCTATACCGTAGCAGCCCATAATCATGCTCTGCTCCCTGCCGGAAGCATCCAGAAACGCTGCCGAGAGCTTATCGCTGTACCGGGTTCCCAGCTTGAACACATGACCGATTTCGATTCCCCGGTGCAGCGTCAAATGCCCTTCGCGGCAGCGCGGACACGGGTCCCCCTCTGCGGCATTGCGGAAATCACCGACATGAGCAAGCGGAAAATCGCGTCCGGGCCGGACTCCCCGGAGATGATAGTCCCGTTCCCCGGCGCCAGTGGTGCCCTCCGTCATTGCCGCGACGGCATAATCGACAAGCACCGGCAGCTTAAGTCCGGCCGGGCCGACATAGCCGCAGATCACGCCCGCCGCCGCAGCTACCGTACTGTCATCCGCAAGCGTGGTGTCCTCCGCTCCCAGATATTTGCCCAGCTTGATTTCATTGACCTCATGATCGCCCCGCACAAGCACCGCAACGATGTCGCCGCCCGCCTTGTAAATCAGCGTCTTGATGATTTGCTCCGGCTTCAGGCCGTATGCGGCTGTAAGCTGGTCAATGGTGCGGATGTCCGGCGTATGAAATTTTTCCGGCAATGGCGCGTCTTCAGCAGCAGCCCCGCCTCGATCCGCCTGCGGCGTATCCAAACCGATCTCCTTAGCGCCGGAACCGATACTTTCCCCGTCCCAGGAAGCCGTCTCGGCCTGTTCCAAATTTGCCGCGTAATCGCAATGCCCGCAGACGGCGACCGTATCCTCGCCAATTGAAGAAAGGGCAATAAACTCGTGACTGCCACCGTCTCCGCCGATCGTGCCCGCATCCGCCTCAACCGCCCGAAAGCGAAGCCCGCAGCGGGCGAAGATCCGGTTGTACGCCCCGAACATGGTCCGGTAGGACAAGTCCAGCCCCTCCTCGGAGATGTCGAAGGAGTAGGCGTCCTTCATGATGAATTCGCGCCCCCGAAGAAGCCCGAAGCGCGGCCGCTTCTCATCGCGGAATTTGGTTCCGATCTGGTAGACCTTCACCGGCAGCTTCCGGTAGGAGCTCACTTCGTTCTTCATCAGGGAAGTGACGGCCTCTTCATGCGTCGGGCCAAGAATAAATTCCCGTCCGTGACGGTCGTTTACCGTCATCAGATTGTTGCCGTACGTTCCGTAGCGCCCCGATTCCATCCACAGCTCCGCCGGCTGCATCGAGGGCAGCATTACCTCCTGGACGCCGGCGCGTTCCATCTCCTCCCGGACAATCCCCTCAATTTTGCGCAGAACGCGGCGACCCAGGGGAAGATAACTGTAAATGCCGGCGGCAAGCTGCCGGATGTAGCCGCCGCGCAGCAGCAGCCCATGCCCTTCCGTGTCCGCCTCCGAAGGCCGCTCCCGTAAAGTATTAAGCAATATCTGGCTTTGTCGCATCCTTATTCCCCCTTGAAAAAAAATAAAGACACATCCGTCAGGGACGAATGTGTCGTGATACCACCCTATTTCAATCGCTGCGCCGGTATAGGCGAACGATCCTCAAAGCGGATAACGGCCGCAGACCGGCAGCGTTTCACGCCTAAAGCGCTCAATATGGATTCGGCAGGCACTGCCGTCTATCCGCATGAGAACTTTTTGACCTATGCTCCATACCCCGCAGGGATGAGTTCATATGGGCTCAAGGCGCTTCATCGCTGCAGCTACCGGGGCGGGGGGGCAGGCTGACGTTTCGGGGAACCTCTCAGCCGGTGAGTTCCCTTTCTGTACCAACGGGGGTAGTGCAACTGCCTTCCTCGGTCATCGCTGCTGAATAATTAATGGTAATTTCAATTAACTTACATAATTTCGGCAGCTTAGTCAAGAGGCAGGCTTACGGCAGAATGGTCGAGCCCATCAAATATTTATCCACCTCGCGGGCGGCGGCGCGCCCTTCGTTGATCGCCCAGACAACCAAGCTTTGTCCTCGGCGCATATCTCCGGCGGCAAATACTTTTTCAACATTGGTGTTAAATTTACCATAGGCCGCCTTTACGTTCGTGCGGCGGTCGGTCTCCAGCTGCAGCTCCTGAACCAATCCCTGCTCCGGTCCGTCGAA
>NZ_ASSD01000597.1 GCF_000520715.1 Paenibacillus zanthoxyli JH29
CCGACCGGCTGGCGGACGGAGCGGTGGGCGGAGCGGAGCTTCAGGATGAAGCGGTGGACGGCTCGAAGATCGCCCCATTTTCTATCCAGTCCAGCCATCTGGAGGAGGAAAGCGTGCAGAGCTGCCATCTTGCTCCATCTTCTGTAGGCAGTGAGCATCTGATGCGTGAAGCGGTGAGTCCTGAGCATCTGACGTTCAACCCGGTGCAGAGCTCGGGAAACCGTTCAACGCTTCAGCAGTTCGGAATGTCGGCGTTCATGTTTGCCGCAGGATCAGACAGCGTGGACGTGGCCGTGACTTTCGATGAGCCGTTCGGCCACACGGGCTATGTTATGGTTGCCATGACCAACCAGCCCTTCTTCTATGCCTCGTTAAAAAGCAGGGGTAGTAAGGATGCTATTATTCAAGTTGTTCGTCTGGGCAATACTCAGCATTTCTACGGCGTCCTCTCCTGGATCGCTATTGGAGCTCCAGCGGCGAAGCCAGCTCCAGAGGAGCGTTTATACGATTAAAAATATAGCTCCCGGGGTTTGAAGAACAGGATTTCGTATAATCGGGTCTCATAATAAAAAAATGGAAAAGCGCAGCCCCGGCTGTGCTTTTTCTGCATACATAAGAAAGTTTTGCTGATGCCGAAATTTTGAACAAACGTGGACGTTGGCCGTTGCCGGCATGAATCCGTTACATACACTGTGATGAACCCCGCCCCGGGGAATGCTCTGCAAGGAGGATGAATGAGCATGAAGCCAACAAAGCGCTCCCTTAGGTCTCGGCGTTCCCCTTTACGCCGCGAGGCCCGGTCTCATAAAGCCGTATACGACGGCAATTATCCAGAGCCGCTAGTGTCCGTTATCATTCCGGCAATGAATGAAGCCGGTACGATTGCTGCGGCCGTCACGGAAGCAAAAAAGGTCGATTCGCGCTGCGAGGTCATCGTTGTAGCCAACGGCTCTTCGGATGGCACTGCGGAGATTGCCGCATCCTGTGGAGCGCGCGTCATTTCCTGTGCGGAGCCGCTGGGACATGATGTTGGCCGCAGTGTCGGGGCGGAGTCGGCGAAGGGTGAGATTCTTTTGTTTACGGACGGCGATCTCGTTATTCCAGCGGAGCAGCTCCGTCCTTTTGCGGCGGCTGTAAGAAGGGGCGCAGACATCGCATTGAACGATTATTCCGGACCGGTCGGCCGTCACCGTCCCCATCCGGTTGTGCTCTCCAAGCATGCGCTCAATATTCTGCTGCGCCGTCCTGACCTGAAAGGCTGCTCGATGACGGCGGTTCCGCACGCGCTGAGCCGCAGGGCGCTGGACACGCTCGGCAGCGGGCTGTTGTCATCGCCTCCGGAGGCGCAGGCCAAGGCTGTTATGGAAGGGCTTAGGGTAGTAGCGGGGCATAAAGTGCCTGTCGGCCGAATGAATGTCATCCGCCCCAAAGCGGATGGAACGGACCCATTGCAGCAGATTATCGTCGCGGATCATCTTAGAGCGGTTTCCCTGGTGCTGGAGCAGAGAGGCGGGAGAGCCGGATTCGGCGACGGAGCCCGGCGGCGGGAGATGGTGAGGTGACAGACTCATGAGAATTGGAATTCATGCGAAGCCTGCGGGCAGGTCTTCTACAGCCGCCTCTTCCCGCCGGAGAAGAGCCCTCTCGGGACCTGCGAAGCCGCGAAAGCTTCGGAAGGGAAATGGCATGAAGAGCGCCGGATCGCCCAAATCGCCCAAATCGCCCAAATCGCAGAGGGCCTCCTTAAGAACCGCTTCGGGTACGGG
>NZ_ASSD01000598.1 GCF_000520715.1 Paenibacillus zanthoxyli JH29
CCGATCGGGGCCAGAAATCCGGTCTCGCCATGCAGCACCAGTTCGGGTATTCCTCCCGCCTGCGAGCCGATTGTCGGCACGCCGCAGGCCATCGCTTCCAGGGCTACAAGCCCGAAGCTCTCTTTCTCCGAAGGAAGCAGCAGCACATCCGCAAGTGAAATCACCTGGGCGATTTCATCCTGCTTGCCGAGAAACCGCACCTTGTCCTCGATACCCATTTCAGCGACCTTAGCTTGGATCTTTGGAAGCTCCGGCCCCTCTCCGACAAGCAGAAGACGGGCAGGGATTTCCTTGGCGACTCTATCAAAAATATCCACCACATCCCCAACTCGCTTGACCGGCCTGAAATTGGAAATATGCATTAAAATTTTTTCATTTGGAGACGCAAAATCTCCTCTCAGGTCGGAAACGTCTCTCGGGTAATAGACCCGCATGTCCACAAAATTGTAGGTCAGATCGATCTCGTTCGTAATATCAAGCACTCGGCGAGTCTCATTGATAAGGTCCTGGGACACCGCCGTTACCGCGTCGCTTTCATTGATGCCAAGCCGGATCAGATCCTTCAGCGATTCGTCCTGGCCCAGCACCGTTATATCCGTCCCGTGAAGCGTCGTTACCACTTTGACCTGCCCGCCGCCCACCATTTGCTTGGCCAAAAAGGCGCAGACGGCATGCGGAACCGCATAGTGGACATGAAGCAGATCCAGCTTCTCTCTCTTCGCTACCTGGGCCATTTTTGTCGCCAGGGCCAGATCATAAGGCGGATACCGGAACACGTAGTAGTCGTTAACTTCAACCTCGTGATAGAATATATTTTTCTGAAACGTCCCCAGACGGAACGGAACGCTGTGAGTAATAAAATGAACCTCATGGCCCTTTTCAGCCAGCAGCTTCCCAAGTTCCGTGGCCACTACACCGGAACCGCCGAGAGACGGATAACAGGTAATGCCTATTTTCAACAACCGGTCCATACGTCCGTCTCCTTTATTTATTTGCTGAATGGTGCGCGCGCATCCGCTTGTAGCGGACGCCCGCAACAATTCCATCTTATCCCTTGAACAAATCAACGGCATACGGAACCTTCGAAGCAAAGCCCTCGGCATAAGCAAATCCTCTGCGCTGCCCGACCAGCATATCTCTGGAACGGACCCGCTCGATATAGCCGTCGTTTAGCGGTGTCGCCACCATATCTTTTCCCTGCATTTTCTGAAATTGGGAAATATAGCAAGACAAGGCGGATTCCTTAACTCCATAGTGATTCGTCACGTCAATAACAAGATCTGTACGGCCCATATCGTTGATGAAGTAAAAATAAAGCTGCGGCGCCTTCACCGCCGGTAGCGACGGCTTATACCGGCGAAGCTTTGCATTAAAAACCGCCTCCTCCACGAGCCTGCTGCAGGCTACATGGTCGGGATGGCGGTCTTCCCAGTAGGGAGCGAACACGATATCCGGCGAGCAGCGGCGAATCTCCGCCGTTACCGCCGCAATTTGATCCTCGGTCAGTCGCAGTCCCCGGTCGGGCAGCCCCAAATTGAAGCGCGTCGAAGCGCCGAGCACGCCTGCGGCCCGGGCGGCTTCCTGTTTGCGGCCCTCCACCGTGCCGTTGGAGGACATTTCCGCTGCAGTCAGATCGCAGAGCCCCACCTTGAGACCGGCTGCCGTATGCTTGGCAATCGTTCCGGCCATTCCGATCTCCGCATCGTCGGCGTGGGCTCCAAATATAAGAATATCAAGCTTCATTCTTCAATACCCGGCTTGTACTTCTGCATCAGGTCCCGCCAGGCAAAATCGCCGCGGTCGATCGCCTTGACCAAAATTTCCGCAGTCGCGATATTAGTCGCCACCGGAATTCCGTATACGTCACATAACCGCAGCAGAGCCGATATATCCGGTTCATGCGGCTGCGCCATCAGCGGATCGCGCAGAAAAACAATCAGATCAAGCTTGTCCTGCGCCACAAGAGCGCCAATCTGCTGATCGCCCCCGAGAGGGCCCGACATGAAGCGGTGAATGTTTAAGCTTGTCGCTTCCATAATGCGCTGACCGGTCGTGCCGGTCGAGTACATTTCATGCCCCTGAAACACATGCTCATAAGCGGTTACAAAATTAACCATTTCATCTTTCTTTCGGTCATGCGCAATAAATGCAATCTTCATCGGTTTCTCCCCCGTTTATTCGATAAAGTGATCAAACCCGTATATCATTCCGGTATATTCCATGACTTTTTGGATCCCCAGCTTAACTCCAGGCATATACCCCGAACGCTCGTAGGAATCGTGGCGGATCTTCAGCGTCTGGCCGAAGCTGCCGAAGACAACCTCCTGCTGGGCAAATATCCCCGGGAGCCGCACGCTGTGAATCCGAAACCCGTTATAGTAACCGCCACGAGCGCCTTCGATCGTTTCCTCCTCCTGCGGATTGCCCTGACGCAGCTCCTCGCGCGCCTCGGCAATCAGCTCAGCCGTCTTGATAGCTGTGCCAGAGGGCGCATCCAGCTTCTGGTCTCCATGATACTCAATAATCTCCAGATTGGGAAAGTATTTTGCCGCCTGCGCCGCAAACTTCATCATCAGGATCGCTCCAATCGAGAAATTCGGGGCGATCAATCCGCCTATTCCCTGTTCCCGGCACTGCTTGTCCAATTCATTAATCTGCTCCGGCGTAAAGCCGGTCGTGCCGATAACCGGCCTTACACCATATTTAATCGCCGTAGCCGTATTGGAATACGCGGACTGCGGTATCGTGAAATCGACCAGCACATCCGCGCCGCCGGCAGACAGCGCCGCTTCGAGATCTGTTGTTACCGCCACTCCCGCTTCCGGGAGGCCCACCAACAGGCCCGCATCAATATCATGCAGTGAACGGTCCACCGCGGCGGCAAGCGTCAGCTCTTCATCCTGCAGAACCAGCTTAACGACTTCCCGGCCCATCCTGCCGCCGGCTCCTGAAACTACGACTCTGATTTTATTTTTCATATTAGATATGGCCCCCGCTTTCATTCATCTGGTGGTTACTGCACGTAATTCTGCAGTGATTTCTGCAGATCTTTCATTAATTCCTTCAAACCTTCATCGTCCGGATGAAGCATAATGACTTCTTTCATGGCCGCAATCGCCGCCAATGGATCGTTCACCCGGCTGTAAGCAATGGCCAGCCATACATAAGCATCCCCGTAAAGCGGATCAAGCTTCACAGCCTCCTTCAGCAAGGTGATCGGCCGGTAGGGATTGCTCCTGTGGCCGATAGCCTCCTCGAGCAACCGTCTGGCTTCCCGCACATGCAGCATGGCTTGCAGGTGCTGCAAATGCAGACGGTAATCCGGCTTCGCGCCGTCAAGCTTCACCGCGGCTCTGGCATGTTCGGCCGCCTTTTCCAGCTTCCCGCTGCGTGCGTAAGTGATTGAGCAGCGATACCGGACCTCCGGATCGTTCGGATCGGCCGAAATCGCGGCTTCGAAGCACACGATCGCTTCCTCAAAATCGCTTCGCAGAATACAGCGGTACGCCTCTTTGACATAATCGCCGGGACTCATGCCTACCACCCCCCGTCATATGCTTCATCATATGCGTCTGGGCCTAATCGGTGTTTTTTTTCGTCCACCGGTCCGCGTCCCGGGTATTAAATTTGTGCATGACCTTGTTCATGGTTTCCGTCAAATCGATGCCAAGGGAATTGGCAAAGCAAACGGTAATAAACAGAATATCACCCAGTTCCAGTTCGATGGAATTTTCCGGCTCGTCCGCCTTTTTCGGCTTCTCCCCGAAGGAATGATTGACTTCCCGCGCGAGCTCTCCTACTTCCTCGGACATGCGCGCAAGCATAGAGAGCGGACTGAAATAACCCTCTTTGAACTGCCCGATATAAGCGTCCACTTCCCGCTGTATTTCGGCGAGACTTTTCTCCATTTCCTGAAGGCGCTCCTTTCGATCTGCCGCATATTGCCTTTTCGTTTGCCCCTATGTTATCGTAAAGACGTTTTGAAGACAAATCTTTTTTGATGATCTCACGCCCTGATAATAGGTATACTTTCGCGCAAAGGAAGAAAAACTGCCGTAATAAACGGCATTACGGAGGAATCCATGAACACTTTGAAACTGACTTCAATCATCAAGACGGTCGCTCCGATCATGCTGGGAACCGCCGTTTACGCCTTCGGACTGCTTTATTTCATTATTCCCAATCATCTTATGGAGGGAGGAGTCACCGGGATTACCATTTTGCTGAATTACGGCTTCGACATTCCGGTGTTCCTTACGACCCTGCTGCTTAACCTTCCGCTGTTTCTCCTCGGCTGGAAAGAGCTTGGCGCAAAGCAAATCGCCTACACCGGCGTCGGCATCGGCTCGCTGTCATTCTTCCTGTGGCTCTTTGAGCGGATGATTGCCTTTGGATGGTTCGAGCCCTTTCAGACAGAGCATGACTTTATTCTGGCCTCTCTATACGCGGGAGTAACCCTTGGCCTTGGACTGGGCATCGTCTTCCGTTTCGGCGGCACGACCGGCGGCGTTGACATTGTGGCCCGCATGTGCGGCCGCCGTTTCGGCTGGAGCATGGGTCAGGTCATACTGGTCACTGATGTTGTTATTATCGGATTATCTCTTATTTACATCCCGAGAGAGAAAATTTTGTACACGCTTGTCGCTGTATTTATCGCTTCCCGAGTGATTGATTTTATCCAGGAAGGCGCGTACGCCGCCAAAGCCTTTACGATTATTAGCGACTTCGGACAGGAAATCGCCGACCTGATTACGAATGAAATGGATCGGGGCGTTACCCTCATTCCTTCAATCGGCGCTTATTCCAAGCAGGCAAAGCATATGGTATATTGTATCGTCTCCCGTCAGGAAATCCGGCAATTAAGCCGGCTGGTCAAGTCCGTCGATCCGCGGGCATTTGTCATTATAAGTGATGTGCACGACGTTCAGGGAGAGGGCTTCCGGGAGATCTGAACTTTGCAGCGGCATCCGTTATAACAAGCATAAAGAGCGGCCAAATGACCGCTCTTATATATTGTGCATTTCTTTTAGAAATCCATTTTCAGAACAGCTGCCACCGGCTCCTCTCGCCTCTATATTTCCTATAAGCGGTATAGAAAAGCGCAGCCAGAATAAATCCGGCACCGAGCCATCCCGCTAAGCCGTATTCCCGGGAAGTAAGCGGAACAGACAGCGCCGGTTCATCCTTTTCCTTGCCAAACATGACTCTGGCGGCCTCCCTGCCGTGAGAGACGGCATTCATGAGCTCTTCCCGTCCAGGAGGACGGCTCCCTGACGTAAGCCCGGCGGCATAGGACAGCCATGCGTCGAACCGGTTCACCTCTTCCGGTTTGCGGGTGATAATGACGGCTGGCCGAATCGTATCGTATCGTTCCTGAATATGGGAAACCGCCGTTTTCCAACCTGTCATATCACTCTTGGCTGCGCTTTGTTCCATATCGTTCAGATCCTCGCGGATCAGCTTGTAATATTGAAGCCACATCGGCTGACGGGGATGAGCCAAACTGTTGGCGGCAAGACGGAACCTAGCTGCGGATGTCTCCCAACGCTCCTGCTGTACGCTTCCCCCCGCCACGGCGGCTTTCATATCCATAATCGCCCCCGAGAGCGCGTTGACTCCTTCCACGGATGTAAGCCCATCGAAAGAAGACTGCACGAACAATCTGGAAATTACATCCATCGTTACCCTAGCCTTATTGATGTTCCCTTCCGTGACATAACCGTAGAGCGTCTCCGCCTGCTGCTCCAGCTTTAGAGCGTTCGCTTCGGCGGTAACCGGCGGCTGCGCTCTCTCCGCCGGCGATTGAGTCCGGCTTGAATCCGCCTGATTGGCAGCGGACTCGCTGTAACCCGACACGCTTGACGCATCCCATCCAGCCGTGCAGACCAATGCGACCAGCGTAATGAATATCCAATTCCTCCCGCGCAGCATGGGACATCCCTCCCTCCTGCCTTATGTTATGGCTTAGGGACAAGGATTAGAACGTCATATTCTCATTATTTGGCACGTCTTGCGTATACGCCTTTGGATGCGATCCAAGCGGCAGCCGCGCTGACGAGGGTCAGCAGAAAGGTAAAGGTCCGGACCTGCGGAACATCATCCGTAAGAACCCTGGGAAGCCAAGGATAAACGCCGTAGGAATAATCTACCGTATCATTAAGAAGAGTCCACAGCAGAGCCAGCGGAATCATCTTCCGGCAAATAAAAAACCGGGCATACAGCAGCGCTTCCACAGCCATTCCTGCGTGCGAAATCATCAGCATCCAATCCTGCCAAACAATCGGTCCTCCCTGATAGCCTCCCGCCGCAATTATGGATACGGCCCATATGCCGTACTTAACGGAAGTTACAACCGTAAGCGCCTCGATCAAGGCTCTGACCGTAATTCCTACCGCCGTCTTCGGCGGGTAGAGCAGCAGAATAAGCGCCAGCGTAAAGAACAAGCTAGCCGTTGGGCTGTCAGGCACGAAAGGCAACAGCCAGCTTGGGTAATGAGCGGCCGTATAGGCCAATTGATTGCCGTACCATATGTATCCGTAAATCGTTCCCGGGACATTAACTGCCAGCAAGAGCCAAATTATGGCCCGGTGCTTCAACAGTTTGTCCAGCTTCATTCCAACAATCGACACGTTAGGTCTCCCCCAAAGCATACAAAAACCTGACCGCAGCTATTCGATCAGGTTATGCGATATTATCTTTATTCTACTGTTCGGATTTTTGTTTCGCAAGCCACTCCGCCAAATGGTTGATATCCTGATCGGTTAACCCTGCGTTAATGGCTGTATCATACATGGGCGGCATCTTGTTATTGGAACCTTCTTTAATAATGGTCAGAATGGCTTCCTTATCGTGAGTATCGCCGACACCGCGAAGAGACGGTCCGGCCGCGCCCTTCAAATCAGCAGCGTGGCAGGCCACACATCCGGCCTTCTGAAAGGATGCCATCGCCGGATCATTCTTGTCTACGATGGCAATTTCTTTTGCCTGCGCAGCGCTGCCTGTCGGAAGCCCCTTTGCCCGGTTCTCGGCGGCTTTTTCCTCACGCTGCACATCTTCAGGCACCTGGCCGGTAGCCGCCATTTCACGCTTGTGCTCTGTCCAGGCGGTGTTCGTCAGGTAGAAAATGGCCGCGAGCGACAGAAACATCAGGGAGGAAGCAATCGGCCTGCGATAAAATCTGCGTTCTTTTCCTGTATCCAAAAAAGGAGCCAGCAGCAGGGAACCGAAAGCCACACCCGTAACCCCAAGCGTCCCGAGCACAATATAGTCTCCGGAAGCATACGGAAGCTTCAGATATTGGTACAAGAACAGAAAATACCAGTCGGGAACCGGGATGACCGTCGCGCCGGCGTTGGCGGGAAAGCCAAGCGGCGCAGGCTCCGAGATCGTCAGCACCAGAATGCCTACGAGCACTACGACGCCGACCATCCATTCCTTGAGGAGGAAGTTCGGAATGAACGCCTCCGATTTCCCAGGGTAAGCCGTATAGTCGGCAGGAGGGATAAAGCCGTCTCCCCGCCTGACGCGCGAATCGCCGACATAGACTATTTTTTCCTTGGAGTTGTCTTCATGAGCCACCTAAATGCCCTCCTCTCTTTCGAATGGTGCTCTTTACAACGGGCCGGAAATGCCTTGTCTGCGAATCATGATGAAATGTCCAACAAGCAGTATAAGCAGCAGCGCCGGGAGGAAGAATACATGGAGAGCGAAGAATCTCGTCAGCGTCTCCGCGCCGACAATGTCGCCGCCCTGCATCAGTTCCTTGAGTACCGGACCCAATACGGGCGTGGAATTGGCGATCTCCAGCGTGACTTTTGTGGCGAAGTAGGCCTTGTTATCCCAGGGGAGCAAGTATCCGGTAAGCCCCAGACCCAGCATCACGAAAAAAATAAGCATCCCGACGACCCAGTTCATCTCGCGCGGCGCCTTGTACGAACCGGTGAAGAATACCCGCATCGTGTGCAGAAACATCATGACAATAACAAGACTGGCCCCCCAATGGTGCATTCCGCGAACAATTTGCCCGAAGGCGACTTTGGTCTGCAAGTATTCGACACTGGCGTATGCGTTGATAATGTCGGGAACGTAGTACATCGTCAGGAACATGCCGGACAGAATTTGAATCACGGTTATAAAAAAGGTCAACCCGCCAAAGCAGTACACGAATGCGGAAAAATGATGCGCCGGGTTCACATGCTCAGGAACCTCGTGATCGGCCACATCTCTCCAAATCGGCGTAATATCCAGACGTTCGTCAATCCAGTTGTAGATATTTTTAAACATCGGCGGTTACGCCTCCTTGGCGGCCTCGGTATTCGGCACGATATCGCCGAGGTATACCCAGCCATTTTCGATTTTCGTCTTGTATTGATCGAGCGGCTTCGGCGCAACGGCCAAATTTTTGCCCGCTTTGGTATAACGCGCTCCGTGGCAGGGACAGTGGAATTCATCCGGGGTAGCCTTATTGTTATTCCATCCAACCGTGCAGCCCAAATGCTTGCAGATCGGTGAAAGCGCATAAATTTCTCCCCGTTCGTTTTTGCGGATCCACGCGGTCAGCGTCGCTGTGCTGGCGTACCATCCGTCCTGCTGCTTCAGCTCAAACGTGAATTCCTGGGGCTGATCCGTTATTTTGGATTCTTCCGCCACCTTGATGAAATCTCCCGCGCCTTTCTTATGTAGTATCGGGTCGACGGCGAAACGGATCATGGGCAGAAGTGCGCCCGCTCCCATAAAAGCGGTGGCTCCTCCGAGCGTATAGGTTAGAAATTGTCTGCGGGACATCTCTTTGCGGCTGGGCGGTTTCAAGTCCGGTTGTTCCTGCTCGTTATGGCTGCTCATGTTTGCGTTTACCCCCTGTTTCGGATTTGGGAAAGCGCCGGAGGAAGCAATCAAGCGTTTACAATGACTTATATCACATTTATATCCATTCAGCTTAATCATAGCTTAGCATCCAAAACCCGTCAATGGATCTAACTCTATAATAAATTGTCTATTTTCAGTCACATTTTCAATTTATATCTTTTTTCCACATTCGCTGTATTTCTTGCGCTGCAAGCCCAATCTCCCTAACGCTATTATCGTCGAAAAACCCTTTTATAGCAATAAGTAAATCGCTTTCAAAAATATCTTCGGCAGTCAGTGTACCCCCGGCATCCAGCACTATGGCGTACCGGAAATTACTGGATTTGACATTATGACAAATTTCATTTATTAAATGCTCTTTGTTATCAATATCATACTGCACCGCCGGGTATACTACGATCCGTCCCCTGAACGGACACTCAATCCTATCGATATAATCGCGCAGCTTCTCCAATCTCTCCATCGCCTGGGGCGGCGATTCCTGTCCTGTCAATCCTGTGAACGGAATGAGACAAGTATCATAATAATGGCCATTCGTTTCCCAGCTGCCGCTGTCGAAATCGCTGAATTTCATTCCAGCTCCCCCTCTTTCGGATAATCTGAAAGCGAAAATTTTTTCATAAAAAAAGATGCGCCGCTGGGCGCACCTCATTTATGCTAAACTTTTCAGTTCTTCTGTAAGGTTCCGGAATGCTTCCTCGTCGCCGATTGCCAGCGCCGTGTCAATCTCACGGTACAAGATGTCGCACCGGCGCTTGCGGAGCGCTTCGTCCCACACCATTTCTGCCGCGAGCCCTAACATCACTTCATAGGTTGCCTTCATTTTGTCCATTCGAATACACCTCCGCTGTTTATACTAATCCGTATTCTTTCCCTTTCTCCACATAACTGGCAGACGTTCGCGCCATCCGGAGCAGATCCTGGTCCATCAATTCCCGTACTACCTTGGCCGGAGATCCGAGGGAAAGGGTGTAAGGGGGAATTTTAATGTTTTCGGTTACAATAGAACCGGCTCCTACTAAAGCATATTCACCAATCTCTGCTCCGTTCAATACAATGGCACCCATTCCTATTAATGTTCCTTTGCCTATCCTGCAGCCATGGACAATTGCCCCGTATCCGACCGATATGTCGTCTTCAGCAGAAGCGGCGAAATTAATGGCCGAAGACCTAATGGTGAGATACCGTCGTTGCACAGCCCCCTTAGTAGTCTAAAGGAGAAGGTGCTGGGACTTAAGTTCTTTCCATACCCCATGTGGTCATTTTGATTACCGGGCCTGTAGCAGCTTCTCCCGCTCTGAGCATTCCCAGATGCAGCATCATACGCAAAATGCGTTTTTCCAAAATCGAATCGGCATCGTCGTAATAAAACGGCTTAATGAGCCAGCCCAGCGCCTCCTTTAAAGATTCTACTGTCACCCAGTCGTAAGCGCTGACACTGATCCAATGTACGAGTGATGGAAGATTTGGAATTGCACCTCTATAAAGTCTTAACCAAAAGGAGAAAATCTGCAACAGGGATTCGTATTTTGCTTCCTCCAAAACCGCCGCGCCCATGCTCGTCAGCTTTAGCCTCTGCCCTT
The DNA here is from genome assembly GCF_000520715.1 of Paenibacillus zanthoxyli JH29. GTDB lineage: Bacteria > Bacillota > Bacilli > Paenibacillales > Paenibacillaceae > Paenibacillus_AQ > Paenibacillus_AQ zanthoxyli. The sequence continues at coordinate 10,449 of NZ_ASSD01000598.1, forward strand.
CTTCCGCAATCCATCGCCGGTAGCGCGCATAGTCGTACAGGAGAGCCAGCCTTGGCGGGTAATGCTCGCAGGCTCTGCCGTAGCCGAACCTCCAGCCTCCTTTGGTCAGAAGCGGTTCGGAAATATGCAGGCTGTTCATCAGCTGCTGCTGGCATCTTTTGTACATAGCGCCTTCCAGATTCAATTCCGGCTCATTCTCTAAGACAAAACGCAGAAGGGTCAGCAAATCGGCGGCGGCTAGCTCACCTTCCTCCCTGTATACACCCGGCTCCCCGCTTATTTCGAGCCCTTCCTTAATCCTTGCCGCCATCCGGTCACGGAAGCGTTCCTTAAGATCTTTGGGAACTTGAAACAAGTATTTGGTATGCTGAGATGCACCGTTAAAGAGCCACCCCCCGTTTTTGAACCGGGTTACCATCTCGCGAAAGCCTCCGTTAGTTCCAGGCTGGGTCTCGAATGACGACGCTCTCGCTGCGGCAAGCAAATCCTCAAGTGTAAGATAGCTTCTTTCATCAAACAGCAGGGTATTCAGAAACCGCAAATCGTCTTGTGTGCATTCCCTCACTTGCGCTTCCATAAAGTCTTTGCTTCCAAGCGTTATGAGCAGGGTCTGAATAAGGTCATGCTTGGAATTTTGCTTACATTCGCACCGGTAACGGCCTGCTATGGCCGTCAACTGACTCATGTCCGCAAAGCTGAGCATATCCGCCAGATTCATCTTCATCGCCTCGCCGTTTTAATACCATTATGGGATGAATGGCTTTTTTTATTCCATTTTTCGTAAAAAAAATAACCCGAAGGCGATCGGGTTAACGCTGGTTTTGCAGGATATGCCGGGTACAGTTATACAGGAGCGGGTTCCATTCCTTATCTTTCTTCTCCAGAATCGTAAGGGAAAGATTGCCGATCCGCTGGGTGTATTTGTCCTTATAAAGCGCGACATAGAGTTGGGCGAGAAATCCGCCATGCGACACAACGAGCACATTCCGGTCCGGATGATTCGCCGATAAGTCCTCCATAAAAGCAAGCCCCCGCGCCTGAAGCTGTTCATCCTTTTCTTGGCCGAATTCCTGCTGGTTCCAGTTCTTTCCCCATCTTGCTTCACGCTCAGCGGCTGTAAGCCCCTCTACCTGTCCGTATGCGCGTTCTCTGATACGCTCGTCTGCCTCAAGGAGCGGAAGTCCGAGTCTTCCGGCAATAATTCTCCCCGTTTCTTCCGCACGGGAAAGGTTGCTAGTAATGCAGTAGTCCCAGCGGTATGGCTCCCCCCCCA
>NZ_ASSD01000599.1 GCF_000520715.1 Paenibacillus zanthoxyli JH29
CCCTTGACCGGACGCTTCTCCTCTCCGGTCAGGGAGACAATGTCCAGTACCTCGGCGATGCGGCGCTTTGGCGCGCCGAGAATGCGCCGGATCGCCTCCAGGTTCTCCTCCGCCGACAAATGGCCGTAGTAGGACGGCGATTCGACAAGCGAGCCGACTCTCCGCAGAATGTCCATTCTCTCCTTGCGGAGATCTTGGCCGAAGATTTCGACGCGCCCCTCCGTCGGCGCGATCAGACCGAGCAGCATTCGGATGGTTGTCGTCTTGCCCGCGCCGTTCGGCCCGAGAAATCCGTAAATTTCGCCTCTCCCGATGCTCAGCTCCAGGTGGTCCACCGCCGTTCGGCCGCGATATTTTTTCACCAGCTCCGTCGTTTGTATAATCGTTTCCATGTCTATTCTTCACCTCGGTAACCAGCATACCGCCCCAAGGTTAAAGAAGACTGCACGTGAAGTTTAAGTTTCGTTTAAATTATTCCGCTCTTTCGGAAAAATGAAGACCGAGGTGCCGTCCGGAGTGCTGTCCGACGTCCAGGCAAGCCCCATGCGGGACAGCAGCATATCGACGATAGCGAGTCCGAGACCCGCCCCTTTCACCGGAGAATCTTCGCCTATGCCCTGTCCCCGGTCGCGGATGACGACAGTGCGTGTGCCGCTGCGGTCCTCGGCGGCAATCCCGACATAACCGCCGCCTTTGGCATGGCGCACGATGTTCTGATGCAGATTGTCCAGCACACGCTTGAACCAGATTTCATCGACCTCCCAGTACAAGGGTTCGCCCTCCAGTTCGATGTCAACCTCCATGCCTTCCTTGGTCCATATCGGGTACCACGCCGCAGCGCTTTCCCGCAGCAGCCTGAGAATATCCTTGCGCTCCGGCGACAGCTTCACCCTGCCGCTTGCCAGCAGATTATAACTCAGCAGGTTATCGATCAGAACACCAAGGTCGGCGATGCGCTCATCCATCAGATTGAGCGATTCTCTTCCCTGCAAGGACAGCGGTTCCTTGCCGACCTCAAACAAATGACTGCGCACAACGGTAAGCGGCGTGCGCAGATCGTGAGACAGATCGGCGATCAGCCGCTTGCGGAGATCCTCTTCCTCCCGCTCTCTGCGCCGGCTGTCCTTAAGCTCCGCAACCATCGTATTGAACGCCTCTTCCAGCAGACCTACCTCATCGGGCTTGCCCTTTGGAATCGCTGCCGGAAGGCCGTCCCTGCCGTCAAGGGTCATCGCGGTCTGAAGCTGCAGCAGCCGCCTGCGTATTCTGGCGAAGAACAGCCAGGATACTACCGCGAACCCGATGAACAGAACGAACAGCACCGTAACATACCCCAAAGTCGGAAAATGGCTTGCGCCTTTCCGCAGCACGGACCCCGGAACCGTCATGACCATGAAGCCTTCACCGGCATCGGAATGGTCGCCGATAAAAGCGACAATAGTCAGCGGATCACGGTTGATGCTTTCTTTCATAAAGGTGATCGACGAAGAAACCGTCCATGTCTCCGGGACGGAGGTCTCCTTGTCGGAGACGCTCCCGGGCACCTTCTTCTGCGCAGGAAGCGACAGCCGGGTGACCCCGCTCCCGTCCACCCAGAACATAGCAGCGTATTGGTAACTCCCGCCCAGTTCCCTTATGCGCGCGTCAATCTCCCGGGGAGACTTGCCGGCCAGCAGTCGAGCCGCTTCATGCCATCTGTTCTCCAAATTGGAAGTGTTGGAGTAGAGCGCCAGCTCGGACTTTATTCTGTCATCCATCTGTATCTTAATCCAGTTGTTGGAAAGGGAAACAAAGATGATATTAAGAGAAATGATAACGGGCAAGAACATTACGGCTGCCGCGATAATCAGCAGATACCGTGACATTAGTGACCTGCGGAATTCAGGAAGACGCCCTCGGGTTCTGCTCTTTTTTATCATGCCTTGACCCTGTATCCGATGCCCCGGACGGTCTCAATAATTTCCGGCGCTCCCGGGTCCTTCTCCAGCTTTTCGCGTAAATAACGGATATGTACCATCAGGGTCTTGTCCCCTTCCATATAGGGCTCACCCCAGACCGCTTCATAAATTTGCTCCTTGGTCATAATCTGGCCGAGGTGGCGCAACAGGTAAAAGAAAATCTGAAACTGCTTGCCCGTCAGCGGTATTTCCTCCCCGCTCTCCGCCTGAACAATCCGGTTCTCCTCTTCATAGACGGTCAGATGCCTAAGTGTTAGCGGCGAAGATGACACGCTGCCCGCACGCCGCAGCAAAACCCCGATTCTCGCGGCCAGCTCGTCCGGATGAAACGGTTTGGTTAAATAGTCGTCGGCAAACCCCAGACCCTGGAGCTTGTCGTCAATGGACGTTCTCGCCGAGAGCATCAGTATGGGAATGTCAGGAAAAATCTTCTTTACCCGCTGGCCCACGGTGAATCCGTCCAATCCCGGCAGCATGACATCCAGGATAACC
>NZ_ASSD01000600.1 GCF_000520715.1 Paenibacillus zanthoxyli JH29
CGGCGGCGGGGGGCTATTCGCCGCCGCGGAGCCGGGCCCGGCGCATCCGCAGGGCGCGCCGGGAGCGGTCGCCGGGGAACGGACCGGCGACACGGTCAAGGGCGTGCTGCTGCAGGCAATGGGCAGCAGCGACGTTCCCGCGGCGCTGAAAGAAGCCGCGGGGCAGCTGGTGCAGCATCTGACCGGCCAACAGCTGCTGCTGAATACGGACCGGACGGCGCCGTTTGCGCAGGTTACGCTATTCCTGCCGCTAAAAGGACCGGACGGGGAGGAGACCGCATCTGTCCATCTACAGTCCCGCCGGGGGGCGAAGGGGGAGCTGGATGCGGCAAACTGCCGGCTGTGGTTCGACTTGGATATGAAGGCTCTGGGTCAGACGCTCGTCGATGTTCAGGTCGTTGACCGGATTGTCAGCCTGAGGCTGCACAATAACGAGTCATGGGCGCAGGAACTGCTGGAATCATCGAAGGATGAGATCAAGTCCGCTATCGAGACGATTGGCTATCAGCTTTCCTCCTTTAAGGCAGAGCCGTTCCCTGTTCAAAATACCGAAAAGCCGGGCAAGGGACCGGGCATCCCGGACGATTACGTTCCCGATTCTTACAGAGGAGTGGATTACCGCATATGAAAGATTCTCCCGATGAACTCTTATACAGCATGAAAAAAGCGGTGGCGCTCAAATACGTGCCGGGGAAGACCGAAGCTCCAGTCGTTGTCGCCAAGGGACAGGGAAACATTGCCGAAGCGATCTTGGAGAAGGCAAAAGAAAACGGGGTTCCCGTCCAGGAGGATGCCGCATTAGTCGAGGTGCTCTCCAAGCTTGATCTTGACCAGCAAATACCACCCGAATTATATCACCTCGTAGCTGAGATATTAAGCTATGTCTACCGCAGTGATGCCGCCGCCGGAACCAGGGAATGGGATGAACGAATTGAATGAGCTCAGCGGGAAGGCGGGGGATTACGCCCAGAGTGATGAAGCTTGTTATAACCGCAAGCAAAAAGGCAGAGCGGCCGAAGAAGCCGCCGAGCTTTACCTCTCGGCCAAAGGCTATGCCATTGTGGAGCGCAACTGGCGCTGCCGGACGGGGGAGATCGACATTATTGCCGAGCAGGGCGGCCGCCTCGTTTTTGTTGAAGTGCGCAGCCGAAGCGGGAACCTGACGCAGGGAACCCCGGAGGAATCAGTAGATGCCCGCAAGATAGACCAGGTGCGGCGGACAGCGGGGGTTTACATGCATGCCAATCATCAAGGCGAACGGCTCGTGTCTTTTGATGTCATTACCGTAAGGTTAAACAGGGATTTAAGCATCGCTTCGCTCAATCATATTTGCGAGGCGTTCTAATAACGGGGGATTTATACGCAAAAGTGCAAATGGCTGCCCCGTGGGAAATATTTACTTTTGGACAATCAAGGCTCGTTGACTATGGGATGAGAGATTCAAATAGGTGGCGCTATGGGTCAGTCCTAAATGAAAATGGGTATACATTAGTGTAACCGTTTATTACATCCAAGAGGAGGCTGTCCGAGTGAACCAACAACCTTATGATGTACATGTGATATTTATTTGCCAACATTGCGGGCAGGAAATTGGAGTTGTATTTAATACAGAGCCGGTTACGACCATCAGCTGCGGCTCTTGCCGTCAGACTTTTACTGTTATGAGGCCGGAGATCGCGGAAGAAATAGTAATGGATTGGGAAAATGAAGCGCTGTTCCAAAAAATACGCGCGGATAAGTCGCAAAGCAGCAACACAAGCTTGATGATGCTGATTATCAAAGTAATTGAACTATTGACCTGGCGGGATGACGGAGCCGGGCAGGTTGAGGCCATTAAAATGATGCGGCAATGGCTGATTGAGAATGAGGGTACACCGATTCTTGCCGAGCTGATGCAATCATCTGACAATCCGCGGCTGCATAAACGCAATTTTTGAAATGGTAAAAAAAGGAAGTAACACGCTTACACAGCAGGCACAAAGGTAAGCAGGAATCTCATCCGGGCTTCGGGCGGAGCTGGCAAGAATCGCGTGCGGGGCCTGTTTGCCATGCATGGAAAAAGCACTAAGCAAGCATTTCTTTATTAAAAAAACTGCTCTCTTATCTTGTGCCGTATACTTTTACGAGAAACAAAGCATCCTTTTTTATAAGGCTGTCTTTATACAAATGCAATCGTATGCAGAGGAGGAGAGGGATTATGACAAAAGTCTATTTTACATCGGATCATCATTTTGGGCATAAAGCCATTATTGATTATGAATCCCGGCCGTTCAAGAATACGGAGCAGATGAATGAATCGATGATTGCGAGCTGGAACGAAACGGTTGGACAAGAGGACCAGGTATTTCATCTGGGGGATTTTTCTGTTTTGGGGAAAGAGGAGACAAGCCAAATATTGTCCAGGCTGAACGGTTATAAGACGCTGATTCTGGGCAATCATGACCGCGACCGTTCCCGCAGTTGGTGGCTAGATGCCGGATTTCAGGAAGTGAGCGGGAACGGCATTATTTATAAGGATTTTTTTCTGCTTACCCATGAGCCTTTGTACATGAATCGGCATATGCCGTACGTAAATATCCACGGACATATCCATGGGCAAAAATATGAAGGGATCAATCATTTCAATGTCTGCGTGGAGCACTGGAAATATAAGCCGGTGTCATTTGAAGCCATCATGGAAGACTTGACCTCGCAACAGGAATCGAGCGGGAACCCTCCGGTGTGGAAAGCTGATTGACTTAGCCTATCTTGCATTTGCCGGCCGGTACATTTGCGGCCATTCACACATTTCGTCAATTTTTTCTTCTATAATATTAAGTGAAACGAACGATTGAGTACTATTCCTCTTCCGCAGGCTGCTTGTCCAGGTTGCGGTACTGCAGCGCCTCTGCGATGTGCGCGGAAGAAATCCGGTCCGCCCCGTCCAGGTCGGCGATGGTACGGGACAGCTTCAGTATGCGGTCATAAGACCGCATACTGAGTCCCAGGTTCTCAAGCAGCGAGTGCAGCATGCGGGCTCCCTCGGAACCGGGATCGGCGTAGCGGCGCAGGGATGTGCCGTATAGCTCGCTGTTCCAGGAGATGGGCAGGCGCCGGTAGCGCTCAGCCTGTATGGCTTGAGCCGCTTCCACTTGGGAGCGCATTTCCGCCGTCGACATCCCGGCGCTTCGTCCATTGACATCCCATTCTCTGGGCCTTGGCACAACCACCTGAAGGTCGATGCGATCCAGCAGCGGCCCTGAGATTCGCCCGCGGTACTGCGCGATGCGCGCCGGGCTGCAAGTGCAGCGCTGCTGCGGATGCCCGCTTCCCAGGAAACCGCAGTGGCACGGATTCATAGAACCAGCGAGCATAAATCTAGCCGGAAAGGTAAAAGCGGCCCTTGCCCTGCTGATCGTTACGACATGGTCCTCAAGCGGCTGGCGCAGCACTTCCAGCACGCTGCGTGAGAATTCAGGCATCTCGTCGAGGAACAGGATACCCCGATGCGCGAGACTGACCTCGCCCGGCTTAGGAACGCTGCCGCCGCCGATCAATCCCGCCCCGGAGATGGTGTGATGAGGCGAGCGGAAGGGTCTTTCCCGAATCAGTCCCTGGTGAGGGTCCTTCAGCTTGCCAGCGGCGCTGAATATTTGAGTGACCTCCAGTGCTTCGCTGTCGGTCAAGGCAGGCAGAATCCCGGGCAGACGCTTAATCATCATCGTCTTGCCCGTGCCAGGCGGGCCAATAAGAAGGAGGTTGTGCATCCCGGCGGCGGCAATGGTGAGCGCCCGTTTGACGTGATGCTGGCCCAGCACATCGCTGTAGTCCTCGTGCATCGCTTCCGCTGGTTCGGAGATGGTTGGGAAGCCAACAGGAGCAATATAACGAAGATGCTCCAGCGACAGCGCCATCACGGGCTGAGATGGGCTTGGCCCGCTGCTCATCGTTACCGGAAACGGCAAGCTGTTTACTTCGCCGTTCAACCCATCCGCCGCATGGAAATCGGTTGAACCAACTGCCTTGGCGTCTTCACAGGAGTCATTCCGTTCTTCCAACTCGCTTATGTTGAGTGCGCAGGGCGGCTCCGGTCCTCGGAGATCCCGCAAATGATCAAGAGCGTAGACCAGCATACCGCCGATTAAGGCCGCTTCCGCCGCGTTGCCGTGCGGCAGCAGCACTGCCCGGAAACCGGCCTTTCGGGCAGCTTCGATCATCGGCAGCACACCGGTTACCGGGCGAAGGCTGCCGTCAAGCGCGAGCTCCCCGATCATTAGCGTCTTTCTTGCGGACGGCAGCACAAGCTGGCCGCTTGTCGTCAGAATGCCGACAGCGATCGCAAGATCGAAAGCTGAGCCTTCCTTACGCAGATCGGCCGGGGCCAGATTAATGGTAACCCGCTGCTGCGGATAGCGGAAGCCGCAATTCCTTACGGCGGAG
>NZ_ASSD01000601.1 GCF_000520715.1 Paenibacillus zanthoxyli JH29
GCAGCCTATCCGACGGGCAAATGCATCCATGAGCTGTTTGAGGAACAGGCAAGCCGCACGCCGGACCGGACGGCTCTCGTCTTCTTGGGGGATACCATGACCTATGAGGAGCTGAACCGCCAAGCCAACCGGCTGGCCCGCTATCTCCGTGACAAGGATATTGCGGCGGGAAGCGTCGTCGGCATCATGAGCGAGCGCTCTTTCGAGATGGTGATCTCCATTCTGGGCGTTCTCAAAGCGGGAGCCGCCTACGTACCCGTCGACCCGCAGATTTCCGCAGAGCGGAGACGTTATATGCTGGAGGACAGCAATGCCCGCTTGCTGCTCGTTCATCCAGCAAAGGACGGAGCGGATAGCGGCCCGGTTCCAGTAGTCAGCATTCAGGAAGCGCTGGCTTCCGTCAATTCGGCAGATCATCTGGAGCCCGTCAGCCATACGGAAGATCTGATATATATCATGTACACCTCGGGCTCAACGGGCAAACCGAAAGGCGTTATGGTCGAACACGGCTCCGTGCTGAATACATTGTTTTATATGCAGCAGACCTTCCCGGTTCATTCAAACGACGCTCATCTGCTCAAGACTCACTTTGCTTTCGACGTTTCCGTTTCCGAGCTGTTCGGCTGGTTCTTTGAGGGCGGCAAGCTGGTGATCTTGGAACCGGGAGCGGAAAAGGAGCCGGTCAAAATCGTGAAGGCGATCACGGAGCACGGGGTTACCCATGCCAATTTCTCGCCGTCCTTCCTTCAAGCGTTCTCGGAAGATCTTAAGGCAAGAGGAATTCGGGAGCCTGCCAGCTTGCGGTATGCGTTTGCCGCCGGAGAAGCGCTTAAACCCCATGTCGTCAGATCCTTCCATAAACAAGTAAGGGGTACGGAATTGGTCAACGTGTACGGTCCGACGGAAACGGCCATTTATGCGACTTGCCATCGTCTCCGGCAGGACACGCCGGAAGAGCAAGTTCCGATCGGAGCTCCGCTGGCGAATATGCAGGCCTATGTCCTGGACCGTTACAGCCAGCTTTTGCCGATAGGCCTGATCGGGGAACTATGCCTTTCGGGACCGGGCCTTGCGCGCGGATACGCGAATCTTCCCGAACTTACAGCCGAGAAATTTGCTCCGAACCCTTACGGCCCTGGAGAAAAATTGTACCACACCGGAGATTTGGTCCGCAGACGGGATAACGGCACACTGGACTATATTGGCCGGATTGACCATCAAGTCAAAATTCGCGGATTCCGGATTGAGCCTGGCGAGATCGAAGAAACGCTGGCTGCGCATCCGTCGATCTTGTCGGCAGCCGTCATCGCCAGAGAGGATGAGCCTGGCCGTCAGATGCTGGTCGCTTACTGTGTCGTGAATCCGGACACCGAGGTACCGGACGAGGAATGGAAGCGGCATCTGGCCGAGTGGCTGCCGTCGTATATGATTCCTTCCGCCTTTATCCGGCTGGAGTCAATGCCTCTGAACAAGAGCGGAAAGGTCGACCGTTCCGCACTGCCTATTCCCGGCCTTAATAAAGATTCGGAGAATGAATCTGAACAACCGGTAAGCGAAGTGGAACGGAAGTTAATTGAAATAACTGAGTCCATTCTCAACATAACCGGCATTCATCCGAATGATAATTTTTTCGATTTAGGCGGCAATTCGTTGTTGACGATCCGTTTTATCACAGAGATTGAACAGACATTCAGCATCAGTCTGTCACTGATGGATTTCATCGATCTGCCCGTCATCGCAAAATTGGCCAAAACGATTGAATCCCTGCTGCCCGTCGGCGCTTCTTGATCCGTAAGAGGCGCCCGGCAAGCTCTTCACCTTATTCAAATAACGGGGAGTGAAATCATTGACAATTTCGATAAGGAGATATCCGGCGATTGAGCACAGGGAAGAACGGCGGGATTACCCGCTGTCCTATCAGCAGGAACGCGTCCTGTATCTGGACCAGTTGGCGCCGGGTGGCGCCCTTTGGAACTTGATTTCAGCCAAGCGGCTGACGGGCAGGCTGAACGCGGAAGCGATGCGGGGGGCCGTGGAGGAATTGGCCGGGCGTCACGCCGCGCTTCGGACGAAGATTGAACTGGCCCAGCCCCCCCTCCAATCGTTCGGTTCCTTCTCGCCGGAGCAGTTCAGGCTGGTTGACCTGTCCCAAGGGGACCCGGACAGCCGGGAGCAGGCTTTGGCGGAATGGTTCTCCAGGGAATGCCGGGAGCCGATCGACATCCGGGGAGGCGATCCGCTCTTTCAGGCGACCCTGGTACAGTGCGGGGCGGATGAGGCTCTCCTGGTCCTGAAGCTGCATCATATCGTCTCCGATGCGACGACGTTCCAGCT
>NZ_ASSD01000602.1 GCF_000520715.1 Paenibacillus zanthoxyli JH29
CACTTCTTTGCCTGTTTTGGGCAATTCTTGGATGTTACAGTCACCTGTTCCGCTTGCAAACGGTAGAGCAGGCCTTTGGCTCTACAGCAGCGCATAGCGCAAGGATGCAAGAAGCGCCCGTCAGTACGGTACAACGAATGCATCAGGAAGCCCTTCCTGCCCAGAGCGAACGCCTCGTGGAGCAGGCTTGGCGCAAAGCCAAAATCACGGAGGGTCTGGTACTGGGTATCGACGACTTTGCAATCAAAAAGGGACATACCTACAATACCGGCATTCACAATCTTCGGGGCGAAACCATGCTGGACTTGCTGCCTGGTCGCAAGCTCGAAGCCCTGCGGACCTACGCCCGCCAGCATCCTGACTTTCTGGAGCTGAACCCCAAAGCGGTGGTTATGGATTTAGCTCAGACGTATCACACGTGGATCAGCGAATGCTTTCCACGTGCCATCCGCATTGCAGATCGTTTCCACGTTCACGGCTACGTCATTGAAAGTGTTCAAGCCGTCCGGAAATCGGTTCAGTCTACCCTTGCCCCTCGGGCTAAAGCAATCTTGAAAAGTCATCACCGACTGCTGAATCCGCCCGGCGGCACCTTGCCGGAAAAGAGCACTGTCCAGTTAAACCAACTGCTTGAATTCTCTCCGCTACTACGCAAGGTTTGGGAATGGAAAGAAGCCTTTTCCCATTGGTATGAGTATTCACCAAATGTCCATGTGGCCAGCCTTAGCTTTAACCGTTGGTGCCAGCAGGGCGAGAGCATTGATCATGATGCCGTTCGA
>NZ_ASSD01000603.1 GCF_000520715.1 Paenibacillus zanthoxyli JH29
AATAATCCCGGCTCCGCGAGGCGAAAGCGGTAGATGCTCTGCTTCATATCGCCGACCATGAACCGGTTGCCCGGCTCTTCCCTCGATATCAGCCGCACAATCTCTTCCTGAACACTGTTCGTATCCTGATATTCGTCAAGCAGCACCTCATCGAATTGCGCCCGGTATTCCAGCGCGGCGTCCGAAGGCATAGAATTCCCAATTGTAGAATCGGGGTGGCGCAGAATAGCCAGGCAGTAATGCTCCAGGTCGCTGAAATCGACCAGCCCTTTGCCCGCTTTCTCCGCCAGGTAGCGCTCACCGAATTGAATCACCGTTTCCGCCAATTCCTTCATCAGCGGAGCCGCTTCGTGAAGCTCATGAAGAAAGACGTCCGCCGGGCGCCCGAACAGCGAGTTCTGCAGCTCGCCGACGAGGCTCTTCACTTCATCACGCAAGCCCTTTACAGCCTCCTGAAGAGCGGGGTCGGTCGCATCCTTCTTGCAGGGCTTCAGCTTGCCAAAGGAGGCGCCGCGGAACAGGTCATACAATTCGGACCAAGGTTTCTCTTCTACAGCCCGCAGCAGCCCTTCAACCATATCCAGATCGGCCGCCAGGTTATCGGCGTAAGGCGCAGGGCCGCCGGGCTGAAGGGCAATTTGCCGCCCTCGCTCCAGTTGGGTGGCAGCGGCAGCCAGGGCCAGTCTTGCCTCATCGAGTATGCTGCGCACCCAAGACGTGCGCGACAGGGTTTCGGTATCCGGCAGCGAGAAGCCTGCTGCCGTCTCCCTCAGCCATTCCTTAGGCCAGGGATGGCTGCGCGCAAAATCATGCAGACGCTGAACGAGCGCATGCACGGCGTCATCGGTGCGCTCTCCGCTGAACCAGTCGGCGAGCTGTACGAACACGCCGTCCTCGCCGGCTTCTTCATATTTTTCCTCGAACAGCTCCTCCAGGATTTCCTGACGCATGATCTCCGCTTCATGTTCATTCAGAATGCGGAAGCCGGGATCAAGCGGGATCAACTGATAGTAGCGCCGTATAACCTCAAGACAGAAGGAGTGCAGCGTCGTGATGGAGGCTTTGCCGAGCAGCGCCAGCTGGCGCCGCATATGGGCGTTGTCCGGATCTTTCTCTAGCTCGCGGTCCAGCGCCTCGCGGATACGCTGCCGCATTTCGGATGCAGCCGCTTTTGTAAATGTTGCCACCAGCAGGCGGTCCACGCTGAAGCCGCTGCTCTCGTCGCTGATTTTACGGATGATCCGCTCGACGAGCACCGCAGTTTTACCGGAGCCAGCTGCCGCTGCTACAAGAATGTCGTCCCCGCTCTCCGCGATGGCCCGCCATTGATCGTCGCTCCATATGCTTCCTTCCGGTTTGGCCGGCATGATCACGGTCTGTTTCCTCCTTCGTCTTTGCGGGAAAGCATCTCCCAGATTGCGTCTTTGCCCGGCTTGCCTAAATGCTTGTATCCGTTGCCTTCCACGGCCTCGTCGAACTGGCACACCGCTTTGTAGGAACAGAACGTGCATGCGGTCTCCTGCTGGATCCGGTAAGGCGTGATGGCCACGTCCCCTTCCGTGATGCGGGTTCCAATCTCCGTGATCGTCCCTCTTACGGAAGACAGCAGACGGTCCCACTGTTCGGGCGTGGCGACAGAGGCGCTTCTGTAAAAGCTGCCGTCGCTCTTCAGCGCAACCGGCACGATGCTCGAATGCCCCTTGTCCAGGCTCGTGTCCATGAGGGAAATGACCTCGCGGTCCGCCATAAGCAGCCCCTTCATCTTGAACCGCTTCAGCAGTTCCTGCTGCGCCTGCTCCCGGCTCATGCCGTTTGGTGATGAGAGCAGCGGATCATGGACGTGAAAGTACAGTGTTCCCGCCGGAAACGCAGGCTCCCCCAGCCACTCCTCGGCATAGGTCAGCAGCACATCCAGGTAGGTCAGCATCTGCAGCGACAATCCGTAATACACTTCATGCAGCTTAAGATCCTTGCGGCTTGATTTATAGTCGATAACCCTCAGCAGGATTCCGTTCTCGCCCTCTGCGGTATCGACGCGGTCGATCCTTCCTACGACCTCCATCAAGCAGCCGTTCGGGAGCGGGATGCGCAGCGGCGGCAGCGGCTTGCCCGGACCGAAATCCAGCTCGAGAAAAGCGGTGTCGAAGCTGCCCGTCCTTGCATGTTCTCCCAGAATGACCGAAGCTCGCCCGACAATATTCTTAAGCTTTCGGGCAATATATCCATAACGCTTTGTGCTCTTCAGAATCTCTCCCTGAAGCATCGGCGCCAGCATATCCACCGTCTTTACGGCTTCATTGCGGCATTCGTCAGGCGTCAGAGCACCCCAGCTTCGTCCCTCGCTCTGCAGCTTCGACGCCATGGTGCTCAGCGCGGCGTGGAACAGCTGCCCAATATCCGGAGCCTGAAGCTTGTACAGCTGGCGTTCCTTGAGCCGCAAGCCGTATGAGGCGAAATGGGAGAACGGGCAGGAGACGAATTTCTCCATGCGCGAGACGCTTCCGCGCAGCGTGGAGCCGCCGTACAGCCTGAAGCTTGTTGCTCTTTGGAGCGGCATGCCGGGATTACGGTAAAACAGCGAGCTTATTAAGATCTGCAGCCGCGAACGCCATACCGTACTCTCCGCAAACCAGTTATAGACCTCCCACCAGATCTGTGGGATATCCTGTCCCTGCTTCCACTGACGCAGCTGTACGATCAGCATACGCAGAGTCTGCTCCGGATGGCCGATAAAATCTTGATGCTCCTCGGGCGGAGCCGATATCGGAAGACTCTGCAGAGGTTTCTCAGCGAGTGACGGATACATCTTACGTAAATGGCGGATCATTTCCGAAGGAAGCAAGCCTTTGCCTTCGTCATCGGCGCAGGCATAGCTAATCCATAGCTTGCAGGAAGCCGAAGTCAGCGCTTCATAGATCAGAAAGCGTTCATCCAGCATTCGGCGGGAAGATCCAGGTGCAAGCTCCATTCCCGCTCCTTCCAGAAGGGAACGCTCCGCCTCGGACAGCACGCCGTCTTCCTGAAACAGCGCCGGCACGACCCCTTCGTTGAAGCCGAGTAAAAAAGCGTACTTGACTCCCGAGACCCGCGTCCGGTCCATCGTTCCGACAAGCACCTGGTCAAGCGCCGGAGGAACAAGGCCCATCCGCAGCTCGGCAAGCCCCGTCTCCAAAATTCCAGCGAACATGTCGAAGCTCAAAGTCTCCTCGCCCATCATCTCCACGATCTGATCCAGCAGATCAAGGACGGCCCCCCACAGCTGCCGGTGCTCCCGGGCCTCCTGTGGTCTTCCTTCTTCCAGCGCTGCGGCGCTCATGTATTCCAGCCTCCGCGCGGCGCCGCTGTCATCCAGCAGCCCGAATACCGACTTGCACAGATCCAATCCGTTGCGGCTCTTCTTAATTCGCTGCTCAAAAGCTTTCAGCGGCGCGGTTACCGCCTTCCGGCATCTTTCCATCAGCGGCACCAGCCCGGCATCGGTCTTCCCTCCGCCTTCCAGCGAAAGACTTGGGATCGCCTTCCATTTGTACTTCTCATCAGTCCAGCGGTAGCCCTGGATGCCGCAGGCAAGGATATAGTTCTCCAGAGTGTCCATATCATCCCTGGTCAAGCTGCCGTCCAGAGGTAGCAGAAAGCCCGTCTTTACGCAACGGAACACATCCTCATACCGCCAGCGGCGGCGGACGATGTCAAGCGCCGAACGGATAAACTCCACCAGCGGATGGTGAAGCTCCCCTGCCTTGCGGTCGAGGAAGAACGGTATGCCGTAGTCCCGGAAAAGGGACGGCACAAGATAATCGTAATCCTCCAGCTTGCGGACGAATACAGCCATTTCGCCATAGTTCGCCCCTTCTTCGCGCGCCAGTCTCCGCATCTCCCGCAGCGCGCCTTCCATTTCCGCGCGCTTGTTCGCGGCCGCCCGGATCGTCATCTCATCTTCCGCAGGCTGCGGTCCCTGGTATGCCAGCCGGCGGTCAAAACCTCGCTCCATATGCGCCAAAGCGGGTGCCTCTACAAAACGCGGCAGTACCGCAGGCGCCAGCACTTCGTCCCTGACATCAATGCCAAGCTCTTCTGCCATCCCCCTCAGCTTGATGTAAGCGGAGGCCGAGGGATGAAACAGCTCAAGCTCATGCGGCCGATGCCCGCCAAGAAAGGGCCTGTCGAGCGTCAGCGCGATCGTCATGTCGGCGGCATGCAGCATCAGCTGCCGCAGCACTGTAAACTCCCGGGCCGTAAACCCCCGGAAGCCGTCCACGAAAATAGAGGAACCGCATACGAAAGAGGAGGAGGGGATCAGCTCCGAAAGCTCGGCCAGCCGGTCTTCCTCATCGATGTACAACCCGGACATAGCCTGCTCCAGATCGGTGAATACGATATTCAAGTCTTCCAGCTTGCTGGTAAGGATCGGACTGCCGCCCGCTGACTCCCGCATTCGTGACAACTGTTCCTCCAGATCAGAGGTCCCGAGGCAGCATCGCTTCAACTCCGAATGCAGCCGGCTCAACCGGTCTACAAAGCCGGGACGGTCCGACGAAGCGCCGAACAATTTCAATTCTTCCTTGCGCCGGCTCAAAATTTTGTAAAGAAGCATCTTCTTGCCTTCATCACCGATCGGCACGCCGCCTCTTCCGCCGGTCTCCTGCTTTACCCGGTAGGAGAGACGCGGAAAGCTAAGCGTCTGCGCGCGCAAGCTGCCCCGGTTGTCGCAGGCGCCAAGCAGCCCCTGCTCGGCGCTAAAGGAGCCCTGCTCCGGCACGAGCTGAATGATCGGGGTGCCTAACGGGTCCTCGCGCAGTGCCGCACAGATCGAATTCCATATTTTCGTCGTCTTACCGCTGCCCGAACGGCCGATCAAAAACGTCACCGGCATGCTTCATAGACTCCTTCCGCGAATAAAAATGAAATTTATGCGTTTTATATAGCAGCTTCTGCACCGATCGGTGAACAGAAAAGCTGTTATCCGTCTTATCATTATATCATACAAACGCAAAATAGAACATACGTTTGGTGCTTTCCCAACATCTAGCGTGGAATCCCGCTGTAAGGAGGGAATGGCTCCAAGACATATCAAGGCCCATGCAAAAAGGCTGTCCTTAAGGTCCTTGTTGGTCAGACCCTTAAAGAACAGCCCGGAGAAGCCTTTAAACTAACACATCAATGATACTATGCAGGCGGCTAAACATCGCGCTGCGGTTGATTAACAGTGCCGCAAATCCATTAATGAAGCTTGCATCTTACTTCGAAGTGACCTCAAAAATGGCGAACTTCAAGTAATGCCCCTCGTCCACGCCGAGAATTTGCGGATGATCCTTGCCGGCCGCGCGCCACTCGATAAGGCGCAGCACCTTGCCCGCATCCTCGGCAGCTTCGGCGATCGTCTGCAGAAACAGCTCCGGCCGCATATGATAGGAACAGCTTGCGGTAACCAGATAACCGCCTTCGTTCACGAGCTTCATGCCATGCAGGTTGATGTCCTTGTAGCCGCGGCATGCCCCTTTGACCGCGCCCTTCGTCTTGGCGAAGGCGGGCGGATCGAGAATGACGACATCCCAGGTCCGCCCTCCTCCGGCTGTCATCGGCTTGGAAGTATCCGGCTTGGAGACGGATTTGCCTCCTCCCGCTTTAGCTGCGGATTCCTTCAGGGAAGCCACTCCTTCGTTCACGGCGGCGCGTTCCGCCCGTTCCTCCAGCCCTTTCACCTGGCTGCGCAAATATTGAAAAGCATCGTCCACGACGAACTCCACCCGGTCGCTGAAGCCGTTCAGCTCCACGTTCGCCTTGGCGCTCTCAATTGCATGGGCGGAAACGTCGAGACAGGTGACCTTTTTCGCTCCGTATTTGCAGGCGTTCAGCGTGAAGCTGCCCGTGTGGGAGAAGCATTCGAGCACGGTCGCGCCGTCCCAATATGGGAAGGTGACCTCCTTGCCGCTCTTGTTGACAGGGATCTTCTGTCTTAAGCCATGTTCACCCTCAACCTCTTGAAGCGCAATACCGCTGCGCGCCCCCCAGCCGGTCATCAGCGGAGCGATGGATGCACGGTTCTCCCGCTGATCGAAGAAATAGCCGGTCTTCTGGCCCTGCTCAATGTCGACAATCAGCTTTAGTCCGTTCTCGGTCACGGTGACGTGGCGTGGACATTCACCGTATAGAACTCCCGTCTTCTGCTCCAGTCCCTCAAGCTCGCGCACGCCGACATCACTGCGTTCATAGACGCCTTTCGGCTTCAGTACTTGCACCAGCGCTTCGACGATTTCGGCGCGGCGCTTGTCCATTCCGAGCGTCAGCAGTTGCACAACAAGCACGTCGCCGAAGCGGTCGACAATCAGCCCCGGTAGAAAATCAGCCTCTCCATACACCAAGCGATAGGCGCTCTCCCCGGCAAGAAACCGCTCGCGGTGACGCAGACAGCGGGTAAAGCGGTCCGCGAAAAAGGCCGTGTCCATCTCCGCAAGCGGGCTGTGCGACACGACTCTGATTCGGATCTGCGAAGCCGGATTATAATATCCGGTCGCTAAGTATTTTCTTTGATGGCTGAGGACGTCCACCAGCCCTCCCTGGGCGGGATTCCCTTCCACCGTCTCCACTTCGTTTCCGTAGATCCACGGATGCCCCGCTTCCAGCCTTTTTTTGCGGCTGCGCTGTAAAATGACCGATGCCACTAGCCTCAACTCCCTGTTGTTTGTTAAATATATGTCCTATGCTCATGCATGTCCCGGTCACCGCATTCATATATTGGTGTACAACCCTGGTGAAAAAAGGAGAACCGCTGCCATGATGCGCGATGTGCTGTTCCCCATATTATATGGCATTATTATCTTTCTTGCCGGAATGAAGCTGATGGAGACCGCGCTGTCCAAGCTGGCCGGTCCGCTGCTGACCGGAGTCCTGAACAAAGCGACGGCCTCGCCGCTCATGGGCATGGTCTCTAGCAGCCTGCTCACCGCCGTTCTTCAGAGCAGCACCGCAGTAACAGTGCTGTCGATCGGTATGGTCAACGCCGGGCTGCTGACCTACGCCCGGACGCTCGGCATTATTCTCGGCAGCAATATCGGCACCTGCCTGACGACGCAGCTGATCGGCCTGCAGATCGGCAGGTTCGCCGCTCCGCTGCTGGCTGCCTCGCTCGCCTTATGGGCCGCGGCCGTCACGCTCGGCGAGCTTCCGCCGTACCGCTCACGTCTTGCGGAAGCCGGACGCAGAATCGCCCAGCCGCTTCAGTTCGCGAGCTTGGCGGGCGCCGGATTCGCCCTCGTGCTGTGGGGCATCTCCGTCATGCAGTCCATCGGCCCCGCGCTCCAAAAGAGCGGCCTCTTCAGCTGGTTCTTGAACCGGGCGGCGGAGAACGCCCTGTGGGGCTTTGCCGCTGGAGCCTGCCTGACGGCGCTGGTGCACAGCAGCAGCGCCGTCATCGGCATGGCGATGGGCGTCGCCGCTTCCGGAGCGCTGCCGCCGGAGCTCGGCATCGCTATTGTGCTTGGCGCTAATGTCGGCACCTGCGTCAC
>NZ_ASSD01000604.1 GCF_000520715.1 Paenibacillus zanthoxyli JH29
GAGGCTCGTCTGGGCAAGCCGTACCGTTTGGTTACGGTCATGCTTCGGGATTGGAATGAAGCCTCCGCGAAATCGGCGCAGCCTGCGCCGAAGGAAGAACTTCGCCTGGAACATGAACATGAGACTGGAGAAGCCGCCAAGGAACCTTGGATTGACGAGGCCGTTCAGCTTTTTGGTGAAGACCTCATTGTCATCAAAGATTAACCCGCAGCATATCAATCGCGCAGGTTGCGCGCATTAACAAGGAGAGATAACAAATGAACAATATGAACCAAATGATGAAGCAAGTCAAAAAAATGCAGGAGCAGATGCTGAAAGCCCAAGAAGAGCTTGGCAACAAAACGGTGGAAGGCTCCTCCGGCGGCGGAGTCGTAACTGTTCAGGTTAACGGACACAAGAAATTGCTGTCCATCGAAATCAAGCCGGAAGCAGTAGACCCGGAAGATGTGGAAATGCTCCAGGATTTGGTTCTTACGGCAGTGAATGACGCTCTGACCAAAGCGGAAGAACTGGCCAGCTCGGATATGGGCAAATTTACTGGAGGCATGAAGATTCCGGGCCTGTTCTAATAAGTTGAAGGCTTAAGTTAAACATAAAGGAGATATTTTATTGTATTACCCCGAACCGCTTGCCAAGCTGATCGATGCTTTTACGCGTTTGCCGGGAATCGGCCCCAAGACGGCCGCGCGGCTTGCGTTTCATGTGCTGAACATGAAAGAAGACGAGACGATTGATTTTGCCAAAGCGCTCGTCAGCGTAAAACGCAATCTTCACTATTGCTCGGTCTGCTGCAATATTACCGATACCGACCCGTGCCGGATTTGCCAGGACAAAACGCGCGACGCCTCGGTCATTTGCGTGGTGCAGGATTCCAAGGATCTTGTCGCCATGGAGCGGACCAAAGAATTCAATGGGTATTATCATGTGCTGCAGGGCGCTATCTCCCCAATGGAGGGCGTCGGACCCGACGATATCCGGTTAAAGGAACTGCTTACACGGCTCAGTGATGAAAGAGTGCAGGAGCTTATTCTTGCTACAAATCCCAATATCGAGGGAGAAGCGACGGCGATGTATATTTCCCGGCTTGTCCGTCCGTTTGAAGTTAAAGTAACAAGGATCGCTCATGGTTTGCCTGTTGGCGGCGATCTCGAATATGCCGATGAGGTCACCTTGTCCAAGGCGCTGGAGGGCCGGCGCGAGCTTTTTTAATGCTATAGCCGCATTTAGAGACAGAAGTCCGTCAAGGGCTTCTTTTTTTATGGAATTTTTAAGAGATCCGTATCCGTCAATGAGAACGTGCCACTTCCTGGTTCTAAGTTTGTCCTTGTTTCGATATGTATGAGAATGTACGGAAATCAACTTTATCCGTCATAGACAATTCATTACAAAGGAGGAATGAAGATGGGCTGGTGGAGCGGGCGGCTTCGGAAGAATGGCAACGGACCGGGGGAAGATCAAGATGAGAGTTGGGATGTGTTTACCGATGTGAGGAAGGCTCAAATGGAATGGGAAAGAGCTCATCTGATGTTTGACGAAGCAGTCGGTCAGGACCAGATTGATTACGCCATTTATATTTTGGAGGCCGCGGAGCGAAAATATCAAATTCACCTGAAGCATGCCAAAAGAATTGGACTAAAGAGCAATCAGTTATAAGAACCGTTCGAAGATGAGGAGGCAGCGGCAATGAGAATAATAGCGGCAATCATACTGATACTATCCGTAGTTCTACTAGTGGCAGTCGTGTTTAAAAAAAGACTGGGCTGGGGGTGGCTGGGCCTTTTTGGCTCCCACCTGATCCTGGCCGCAGTGGGGCTGTACATCGTCGATTTCACTCAATTGGCAGGAACGGTGTACATTCCGCTGAACCCGGTGACGATAGGAACCGTATCTGTTCTAGGTCTACCAGGAGTGGCCATGCTTGTAGGTTTAAAAATTACCTTATTTGGGTAGTTGACGCGGATTCGCGTTATGTGATACATTAATATTCGGCTCTTCGGACAACATATTGAACAGTCAATTATCGAAAAGCGAATTGAAAAAGAAAAATAAAAAAACGCTTGACGATAACAAATAACCTGTGATATATTATAAAGGTCGCTGCGTGAGGCGCGGTGATGCACTGAAAGAGACATTGATCTTTGAAAACTGAACAACGAGTGAGTGGGA
>NZ_ASSD01000605.1 GCF_000520715.1 Paenibacillus zanthoxyli JH29
GACGTTTCGTGGCCCGATTACATTTCGAGAGAAGTCGATGAAATAATTGCTTGAACAACTCATACGGCACTTCACTGGCTTTGGAAGAGAAGGTAGAGTAACAAACGGGCATCAAGCCGCAGGTCACCGCTTTTCCTACGCCCGAGCGGTAGCTATCCCACTGGCCTAAGGCCGAGTGCATAAAGAAAAGGAGCAGTTGGCTTGCTGTAAACTTGGTCGCTGTGTCCTTATACTTCAATTCTCGCAGAATTTCATGTACATCTTCTTCCGTCAATAACGTTTGAACTAAGGTGGTGAACGTGGTAGACTTTTTCATGAGGTCGCCTCTTTCGAATCGA
>NZ_ASSD01000606.1 GCF_000520715.1 Paenibacillus zanthoxyli JH29
CGTCTTCTCTCCGGCGCGGAGCGTAATGTCGAGAACCGACACCTTCCCCTCCGTCGGCCTCAAGATTCCATTGAATAGTTGAAGCAGCGTCGATTTGCCTGACCCCGTCGATCCGGCGACGCCGACTATGGAGCCTTGGGGAAGGTTGAGATCGATGCCGTGCAGCGCAGCCTGACGCCACAAGGTCCGCTGCGCATAGGTATAGCTTACTTGCTGCAGTTGTATGGCCATAGCGTGTCTACAAGCTCCTTTTCACTGGCGGGAACGCCGATTGTCAGACCTCGCGCCTCAAGCTCGCGGCTCAGCTCCCAGGCATACGGCGCGCGCAGACGGCACGTCTCCATTAGCTCGCGGCTGCGGAACAGCTCAGCCGGTGTCATATCCCCCGCCAGCACGCCTCCGCTCAGCGCGAGCACGCGCTCTGAAGCCATAATCTCATAGGCATCATGCGTAATCATGAGAATGGTATACCCTTCCGCATGCATGTCCCGCAGAATACTCAGCAGCCCGTTCCGGCTCTCTTCGTCCAACATGGAAGAGGCCTCGTCAAAGATGACGACGCCCGGCTCCATGGCAAGGATGGATGCAATCGCGACCCGCTGCCTCTGCCCCCCGGACAGCTCTCCGGGGTGCTTGGCCAGCAGTCCGGAAACCCCAAGCTTGCCGGCGTACAAATGCAGACGCCGGTCCATCTCCTCCCAGGACAGACACAGCCCCTCCAGGCCGAACAGGATATCCTCCTCCACCGTCTCCCCGACGAACTGATTGTCCGGATTCTGAAACACCATGCCGATCTTCCGGCGAATGCTCGGGACGCTTTCTTCACTCAGCACCTCGCCGCAAACGGCAATTTCGCCGGCGCTTGCGGGAAGCAGGGCATTCAGCAGCTTCACCAGCGTCGATTTGCCCGATCCGCTCGCGCCCACCAGGCCAACCCATTGCCCCTGCGGGATGCGAAGCGAGACCCCGTGCAGGATCGGATTCTCCGGGTCATAGCCGAAAGACACATCCTTCAGCACAATAGCGTCAGGGCTGTGCTCTGCGGAATGCCGCTTTCCGTTCACTTCATTCATGCTGTGTTCATCCTCCCTGCGGCTCGCTCAAGCTTAGCGTAAAAATTCCTCGAACAGTGATATTTGAGACAACGAAGACACCAGATAGCGAACCGCATAACCGACGGCAATCCCGGTCACAATCCCGGTAACAAGCAGGATCGGCAAATAATACATAATGCTCGTGGTCCCCATCACCATCGACGCCGCCGCCAGTTGCCCGATGTTATGCGCAATGCTTCCCGCGATACTTACCCCGATCAGGCTCAACTGCATGCGTCCTCCCTTCATCAGCAGGAACATGACGATAAAGCTGAGCAGCGAGCCGAACAGGCTGAACAGCAGACTGGAGAAGGTACCCAGGATGAATGCGGTAAGAAGCGTTTTCAGAATAACAAGCATAAAGGCGTCGCGCCCGCGTAAAAAATAGATGCAGGTCAAAATCATAATGTTGGCAAAGCCCAGCTTTGCCCCCGGCATAAGTCCCATCGCGGACAGCGGGATTTGCGCCTCCACAATGCCGAGTACCACAGCCACCGCTGATAAAATGGCGATAATCACCGTTCTCTTCAGCGCCTGGCTTGATTCGCTATTGGACAAACCCATCAATTTCATCCTCCCCCGCTCCACTTGCGATTTCCACCAGTACCCGATGCGGCAGACAGACGATCGTCTGTTTAGGCAGGGTAATAAAACCGAAGCCGAGGCATACTTTGTCCGGGCAGTCTGCATCGTACATTTCTACTCCGTAATCATGCACTTTAAGAATGTTATAGCCGCGTTCCGTACGGATATCGATGGTCTGTTCCTCTTTAGTAAGCTTAATGGTACGGTAATGCTTGCCATCCACCGTGACATTGGCTACCAGCTCTTTCCCTTGCTCCCCTTTTTCCTCATTACCTGACAAATAGCGGGGCACGAGAAAAGCCAGCGCTGCAATCAATATGACGGCAATCAGCAGCATATCTGCGCGTTTCATAAAATTCTCCCTTATTTTTTAATCAAATGCCAACCAGACTTAATAATTATAACGGCCTCCTGGAAATCCTTCAATGAAAGCAAAAGTTTATTCACCGAATTTAATCGGACTTCACAAAATGTATATTAATCGCTAGAAAAAAAAGGATGAGCGGGGTTTTTTGGGATATTCATTCCCAGGCAAGCCATAAACTGCATCGCCGGGAGAATACGCTGGAACCTTGTTGCATCCCGGATAATAATATGTTAGAATATTGTAATATTTGATTTTTCCGAGTTTATGGAATTCGCCAAAGAAGTATCCACATTTTCTAGCGCGACTCTTCCTTATTTAATATGAGATGATATTCAAACTGGTTTTCCGACTCACACTGGCGCGGTCATTGGAGCCGCAAGGATAAAAGAGAGGCAGGGCTTTTGTCGTTTTGGATGCAGAGCTATTATCCCCCATACGGCTGCTGGAATAAAGAGGAGTATACGCCCGTTGCTCACGAACGGCGGGAAGATTAAATATACATGAACGGAGACAGCCGGCTTGTCATACGGACACAGGCGTTTCCGCCAATCATACTAAGCGCTCGGTAACCGCTGCATGCGGAGATCGGGCGCTGTCCATTTTATAGAACATGCAGCCAACCGGCCAGGGACATCCACAAAGGAACACTCAACATTACGCCAAAAGCCAATCCTCGGCGGAAACTGCCTTCTGCTTTCATCCTTCATTCCTCTTTCCCAATCTATAATTCTAATTTTAATTACATAAATTTAATATAAATTATTTTGTCGTATTATGTTGTGAAATAGATCACATTCTCTTCTTGAATGCTCTCCCTAAAAAAAACTGGCCCTGCCTTGGGAGTCGACAGGACCATAAAAGAAATATATTACAAAACACTGGGGGGTGTTTGGTAAGTTCAATATACACCCCAAACCTGAAAAGAACCTGACCAGAACCTGAAAAAGACCTTAAATTTCCGTCGAATCCTGAAAAATTTTCCATATATCGCCCACGGGAAGCCGCCGATCCTCATCTCATCTACAACACCGCGCTGCCTTCGTCCACTGTTTGAAGGGGCGTTACGACTTTGTTTTTGCCCGAGCGTTTCGCGGCATACAGCAGGGCGTCCGTATCTTCAAACAGCCGTTCCTTTGTGGTTCCCTTCTCATAGCTTTTGAGGCCGATGCTTACGGTTACGGCAAGTCCACCCAGTTCCGCATGCCGCGTCTCGGCCAACGCCGTCCGAACCTGCTCCATCAGGGAGAGCGCCTCTTCAAACGTCTGCTCAAACAGCAGTATGGCAAATTCCTCACCGCCGTAGCGGGTAGCGATATCGATGGGCGGGATATTCTCCTGGATGGTGCACGCCACTCTGGATAAGATAAGATCGCCCGTCCGGTGCCCGAATTTATCGTTAATTCCCTTGAAATTATCAATGTCCAGCAGAGCCAGATGAAAGGGAACTCCCAATTCCCCATATTCCAGCGCTTTTTCATAAAATTCATGAAATGACATGTGGTTGAACAATCCGGTCAGAGCATCCGTTCTGGATATCTTCAGTATCTCGGCGTTCTCGGCCATGAGATTCTGCTTGGCGCTCATTATCGTCTCCAGATCATACAGAAGCTCGCGTCCATTGACGATAATAATGCCAGCCACCAGCGTGCCGACAAGAATAAAGATGGGAATGGCTATCAGATCGAACGGGTTCAGAAAGGCCTTGAACCGGTAATCCCAATTGTACAGAATACAGAAGCCGACAATCTGCAAGACTGCCGTATACAATGTTAAATTAAGCCGGAAGAAAATAACTGAAGCCATAATGGGCAGCAGCATAACGGCCCCTATAATGCGAATATCCATATTCAGATGGATAATCACCATCGAGACGAATGTGCCCGCCGCAAACAAGGAGATAAAAGAGTATTTAGCCGCATACCGGTCGATCAGTTGGGCCGCCGCGACACTTCCCCCCATGAGCACCGTCGGCCCCAAAAGAACCTTATAATAGAAAACCCCGGCTTCGATCTCATATGGAAGAAAAAAGTATGCATACAGCTGGGCGGCAAAATGCAGCGCAATGACAACCCAATAAGTCTCCAAAAAACGTTTGATCCATTTGGTCTGCCTATGTATGGAAGCATCGGACGCATTTACAAAGTCCTTTATTCTCATTCCTTCACCACGCCAGAATATTATTTTAGGATAAGCTGCCGCAAAGATTTCACAATAATCTTGAAAATTGTACAGAAAAATGAGGAATTAATCAATCAAAAGCCTTGCAATCCACCAAGCGCGCCGGTAAATGCCGGAAAAATACAAAACGCAGTCCCCGAAACCGGGAAAACCGCGTCGTCATGTGGAAAGGTTAGGAGTTTTGTTCCTATATTTTCTATGGATTCTTCAGCAAAATCCGGATAAAAGATTCATTCGCCCGGGAGGCCAGATCATCGCTCAACTCCACGCTTTCAATCAAGTCCTGACCGTTAGGTATGATAATTGGAGTGATCGAGGATAACCCCGCGTCTGCAATGACCTCAAGGTCGAACTCAAGCAGTGTCTGTCCGGTTCTCACTTTATCGCCTGCACTCACACAGGGGTGGAAGCCTGCTCCCTTTAGCGATACCGTTTCAATGCCGACATGAATCAATATCAAAATACCGGTTTCGTGTTCGAGCAGCAGCGCGTGCTTGCTCTTCTCCATTATATGGGCGACCGTTCCCGGACAAGGCGCCGTTACCTTACCTTCCGAGGGCAGGATCGCTCTCCCCTTCCCGATGGTGCCGCTGGAAAATGCCGGGTCCGGCACTTCTTCCAGCGTCAGCGTCTTTCCTTTTAACGGAGCCTCAAGCTCGATAAGCTTTGCGGATTTTTTCTTTTTGGCGAATTCAAACATGTCAGTTCCTCCCGTCTCGCTAAAATAAAGCTATCCCCAAATTTCCGAAACTGCTGATATACAAATTGTAAGGAGTCATTGCCTACAATATAAGGAATTTCCACCATGGATGTCGGATCGAAGCAAAAAGCAAAAAACGCGGCCCCAAACTTCGGGAATCCGCGCACATTCGGCCTAACAGGCTACTGAGGAAGAAGTCGTTTGATTAACCGCCGTATTTGGAGGTGTATTCATCCATCTTTGCTAAAGCCTTATTAAACAGCGCGGTACCCGCGGTCATCTTCTTGTTAGCCTCAGCATACTTTTTCTTGTCAATTTTCGTACTGTACAACGAGTTCTTCATTATGGTAAAGCCTTCGAGCTGAAGCTTGGCGCCGGAGAGATAATAGCTATGAATTGCAGCCAATTCATCATTCGACGGGTCAATCTTTTTCAAGCCCACGACAAGTTTGGTGTAATTGGGGACAATCACCTTGTTGAACGCCAAATAAGCTTGCTTACGGTTGGGTGGAGACACTACCCGATACTTGTTGTACGCCGATAATGCTAAATTCTCGTACTTCTCCAGCGGTGTCAGTTGATCAACATAATCAACTAAGGCATCAAGCATCACATCATTAGCGTCATCATCCGGATAATCTTCGTCTGTCCCATAGTAAGCGTCCGTGGCGGAATAATCCACAGGATCATTATTGGTGCTGTCCTCGGCAGAATCATTTACGCTGTCTTGGGAACTCACCACTTTGATCGTTACCGTGTACGGTGCATACCCATGCCCTACATCAACCGTCAAAGTCGCTGTACCGGCTCCAACCGCATGAATATGGGAATAATACGTTGATACCGACTCCACCTGAAGCACCGAAGTATCGGAAGACACCGGAACATAGTCATAATCTCCAATCTCCAACAGGCTTGAATCATGAATAAGCGCGCTAAAATTTGCGGTCTCACCGACAGTCAACGTAGTTTTAAAGCCGGTAAAATCCACAACCGAATCCAGCTTCTTATCGGCCGCAAACGCACTTACAGGGAATAACAGCACTATCATCACAACCAAACACATAACAGACTTGAATAACTTACTCACTACAACCCCACCTTAACATAATTTTAAACTTATGTAACTCAACTTTCGCAGCATAATTGCATATAAAAAGCAACCATCCTATATTTCCCTTTCCATTAATTAATCGGATATTTGTCGGAAATAGTTAATAAGAATCAGATTTTCATCATACTTTTGGGGGTTGGTGATTTGGTCATAGGTATAAAATCATATATTTGCCGTTTTACGTACATTATACGACAGCATGCCGCGTTCCCGCCGGCTGCCAGGCGAGGATGCTGCTGCTTAGAAATACGCGCGGCGCGCCGGTGGTAAGGCAGGTCGCCCGAATCCGGCCATCGCGGATACCCTTGACCTCGATCTTGCGCTGCGTAATCTTTCCGGACCGGTCCATATATACGATTTCGATGATTTGACCCACACTCATCTTCACATTGTTCGCCTCCAGAATAGGAACATTTGTTTGTATTATATGCGAACATTCGTTCTTTATGCAATGTAAAAAAATCCCGCCAGGCACTAACGCCAGACAGGATTGATCCCCATTATTTAACTCCCTCATTCATTTTTTTATTAGCCACTTTTAATCCGGCGTCTGTCAGCGTTGCTCTGGATAGATGCTGCTTCATTAACATAAATGCTTCCAGCTGCAACTTACCACTCTTCAATTATAAAAAAAGCCCGCCAGCCGAAGCCAGTGGACTTATCTTAGTTCATTTCCTTTCTTCTAATTCTGCTAAAATGAGATAAATTATGCCTATGACTAACGCAATTAATTCAAAGATATATGAATACGGGGGAATTGTCATGTCAAGAAACATTTTAAACGTTCCATCACTTACACTATTTAGATTAGCTGCCAACATTGTAGCTTCAATCGAGTGTATGACATTACGAACCACAAAAAGCAATGTAGCAATGGAGAAAAAAATCATACTTACTCCGCGCTTATTCATAAGACCTCCTAAGCTCAAAAGGAACGAATAAATTAATTTGGTGCAGAAGCACTAGAAACAACTGTGTACAACCCGTCAGGAGTTCCATCTGGAAGTTTTATAGCAGAGTAGATATCTGTCCAGTACTGGCCTTTTGTAAGCAAAACTGATTGACCAGTAAATGGATCTATATTCCATATTTCTTCAAATAACGTACCATAACTATTACTCATATAAGGTGTAAATTCCACCCAGTTATATTCGTGTGGTTGAATAGATGCAGTCATAGTATCGTTAACCGTAGCAGTTTGAGTCCATGATACGCCACCGGTGATTCCTGCGTCTATCACGCCCTTCCGACTACCAGTAATAGAAATATTTGCCGTATAAGTCTGTGTAGTTGAAAATGAGAGAGATCTCGTCAACGGCGAAGTAGTGCTATTATAGACTGCTGCTGAGATTCTACGTTTCAAAGGTGTTCTAAGAACTCTAGGTATGTAACCCGCTTCATTATAATGCGAAAGGTCCCAGAGAGAATTTATACTAACATTTCTACCCGACTCAGCCAAGTTCTGTTTAGTTTGATCCTTACTCGCCTCAATTGTCTCCATTTGTTTTGAGTCATTGAGATAGGTTTCATTCGGAACAATTATGGCTTTTCCGTCTCTAACAATGAATGTTTGTTCTACTTTGACTTCTCCCTCTTTAACAACAGGCGCAGCACCAACAACCGAACTAAACGAACTAGCTACCAAAACTGCACCTAAAATTGCAAGTAATTTCACATTCTTAAAGCTTTTTACTCTAATAGACATTTTTCATTTCCCTTCTAATTGACTTTTATTATGAAAGCTGGCCAACTATTCATCGCTTACTCAAGCGGATTACAGCTCAACATTTTTCATTAATTCCATATATATACTTTAACATATTTCCCTGGGATAATTTATGTATATTTTAAGTATTAATTGTTGCTTTTTAGACATGATCCTACAAAATAATCTATATTTTTACATTTAATATTCTATATCGCATTTATTTTCTTCTTGACTTTAGACAAAAGGCTACGTTTAAATCCAGAAATCAAAAAACCGACCGCACACGTTCGTAATCGTGCTGCGATCCCCGCAGCCCCATTCCATCCGGGACAGAGCATTCGTCATGTCGGACGATCTCACGTTCTCCTCGAAATGCATAACCATCAACATGGTCCGCGTTGCCTGGCGGTATGGACTACGATGACCCGCCTATTTCTACTAATGGAGGCCGTTGATGAAGCTGTAAATTTTTATGATGGGTACACAAGGAGGGTTATTATTAAGATGTCATATTGCGCAAAAAAGGAAAAAATATTATATCGTCATTGAGACAAAGGAAGAGGTGCCAAATAAAACAAAACGGAAATGGATTTCCGGGCCTGATGGAGGCTTTGACAAAAAGAAGGATGCAGAGAAGGCCATGCCCGTATCCTGAGCGCTTTTTCAAAAAGGAACGTATGTGGAACCAACAAAGAAGACATTTGGCGAGATCATGGAGAAGTGGCTTGAGGAAATACAGACCTCTGTTAAGTACAATACGTGGAAATCCTATGAATGGCTGGTCAACACACATATCATCCCGAACTTAGGAAACAAGAAGATGATAAAGTTGAGTCCGCAGGATTTTCAGGATTGGTATCATAAAATTTTGCTGCCTGTTCTCTCTGTGGGATCGATAAAAAGGCGCACATGCTAATCATGGACGCCCTGAACCGGTTCGTAGTTTAGGGGGGATTACTCAAAATGCGGCCGCCGCCGTCAGCCAACCACAAGGAAAAAAGCAAAAGTTCGAGGTTTGGGACGAGTAGCAGTTGAAAATATTTTTGGATTCTGCAGTGGAAGATCCATATTATGAAGCGTTTTGAATTGGCTGCGTTACCGGCATGCGTCAAAGCAAAAAGCGATGATCTCTGTCCGGCAGGCTTATACACTGGCTAGTCGGACATGATTTTGACGATACCAAGAACGACAGCAGTGTACATTCGATCACTCTATTTGAGAACACAGTGTAAATGCTAAATCGCCTATTTGAAAGAATTGATCAAGGGATCAAAACCGATAAGCGATACAAAAATTCCGGCCTGGTGATCCAAAGCGTACCGGTTCACCGCTCAATCCCCGTAACCTGATGCGGAACTATTACCGGATCATAGACCAGATCCAAAAGGAGCAGGAAGAACTGCGAATGGACGGTAAGCCATATGTCACATTCCCCAAAATTCGCTTTCACGATCTGCGGTATATCTACGCAACGATCCTACTTAAAGCAGGCATTCATCCGAAAATTGTTCAGGAGCGACTGGGTCACTCTTCGATAAACGTCACACTTGATACTTATTCACATGTTCTCCCCAATCTCCAGGAGGCTGTCTTGAAGAACATAGACGACTCGATTACGGGAGAAAAAACGATCCTGCCGGTAGAAGAAAAAGCTCCCGGAAACACATTACTCGAATAAAGGGTAGAAGAATCAAAAAAGCGCGGCTCCCGAGAATCCGGGAAACCGCGCTAGATCAAGCTTTATAAGATGCTGGTGAAGGGAATTGAACCCCCGGCCTACGCATTACGAGTGCGTTGCTCTACCCCTGAGCTACACCAGCATGATATGAATTTTGCGTCACAACAGAAACTATTATACCTCGTTTGACGAAAAAAGCAACTCTTTTTCGACCTCCGTCTACGTCGTCCGTGGGCGCCTCAACAGCCCGAGCCCTCGGGGCGGGGCGTCATTCCATCCCCTCCCCGGCCCAGCTTCCCCTACTCCTCGTTCAGCTTGCGCTCCACCGACTCCAGCTTCTGCCGGCTGCTGGCCGCTTTGTCGCGGCGGTCGTCGATCTTGAGCGAGGTGGACACGCGCTGGGCGCCATTGGCAAACGGCGCTTCATGCAGGACCTGGGCAGCGGCCAGGATGCGCGGCAGCGGCCCCTCGATAATCGTACCCATGGATGTAAGCTCAAAGGTTATGCCCTCCACACCCTCCAGCGCGCGATGCATGCCTGCGACATAACTGCTGAGACTGGTGCTGCCGGTTCCGATCGGTATAACGGTAATTTCGGCAATAGCCATTTGAATACCCTCCCTTTCCATGCTGCACTTTGGGAAACGTCAGTATACAGCTTTCCTATATTGTAGCAACTGGAACGCCGGGCTACAAATCGGGGAACCCAATACGTCCGAAATCTCTCTCTTCCGCGCCCTCTGTTGTTGAGTTTGTGGATGAATTTGTGGATTACCTGTGGACCGTTTGTGGATGTTCTGTGGATATCAGAATCTCAAAAAATATGTTTACAGATACAATATATTGGGTTATCTTATATAAGCGACAACAAAATATAGTGGAATCAGGTGCTTGACTCTCTAACGGGAAGTACAGCTCAATAGGGAAGCGCGGTGCGAACCCGCTGCGATCCCGCCACTGTAACCGGATGCTCGGCCCTCAGATGGAGCCCGGGCGGCATCTTCCGGCATAAGGCCACTGGAGCGCGGGAAGCGGCTCCTTAAGAAGGCGCCGGAGGAACAGACGGAAGCCAGAAAACCTGCCTGTTTCCAGCGACACCATTAAGCTCAAAGCCCCTGCGAGGAACGGGAGCGGTGACCGCATGCAGCTTGCAATTCATGGTGGGCATTTTTGGAATGCCCCACTAGCACTCGCATACGAGCATTTCCTGCGTTCTTCATGCGGGAGATGCCTTTTTAAATTCGTATTTTGCAAAATGTTCAATTACCAAAATTAAATTTAGGCCTGGGATGTAACGGAGAGGAGAACTGCACAATGACGCTGCTGGAGAAACGGCAAGCCGGCGGGCAAAGCGCGAACGAAATTCTGTTGGAGGAAGTTATCGGTCTAGGACGCGATATTATCGACAGCCGAGATATGGATCTGCTGAGGGAGAACGCGAATCTGAACGGGGAAAGCTTCTCCGGGAAAATGAGCAAATTCGGCAGCGAGTATTCCAAATGGTATGCCCGCAGCTTCACCATGCCGCCGCAGCTGGTAAAAGCCATCAAGGATAATGTCGTATATGTGCATGATCTGGATCAATATGCCATCGGAACGACGAACTGCATTTTTATCCCGTTCGACAAGCTGCTCCGGCAGGGCTTCAACACCGGCAACGGCAGCGTCCGCCCTCCGAACTCCATTATGACGGCCATGGCGCTTACGGCGATTATTTTTCAATCCCAGCAAAATGCGCAGTACGGCGGCGTATCGGGAAGCAAGCTCGATCATGATCTCGCCCCCTATGTGGCCAAGTCTTTCACCAAGCTGTTCCGCAAGGGCCTTGATTATTTCGAAGAAGGACAAGCCGGGGAAGAGCTCGGGGAAATTACAATGAGCCAGACCGATCTGAAAGAACGGTATCCGAAGGCTTACCGCTACGCGATGAAAGAGACGGAGAGCGAGACGCTCCAGGCAGCCGAGAGCCTCATACATAATCTCAACACGATGTCCTCCAGAGCAGGCGGGCAAATTCCGTTCACGAGCATCAATTACGGAACCTGCACCTCACCCGAGGGACAACTTGTGATCAACTGCCTGCTGACGGCAACGATGAACGGGCTGGGAAGCGGCGAGACGCCGGTGTTCCCGATTCAGATTTTTAAGTGTAAAAAAGGCGTCAACCAGCAGCCGGGCGATCCCAACTACAAGCTGTTCCTAAAAGCGGCCGAATGCTCGGCGCGGCGGCTGTATCCGAATTTTGCGAATCTGGACGCTCCGCTGAACCTGATGTATTACGATCCGGCGGACCCGGATACCGAATTCGCGACGATGGGCTGCCGCACCCGGGTGCTGGGAGACCGCTTCGGACGCAATCACTGCTCAGGTAAGGGCAATCTGTCGTTCAATACGCTGAATCTCGTCCGGCTCGGCATCCGGAACGGAACGGTAACGGGCCTGCGCCAAGCAGCGGACGAGGAAGGCTTCTATGATGATCTCGATCATTATATGGAGATTGCCCTGGAAGGTCTGCTTCACCGTTTCCGCATCCAGGGAGCGCAAAAAGCAAAAGCCTCCGACTTCATGATGCGCGAGGGCGTATGGGAAGGCGGCGAGACCCTTACGCCGGAAGAATCGGTAAACGAATTGTTGAAGCACGGCAGCCTGTCAATCGGCTTCATCGGGATGGCTGAATGCATGAAGGCGATGTACGGCAAGCATCACGCCGAAGACCTGGAAGTGTACGACAAGGCGCTCGCCATCGTGCGGCATATGCGCGAGTTCTGCGACCGCAAGAGCGAAGAGCTGGACCTGAACATTACCTTGTTCGCCACTCCGGCGGAAGGCCTGTCCGGCAAGTTCACCAAGATCGACCGCAAGGAATTCGGCGCAATCGAAGGCGTTACCGACCGCGAGTACTATACGAACTCGTTCCATGTTCCAGTCTATTATTCAACAGGAGCGGCGAACAAGATCAAGCTGGAAGCGCCGTTTCACGATTACTGCAACGCCGGCGCGATCTCCTATGTCGAGCTGGACGGCAATGCGCGCAGCAATCCGGCGGCTTTTATCAAAATCATCCGTTACGCCCTGGAGCAAAATATCAGCTATTTCAGCATCAACCACCCTGTCGACCGCTGCTCAGACTGCGGATACGAAGGCGTGATCGGCACGAACTGCCCTTCCTGCGGCGCTCATGAGCAGGAGGTTCACATCCGCCGCCTGCGCCGGGTTACCGGCTACCTGACCGGAGATTACCAGACCCGCTTCAATGCGGCCAAGCAAGCCGAGGTTAGGGACCGGGTCAAGCATCTATGAATATTTGCGGCTACTACCCGGAGTCGATTAATGAAGGCGAAGGCCTGCGCGCCGTCGTCTTCATCAGCGGGTGCCGCCACCGCTGCCCGGGCTGCTTCAATCCCGAAACCTGGAATTTCGGTTACGGAGAGCCTCTTACGCTGGAGCGCAAGCGGCAGATCATCAGCGAAATAGCGGCCAATCCGCTACTGGAAGGTCTGACGCTGGCGGGCGGCGACCCTTTTTTCTCGGCGGAGGAGGCTGCGGAATTTATCCGCGAGGTGCGCGCGGCGCTGCCGGAGTTCCCGGTGTGGATCTACACCGGCTACACTTACGAAGAGCTCATGGCCATGCCGGGATCACCGGAATGGACACTGCTGTCGCTCTGCCAGGTGCTGATTGACGGACGCTTCGTGGAAGCCTTGAAGGATACCACCCTTCGGTTCCGGGGCAGTTCCAATCAGCGGATTATCAACGTTCAAGCCAGCCTTGCCGGTACGGAGGCCGTACTGTGGCAGCCGGGTTT
>NZ_ASSD01000607.1 GCF_000520715.1 Paenibacillus zanthoxyli JH29
GAGGTGGCGTCATGGCGGAAACGGACATATTGGAGCGCCTTACTGCCGTCAAGGTGCTGAAAGCCTTTTTTCAGATCGATATCGTACTCGGGGCCGTCAGCTATGGTCTTATAGACCATGTCCTTCTCGACCGTATAGTCGATGCCGCCGACCGCATCTATAAGCTTGATAAAGCCCTGAAAGTCGGTGTAGACGTAATATTGAATCGGAATTCCAAGCAGATCGCCCACGGTCTTCATCGCCATATTGGGGCCGTAGATAATGGCGGTATTCACGCGATTTTTGTCATGACCTTCGATCGGGACGTAAGTATCCCGAAGGATGGAGAAGACGTGCACCTTCTTCTTCACCGGATCGAGAGAGACGACCAGCATCGTGTCCGAGCGGGGGATTTCCCCCTTTTTTACGCCGCGCGCATCGACACCCATCAGCAGGATATTAACGGGTTCCGTTCCCTCCCATTTCGGAGGATCGGGCGTATTGGCGTCTACCGTCTCCACATTTTTGAATGGAGAATCATTGTCTTGCTTCTGCATGCCGTTAAGACCTTGGTAGATGGATGTGAAAAAATATACGGCTCCTCCAGCCAGAAGCAGAAGGAGGATCATCAGGCTCCGAACCAGAATTTTCTTCGATTTTCCCTTCTTGGCGTGTCTTTTCGACCTTGGCGGCATTCTCGCTCTTCCTTTCACATTTGCATTCCCTACATTATAATTTCTTTTATGGATACAATCAATTGTACACCCCGCGGGCCATATAACACCCGTTAGAGCCATAAACCTAATTAAAGGAGTGCATGAATTATGGAAGAGCTGTCCATTGGACAAGAGGCGCCGGACTTTACGCTGCCCGCCTCGGACGGAAGCGAAGTCACCTTAAGCCAGTATAGAGGACGGAAGGTGCTGCTGTATTTTTATCCGAAAAATATGACGCCGGGCTGCACCCAGGAAGCTTGTGAATTCAGAGACGTCAATGACCGGATTACAGCCAAAGGAGCCGTTATTCTGGGCGTCAGCCCCGACAGTCTCCAGTCGCACGCCAAGTTTATCGCAAAGAACGAACTGCCCTTTCTGCTGCTCTCCGACGAGGACCATAAGGTAAGCGAGCAGTACGGCGTGTGGCAGCTTAAGAAACTGTACGGCAAGGAATTTATGGGCATTGTGCGTTCCACCTTCCTGATCGATGAACAGGGCATCGTGTCCAATATCTGGAAAAAGGTGCGGGTAAAGGGCCATGCGGAGGCGGTCGCGACGACCCTTGACGGGGAATAGAGCGGGTATTTTCAAGCTCCGGGCGTTTCGTTAAATTTTTACTGTTACATTTTTAACAGCTTTTAGCAGTCTGTTATGTGATATTTTTCCTATAGTTAAAATTTTCAATAAGGCGTGGTGATAGCAGGATGCAGCTGAAGATCGGACTGGATGTGGGATCGACTACGGCTAAATTGGTTGTCATGGAGCGGAATCTGGTCGTTCATGAGGATTATGTAAGACACTATAGCGATATAAAAAAAGCGGTTCTCTCTTTGCTTGATAAAGTGATATCCCTGTTTCCGGATAGGGAGGCGGCGCTGGCGGTAAGCGGTTCTTCCGGTTTGTCTCTGTCCAGACTTGGGAACGTGCCCTTCGTTCAGGAGGTTATCGCTTGTACAAAAGCGATCAGCGAACTGCTTCCTTCCTGCGATACCGCGATTGAGCTTGGAGGAGAGGACGCCAAAATCATTTACCTCAGCGGCGGCATTGAGCAGCGGATGAACAACGCCTGCGCAGGCGGGACAGGCGCTTTCATCGACCAGATGGCGGCACTGCTCCAGACCGATCCCACTGGACTCGACAGCCTCGCGGCGGACCATCAGCGGATCTATCCAATCGCCTCCCGCTGCGGCGTATTCGCCAAGAGCGACATTCAGCCGCTGCTTAACGAAGGGGCGCGCCGGGAGGATGTTGCGGCCTCCATCTTCCAGAGCATTGTGAATCAGACGATCGCCGGTCTAGCCTGCGGGCGTAAGATTCGCGGACGGGTGGCTTTTCTGGGCGGCCCGCTGACTTATTTATCCCAGCTTCGGGCCCGGTTCGCAGAAACGCTGGAGCTCGCGGAGGAAGACATTCTGTTTCCGGAGCGAGCTCAGTATTTCGTGGCGATCGGCTCGGCATTATCCGATGATGGCAGCACCGCCGCGCCGCTTGCGGAGTGGCGGGACC
>NZ_ASSD01000608.1 GCF_000520715.1 Paenibacillus zanthoxyli JH29
AATGTGCGTCCGTAAGGGCGTTTAGAAAATCTACTGTGGCAAGTAGCAGGCTAGGTCACAAAAGCCTGTCGCCGCCCGACTTATCCAGGAGGGAAACTGAATGGGGAGTGCAGCATGTTGGGAAAGTTGTAAGTTGGCTAGTTACCAAGCCACGACTGAACAGCAAGGCGAAAAGTTGTAAACGAGGATGAAAGCTATACTGCTTGAACGATAGCCCAAGGGGGACCAAACTTGACCCCTAGCGGAAGGTAACTACAAACGCTAGGCAGTGATGATGTTTCCATATAGTTGCGATGGAAACACTAGGATATTGGCCATAATTTCGACCCAATATCGTGACCCTACACTGACCAACCACAATATGTGGTAAAGGGTGAAAGTCGCATCCGACATTACAGCATGCTAGGTTTCTAAACGTACTAAACGGAGATCGCCTAAGTTGGAATGCCTTGAATGAGGCTATGACCTATAGGGTCTGAATATTCAATATGGTGACGGAGTTCCCATAGTAGTCCGAGACAGGGAAAGCCTGTTACATGGCGAAGGGGAACAGTTTATCGGGTTTAATACCGAAATTGGAAAGGAGCGTGAGGCTCCATGAGAAATCCAAAAGTAGTATTAGACAATCTGGCTTCCAAGGCGAAGGAAAAAGGCTACAAATATCAAAGACTCTACAGAAATCTGTACAATGTCGAGTTCTATCTAGAAGCGTACGCCAAAATGTATGCCAAAGAGGGAAACATGACAGAAGGCGCAGATGGAAAAACGGTCGATGATATGAGTCTTGAACGAATAACCAATCTTATCGCGAAACTTGAAGATCAAAGTTACCAACCACAGCCGGCTCGGAGAGTTTACATTCCGAAAAGAAATGGTGGAAATCGACCGTTAGGAATTCCGTCTTTCGAGGACAAACTGGTACAAGAAGTCATTAGAAGAATCCTTGAGGGTATTTATGAAGGGACTTTCTCGATCAGATCACACGGTTTTAGACCAAACAGAAGTTGTCACACCGCACTGGATCAAGTGCATAAAACCTTTACAGCAGTTAAATGGTGGGTCGAAGGAGACATAAAAGGATTCTTCGATAACATCGATCATCACGTTCTTATTAACATCCTGAGAAGGAAAATTGATGACACAAAGTTCATCAACCTAATCTGGAAATTCCTCAGGGCGGGATATTTAGAGAACTGGAAATTCAATAGTACCTACAGTGGGACACCCCAAGGTGGTATTATTAGTCCAATTCTGTCAAATATCTACCTAAACGAGCTTGACCGATTTATCGAAAAGCTCAAAAAAGGATTCGATGTTGGTGAGAAAAGAACTCGAAACACCATGTACAGAACTGCCTGTCAAAGGACACAAAGACTCCGTGCGAAGTACAAAACCGTTTGGAATGAAATGAATGACGACGAGAAAGCTAATGCGGCAAAAGAAGTTAAAACTCTAGCTAGAGACGCTCAACGGTTTCCTACAGTAGACCCTTTTGATGAAGGCTATAAAAGGCTACAATACGTCAGATACGCTGACGACTTCCTAATCGGAGTAATCGGAAGCAAAGAGGACGCCAAGGAAATCAAGGAGAAACTAACAATTTTTCTTAGAGATGAACTAAAGCTAGACCTGTCGCAAGAAAGGACCCTCATCACAAATAGCCGCAATAAAGCCAGATTCTTAAGTTATGACATCTACGTCGCAAAAGACGAAAGCACCAGACAATGCGAAGATGGTTTCCTGCGAAGATCATTCAATGCTAGGGTAAAACTATCGGTTCCGATGGAAAAATGGAGGGACAAACTCCTTACACTCGGAGTCCTAAAAATTAACCCTGACGGTAAATGGGAACCCGTTCACAGACGAGAACTCGTTAATAATGATGATTTGGAAATCCTTAGCATTTACAATGCGGAAATCAGAGGTTTCTATAATTATTATAAGTTAGCCCTCAATGTTCATACCCTGAGCAAATTTCATTACGTCATGAAGTACAGTCTGCTAAAAACTTTAGCAAACAAGTACAAATCGAGAATTTCCATTATGAAAAAGAAATTCTCAATAGACGGTGCAATTGCTGTCAAGTATGAGACAAAAAGTGGCCTCAAGGTAAGATTCTTTTACAATGAAGGTTTCAAGAGGCAAGAGCTAACTAAAGATGACGAGATTGTAGACAAATTACCGGATACACAAATCTACTCCAGCAGGACTAAACTCGTTGATCGACTCTTGGCTAGAAAATGTGAATTCTGCGAAGCAGAAGATGTACCAATTCACATTCATCATGTCAGGAAGCTAAGAGATCTCGAAGGAAAGAAACGTTGGGAAAAATTCATGATTGCACGGTCTAGGAAAACCCTAGCTATATGTCATTCATGTCATGTAGATTTACACGCTGGAAGGTTAGATTGATAAGCGGAGAGCCGTATACACTGAGAGGTGTACGTACGGTTCGGGGGAGAGTTCAGGTAAACCTACTTCGAGAAACCATTGTATAATTTCGTGAAGAACATATGACTTTACGAGAACGGTTGAATTGAAGAAAGGCGACAGGTTCTTATCCTACTA
>NZ_ASSD01000609.1 GCF_000520715.1 Paenibacillus zanthoxyli JH29
CAGCGCCAGCTGCGCCGGATAGACCGCTTCGGTACCGGGGATTGGCTGATAGGTTTTACGGCCTGTCTCATCAACCGTCCGGTGAATGTTCACCGTATGCAGCTCTTTAAGGTTGCCGTTCTCGTCGCCGACGAATTTCGTCGTCATAATTGAGAATTCACGCGGGTCATGGCCGAATACCGCCTTCGCTTCCTGCTGGGCGTAGTCCAGCGTATATACATTCGGGAACTGCGGCCAAGGGTTCGCAATCGGATCGCGCTCGAGCGGGGCCTTGTCATGCGTACCGAACTGGGTAATGCTCTTGCAGCCGTGACGGAGCGCCGTAGCTACACAGTCGGAGCCGGTATCGCCGCCGCCAAGCACGATAACGTCTTTGCCTTCCGCAGACACGAAATTGCCGTCCGTAAGCCCCGAATTCAGGTAGCTCTTGATCGTGCCGTTCAAGTAATCCATAGCGTACATCACGCCGTTCAGATCACTGCCTTCCGCAGTGAACTTACGCGCCTGGGTCGCACCGCCGCACAGTACGACGGCATCGTACTCGTCAACAAGCTGCTGTGCCGGAATATCCTTGCCGATCTCCGTGTTGACGATAAAAGTGACGCCTTCAGCTGCCAGCAGGTCAACCCGGCGCTGCACGACACGCTTATCGAGCTTCATCGTCGGAATGCCGTAGGTCAGAAGCCCGCCGACCCGGTCGCTGCGCTCGTAGACGGTAACCAAATGGCCCGCTTTGTTAAGCTGCGCCGCCGCCGCGAGCCCGGCAGGTCCGGAGCCGACTACCGCTACTTTTTTACCCGTGCGTTTCTCCGGAGGTTCCGGAACGACCCAGCCTTCCTCGAAGCCTTTATCGATAATCGCCAGCTCGATCGTCTTGATCGTGACCGGCTGTCCAATCAAGCCGACCGTACAAGAGCCCTCGCATGGAGCCGGACAGATGCTGCCGGTAAATTCAGGGAAGTTATTGGTCTTGTGCAGACGCTCCAGCGCTTCCTTCCACAATCCCCGGTATACGAGGTTGTTCCACTCGGGAATAAGGTTATGCACCGGACAGCCCGAAGTGCCTCCGGCCATGTCGATTCCGGTATGGCAGTACGGCGTTCCGCAGTCCATACAGCGCGCGCCCTGCGTCCGCAGTTCATCTTCCGACAGATGGTCGTGGAACTCCTCCCAGTCCTTAACCCGCTGCTCGGGATCGCGGTCGCCCGGAAGCTGTCTTTTATATTCCATAAATCCAGTTGGTGTAGACATATTTTCGATTCCCCCATCCGTTCTATTCTTGTTGGTTGCAGTACACTTGAACATATTGCGGCATTTTAGGTGGGATTCACTTTAGCACACAGAGGTTCTTGTACAATAATTAATGGGCCTAAAAGTTCTAATTTTAATTATATTAGCATCCCTAACTTTCGCACGTTAATGGACTAATTTGCTGATTGTTTGTACTTTTTTCACATGTTATGTCAGATAAGCAGGCTGCTAATCCTCCGAGTGAAGAGATCAGGGGTGCCGATTATTCCGAACGTTCGTACACGACAAACCGGTAATCATACGGATTTTTCTCATCACGGATTCCCTGCGTATGGGACACTTCCCGCCACTTGCTCCAGTCCGTTTCAGGAAAAAACGTGTCTCCTTCAAAAGACTCGTCAATCCGGGTAACGATCAGCTTGTCGGCAAAAGGCAGCGTCATCCGGTACACTTCCGCTCCGCCGATCACCATCAGCTCATCCTGCCCGCGGCCAAGCTCAAGCGCCTCTTCCAAGCTGTGAACCGTTTCCGCCCCTTTAGGAGCGAAGCTTTCGTCCCGGGTCAGGATAACGCTTGCTCTTCCCGGAAGCGCTTTTCCTCCCAAGGAATCCCAGGTTTTCCGGCCCATCAGCATCGTCTTGCCCATCGTCTGCGCCTTGAAGAACGCAAAATCCCGGGGAAGGTGCCATGGCATGGCGCCGTCTTTTCCTATGACTCCATCCTCGCCCATGGCCCAAATTAAGCTAATGCTCATCTTTATGATTCCCTCCTCGCATGCAGTAATGAGATCTGATCGTGGTATGTCTGCTATACGGCGATAGGCGCTTTGATTCCCGGATGGTAGCGGTATCCTTCAAACTCAAAATCCTCAAAAGTATAGTCGAAGATGCTATCCGGTTTTCGGCGGATGACAAGCTTAGGCAGCTCGTAAGGCTCCCTCGACAGCTGAGTCGCCACCTGCTCCAGATGATTTGTATAAATGTGCACATCCCCGCCGGACCAAATAAACTCTCCCGGCTCTAGCCCTGTCTGCTGGGCAACCATATGCGTCAGCAGGGCGTAGCTGGCAATATTGAACGGCAGCCCGAGGAAGGTATCCACCGAACGCATCGTCAACATGCAGGACAGCTTGCCGTCCGCTACATAGAACTGAAAGACGAAGTGGCAGGGCGGCAGCTTCATTTGGTCAATCTCGCCCACATTCCAGGCGCTTACGATATGCCTGCGTGAATCCGGGTTGTTCTTGATCGAATCGATCACGCTTGAAATCTGGTCGATATGGCGTCCATCCGCGCTTTCCCATGCACGCCACTGCGAGCCGTATACCGGTCCCAGTTCTCCGTTCTCATCCGCCCATTCGTCCCATATGGTAACGCCATTTTCTTTCAAATAAGCGATATTCGTTTCGCCTTTCAGAAACCAAAGAAGCTCGTGCACCACCGATTTCAGATGAATCCGTTTGGTTGTCATCAGCGGAAATCCTTCCGATAGATCGAACCGCAACTGACGGCCGAATACGGATATCGTCCCCGTTCCCGTACGGTCGCTCTTGCGGGTGCCATGATCCAATACATCCTGCAGCAGATCTAAATATTTACGCAAGCTTTCACCGCTCCTCCATTCATATTCTCAACTAATTCTACCATGACTTACGTCCCCATGTAACATACCAAACTATAGAAAAGGACAGCATCCGCCGTGTATAAGCAGCAACAGCCTCTCCATTCTTCTAGAGCGGCGACCGTTTCAAGCAGCAACAGAAAGCAGATAGCAGGCGCTATAAGAAGAAACGCCTGACGGCGTCTTTTTAAGACGCAAGTACGTTTCTCGTAAAAATATAAGACCAAACGATAGGTGCGAAGCTTATACAGTCTTATATTTCTAGAAAAAAGGGCGAAAACGCTTATGCGTCTTCGCCCTATTCTGAAAGCTTGCTTATGCAAGCTTTCTCGTTCGTATGATTAGCGGGTCAGCACGTGAATCGGGTGTCCTTCGACCAGTTCCGCCGCTTCCATTACGACTTCGCCCAGTGTCGGGTGGCCGTGAATAGTCAGCGAGATATCTTCAAGCGTAGCGCCCATTTCGATAGCCAGACCAAGCTCGGCGATCAGGTTAGAGGCTTCGATGCCGACGATTTGCGCGCCCAGCACGATATTGTTCTCTTCGTTCGCAACAATCTTGATGAAGCCGTCCGGATTGTTGAGGGACAGGGCGCGGCCGTTGCCTGCAAACGGGAATTTGCCGGATTTGACTTTGAAGCCTTTGTCCTTCGCTTCTTTCTCCGTCAGGCCGACGCTGGAGCATTCCGGATCGGTGAACACGACGGCCGGAATCACTTTGTAGTCGACAGCGGATTTATGTCCCGCAATCGCTTCGGCGGCAATTTTGCCTTCGTAGGAAGCTTTGTGGGCCAGCGCAAGTCCGGGAACGACGTCGCCGATGGCGAAGATGTTCGGAATGTTGGTGCGGCCCTGATGGTCAACCTTGATCAGTCCGCGCTCATCCAGCTCGACGCCGATCAGGTCAAGTCCCAGCTCTCCATCCGTGTTCGGACGGCGGCCTACGGTTACGAGCAGGTATTCAGCCGTTACTTCCTTGGACTCGCCGCCAACGGAGTATTTCACGGTAACGTCCTTGTCAGTCTGCACCGCGCTTTCCGCTTTGGCATTCGTCACGATCTCAATGCCTGTCTTCGCCATGCTCTTGGATACAAGACGGGTCATGTCTTTGTCGAAGCCCGGCAGTACGGTATCCATGCCTTCAATAATCGTGACTTTGGTGCCGAACTTGGAGTACATTTGGCCGAGCTCCGCGCCGATGTAGCCGCCGCCGATGACGATCAGGCTCTGCG
Source organism: Paenibacillus zanthoxyli JH29 (assembly GCF_000520715.1). Classification (GTDB taxonomy): domain Bacteria; phylum Bacillota; class Bacilli; order Paenibacillales; family Paenibacillaceae; genus Paenibacillus_AQ; species Paenibacillus_AQ zanthoxyli. The sequence continues at coordinate 4,103 of NZ_ASSD01000609.1, forward strand.
GAATTTCCGGCAGCTCAAGCGCCTCGGTGGAGGACAGAATGCGTCCGCCGAACGGGAAAGGCTTAAGCTCGATCGGACGGGAGCCGGTCGCGATAATGCAGTTCTTGAAGCGGTAACGCGGCGATTCATGGTCGTTAAATACGCGCGCTTCCGTCGTGCTGATGAACATGCATTCGCCGTTGAAGATTTCAACCTTGTTGCCCTTCAGCAGGCCGGCGACGCCGCCGGTCAGCTTCTTGACGACGCTGGTCTTAAACTCCTGCGTCTTGGTGAAATCCACTTTCACGTTCTCGGCGCTAATGCCGAACGCTTCGCCATGCTTGGCGGATTCATACTGGTGAGCCGCCGAGATCAGCGCTTTGGACGGGATACACCCGCGGTTCAGACATACGCCGCCGACTTCGGATTTATCCACGATGAGCACCTTTTGTCCAAGCTGGGCAGCCCGGATAGCCGCCACATATCCGCCCGGACCTGCACCAATGACCAATGTATCAATATCGAGTGAAGCGTCTCCCACTACCATATATTACACCTCCATAACCAGCAGCTCCGGATTTGCGAGCAGCGATTTAATATAGTTCATAAAGTTCTGCGCGGTTGCACCGTCGATAATGCGATGGTCAAAGCTTAAGGAAAGAGCCATGACCGGAGCGGCTACGATCTCTCCGTTCTTCACAACCGGCTTCTCGCTGATGCGGCCCGTTCCAAGGATGGCCACTTCAGGGAAGTTAATGATCGGTGTAAAGAACATACCGCCGGCGGAGCCGATGTTCGTGATGGAAATCGTGCTGCCCTTCATTTCGTTCGGGCTCAGCTTGCCTTCGCGGCCGCGTGCAGCCAGGTCGCTGATCGCCGAGGCGATCATCCAGATGCTCTTGCGGTCGGCATCCTTGATCACTGGAACGATCAGGCCGTTCTCCGTATCGGTTGCAATACCAATGTTGTAGTATTTCTTGTATACAATTTCATTCGCTTCTTCGTCAATGGTGGCATTAAGCGCCGGGAACTGACGGGAAGCCGCCACGAGCGCCTTGACGATGAACGGAAGATAGGTTACCTTCACGCCCTTCTTCTCGGCGACAGGCTTCATGCGGGTGCGGAATGCAACCAGTTCAGTTACATCCACTTCGTCCATAATCGTTACGTGCGGAGCGGTATAAGCCGATTTAACCATGGCGTTCGCAATCGCTTTGCGGATACCCTTGAACGGTACGCGCTCTTCCTCAAGGCTCACATTGCCGGCAGCCGCTGCTGCTGCTGGAGC
>NZ_ASSD01000610.1 GCF_000520715.1 Paenibacillus zanthoxyli JH29
GGGCCGTGCTTACACGGATGAGCGCTGAACCGGACTTTCTGCTGAACTCGGGCAGTTTGATTATCGGGCTGGACGGACAGCTTAGAAGCGGACACCGCAAGCTGATCAAGGATGTATTAACCGGCTCGAAGTCGATTGGGCAGGTCATTGTATGGTGCGACGGGGACAAGTCCGGGCTGGACATCGCAAGAACCGTGCATGCCTTGCTGCATCCGGTATCTCCGGCGGTGGTGAAATGGATTTTGCCGGCTGACTGGGACCCTAAGGGCAACGATCCGCACTCATGTCTATTCCGTACATGGGAGGCTTATGAGGCAGCGGCGCTTGCCGGACTGGACCGGAATGAAGCGGATGAGCAGGAAGCGGAAATGGGGGATACGGACATTTGGAACACATGGATGGATCTTTGATTTCTATCTTTGGCGGCGGGGTACCTGAACATCTTCGCAAGGAATCGCTGCGCGATCTCGTCAAGCTTGCGGGGGTGCTGACGGAACTGCGGGAATACTTCGAAGAACCGCTGAAAGTGCTGGAGATTTTAAAAATGCTGAACCTCATCCAGCAGGAGGCGCTTGGGCTGGACGAGCCGCTGGAGGATGCGGACGCGCTCTTTTACCGGTTCAGGAACCGCTATGGATACGAGCCTGGAATCCCGATGGAGCGTCTCTTGAATGTGCTGCAAAAATATAACTGGATCATCCGCAGCAAGCGGAGACTTACGATGATGGATGTCGGCAAACGGATGATGGATATGCTGATTCGTCTGGCGAATGATTCGCTGGCTTACTATATGCAGGATGACGTAGCCCGCTCGCTGTTTCAGGCGAGAAGGGATGCGGATCTCAGCGAGGCCTACGACGACAAGGGGATTTCGGGGGGGAACCGGCTGGCCAGCATGATCCGCAATGTTACGGATGCCGTGGACAAGCTGAAAGAGCGGCAGCTTGAGCTGCTCGCCGACCGGAACGCCCTGCCGCAAATCCGGATTATTGTGGATCTGATGCAGGAGCTAAACGCGCGGATGAATGAGCGGCTGGATAAATTCACCACCTTTGAAGAAGGGGCCTCCTTTGCGCCCTTGCTCAAAAAAGGCACGGAAATCATGTTTGAAGGAACGCAGGTGTCTTTGGGAACACTGAATAAGTTTCTGGGCTTCGCCCACTTGCAGCAAACCGAGATCCGGTCCGAGATTTCTCCGCAAGCCATCCGCCAGTTTATTATCCGTTCCTTCTACAAAACCGCCGATTCCGAACTGCCGAACGCTCATGAGATTTTGAGCTTTCTGGAACAGGACCGCTCTCCCGGAGAGCGTCTTGACGGCATGTGGGTGCCCGTTCAGTTCGCTTCTCCCGTGTCCAATCTTCAATTGGCGGATACCGTAAGGTACCTGGAAAACTATGTGCCTTCCACAGGGCCGATCCGGGAGCGTCTGGAGCCGGAATATGCAGTAGCGGAAGAATGGACAGAAGAGGAGCTCGGTACTCATTTGGCGCAGATCGAATGGCAGTTGACCAAGGCTCGCATTCGGACGGACGAGGCAGAGCGGATTCTGCTGAAGCGGGATTGCGTTGGTCTGGAGCAGCTTGTGCTGGAGGCGGGCTCGGAGCGCTGGAGCGACGCCTTGAACGCGCTGCTGGCCGTCTCCGCTCTGGTGGGCGGGCAGCGGGCGGTGATTGAACGGGGAGAAGACCCCGCCCCGAAGATGCGGGCAGGAGACGCACAGACCGAATGGCATCTTGTGAACGAAGGAGGAGATCAGCATGTCGTTAGAAGAACCGGAGAGCTTGCACAGCAATCTGCCGCTGGGGGCGATGGAGCGGCTGTCCGCGGTGCTCAGTCCCGATGAGGAATATGCGTTTGTGCAGATTATGTTCTCGTCGTCGGCCGCAGTCCGCAGCGGCAGCTTCGGCCTGTCCCGGCGCGAGGTGATGAAGATTCTGAAGCTGGAGCCGGGGGATGAGCAGGGATTCGCTTCTTTTGTGAAAAGGGTGAATCAATCGGTAGCCCGCTACTATAGGCTTATCTATGATGAGCGCAGAGACCGGGCGGTTGTGCTGATTCATGTGCCCGCCAGACAGGCGAGAGAGCTGTTGTCCTCCGAGAGTCTGGCTCTGCTGATGTTTATATTTTACCATCAGGAAGTGCTGCAGAATGATTACACCCTGTTTACTCAATTACTGGAGGCGTTCGGGCATGAATCGCTGGATGTAAGGCGGAAAATCCTGGCGAATCTCGATACGCTCATCAAGCTGGGTGCCGTGTCCCGCTACGAGAATCCATCAGGTGAGGAAGCCTATGCCCTGACCGCGATCGGGGCGCGGCTGTTCTCGGATTCCTATCTGAAGCGGTTCGCGGAATTCAGTCATTCCCAGCAATTGAATATGGACGATGTGCTGAAGTTTTTTAAACGCTACAATCTGGAGGCAGGTGAGGGATATTGAACCCCTGGGCGCTGGAATTTAGCGGCATCCGCGATTTCCCGGATACGAGGCTGGAGTGGGGCGGTCCGGAAGACCATGTGTTGATCGGCGGACCGAACGGCTCGGGCAAATCAACGATTACGTTCTGCCTGGGCGCGGTGCTGGCTTCCGCCAAAGTAGATTTGGAGGGACTGCGTTCCCGCAATCTGCCGCCGGACCGTGTGTGGCGGGCGACGATTCAGCTTGTTTTTGCCAACATCGGAACAAGTCCCGTCGACGCGGCCGCGTACATCGGCTTCCGGCTGAATCTGGAGCAGAAACCCGGCGATCCCTTGCGGAAGGAATACTTTATTTGCGAGGGCAATGAGCCGTGGGAATGGAATAAAGAGACCCGCTATACGCCGGGAGACAGCACGAACCATCTTCATGAGTACCGGTATCAGCTCCAGCATAAATACAAAGTGAACCCGGATGCCTTTTACCTGATCTGGTATCAGCAGGATGTGAACCAGTTCGCTGTGATGCGGCCGGAGGAGCGTTTCCGTATTTTCAGCGAGATGACCGGTATAGAGCGGATGCAGCACAACTGGGAAAAGGTGAAGGAGGAACGCAAAGACGCGCAGTCGGCGCTCCAAACGGCGGAAAGCAACCAACATTCGCATAGGCTTAACCTGGGCAACTGGCAGCAGGAGCGGGACCGGCTGATCAGCCGGAACGAACGGCGCAGGCTCGGTCTGAAGAACGTGCTAACCGCTTCAGCCGCCCTTGAGCGGCTGTACGGCAGGGAGCAGGAACTTCTGAAGGAGCAGACGGATGAGCTTGAAGAGCGCCATACTGACGAACTGGATCGCCAGGTGAAGCTGGAGGAAGAGCATCAAGCTTACCTTAAGGAGCTGGAAGAAAGAACACGGCGAATGGAAGAGCTAAACCGGCAGCTTGAGGAAGTGGAAGGCGAAGCGTCGAAAGAGCGGGCCCTGCGCGGGCAATTGAATGACGAGTACCGTCAGCTTGAAGATATTCTCCGGGAGCTGGATAAACAGATGCGGGCGATTCCCTACTCCAGAGCCGAGGTGGAAGAACGGCTTGCGCAGGACCGGGCAAAGATGCGGGAGACCGAAGCCAAAGGCCGGGAAACGGAGGAGGCATACAAGGAGGCGCAGACGCATCTGGATTGGCTAGCGGCTGAAATCGGCAAGCTGGAGTATGCCCTGGAGGAAGACTTCCGGAGGCTCGGCGATGCCAAGAAAATGCTGGCCCAATACGGGGGAAGCGCCGCTCTCGAACGGGAAGCGGAAAGTCTGGAAAGCAAGCGTTCTTCCCTGCGTGACAGCGGGCGCGAGCTGGAGCTGAGCATCCGGTCGCTTGAGGACGAGCTGGAGGCGTTGACCAAGGGAACGGGGATGTACAGCTTGAGGCAGGAAGCGTCTATCCGCCGTCTGCGCGGCAAAGGTGTGACGGTTTATGCTCTTCGCGATCTGCTGGAGATGGATGAGCATATTCCGCTGGAGCGGGAGGATCAGCTCGAAGCTGTTAAATATACGCTGTTCGTGGATGCAAGGGGTTTTGCGGCTCCGACGGATGTCTACCATGTGGAGCTGCCTTCCGTGGTACCGGAACGAACGGCGGACGAGCTGGCTCTACTCGGACTTCGGGTGAAAAAGGATCTCGACGACCTGACCTACGCCGCGGCCCAGAAAGCGTTGTGGTGGGTCGGGGAGCTGGTATCCGGCTCTGATTCTTCCAGGCCCCGGCTGAAGAATGGCCAGCTTGTCGATTCCCTTGGCCGGAGAGGCCCGCAGGAGGACAAGCGGTGGATTCTTAACCCGCGCGGCATTAAGCTGCGGGTGAAGCGCGCCGGCGAAGAGTTGGAGAAGCTGGAGCTTCAGCATGAAGCCGTCCGCCGCGATCTGGCGGTATGCGAGGAGCGGCTGAATCTTATCCGTTCGGTGCTGCAGCTTATTAAAGAGGCGGAGACGGTTGTGGGCGCCGTCGCCGAGCGGGATTTGCGCGGGCGCGAGCTGGACCGGAAGACCGCCGAGCAGAGGAAATGGATGGACATCCGGAACCGTTCTGCCGAAGAGCGGCAGAGATTGAATCTGGCGTCGGCCGAGCTTGCGTTCCGGCTTGAGGCTCTGGAAGGCTACCGGCAAATCTACGACCGCGCCGATCAGGAAAGCTCGAAGATCGAGCGGTTCGGGCAGCTTGGCAAGCAGCTGGAAGCCTCCGGAGAACGGCTGCAAGGACTGGAGAGAGAGCTTCAGGATCTGCTTGCGGAAAGCGACCGGCTGGACCGTTCGTTGGAATCGACGAAGAGGCGGATCAGGGAGAAGCACCAGTACATTGAAGAGTCGAAAAAAGCGCTGGAGGCGCTGGACCGTGAGAAGCGGGAGCTGCTGGACCGCCTGGAAGTCATTCAGGAGAACCGCGCTGCGGAGCGGCAGTTCTTCAGTGATTGGACCGATCGCCTGCGAGTGGTATACGCCGGGCTTCTTGAGGAGTCCCCGGATTTTCCCGCCGTGCCGGACTGGAATCAGGCGCAGGCCAAGTCGCATAAGGAAGATGCTCTGGTTCAGCTTAATCTGGCGCTGGGCGAAACCGTCGACGAGAACGCACTCGAAAATTACGAGAAGGTAAAGGCGGAGTTTGAACGGGGCGAGCAGGAGGTGCAGGACGCACGCATGCTGCTTCGCCAGCTTGAGGAAAGCCTGGCCGAGCTGGAGGAGAAGCTGGTCAGCACGACCAATTATGAAATCAAGCGGGTGGGCAGCCGGTTTGTTCACTATATGGACCAGTTCTCGTTCGACGGCGAAGTGAGCTGGGACATGCAGGAGATGAAGCAGGGGAATATCAAGTATTACCTGAACATCAAGGCCAGAAAGCAGGGTCACCGCGGCCCGCTGGAGGAAGTCGGCATGAAGGGCCGGGGCGGACGGGTCGGCAAGGGTGTGTCGGGCGGCGAGGAATCGCTCAGCTCGCTTCTATTCGCGCTCGCGCTGCTGAAGACGATTCAGGCAGAGCCGGGGTACATCGTGCTGGACGAGTTCGACAGCGCCCTGGATGAAGGCAGAAAATCCAAAGTATTCACCCTGTACGAGCAGGAACTGTCCCGAAAAATGATTATCCTGTCTCCGAAATCCCATGAATCGGACTATTTGCGGCATTTTAACGAAGCGTTTGTTGTTTATCATGATGCGAGAATCCCGAAAAGTGCGGTAATCCGAATTAAGAGAAAAGCTGATAGTAAGGTTTAAAAAGACTTGAATTTAACGCTTGGGATGCGGAAACCCAGGCGTTTTTTGTTGACTTCGGATACAGGTTGGGCTATCATAACCCTTGTTACTAAATTAGTAATTTAGTAAATTAGTAAATGTGAAAACCATTAAAGGACAGGTGAACAAAGAAATGAAAATTCCAACAACGCTAAAGCATAAACCGGTTATCGTATCCGAGAATTACGAAAATGTGGATGGCAGATATGCGAATCAATCGGACACGAAGGGATTGTCGCTCGGATTGGCTCAGTGGAACGACCGGGGGAAGGTGGATATTTCCGCCAAGGTGTGGCGGCATACGGGAGAGAAGTGGTCCAGACAATCGGAGGAGCTGCCGCTCCACCGGGTGCTTGACCTTGCCATTCTGGTGACCAGAAGCATGGTCCATTTCCGGGAGGCTTACCAGTATCAGAATCTGTATGATCCCGAGAATCCGGTGATTGACCGCGTAGGTCTGCAAGGGGATGCGATGACCGTATCCGTATGCACGGATAACGACAGAATCAATGAAGACATCAAGCTGTTCAGCCAGGCGCTCAGCGATGACAGCGAACTGATTGGCGAGCGTCTAAGTACGCTGTCCCGGATTTTGAAGGAAATGGGGTATTGAAGTGTTTAGCAATCGTTATGTGCGTACGCTTGTTTTATCGCAGGTAACTTTACAGCTTGGTATTTGGATAAGGAATTTTGCCGTGCTTCTGTTTGTAACCGAGATGACCGGGAATGACCCTTTTTATGTGTCGCTTATTTCGGTCATGGAGTACGGTCCGATCTTTCTGTTCGCCATTATTGGCGGAACCTTTGCAGACCGGTGGCAGCCCAAACGGACCATGGTTTGGAGCGACTTGTTATCTGCCATATCCGTAGCCGTTGTACTGGCAGCCACTTTACGCGGGCAATGGGCGGCGCTGCTGCTCGGCATGCTGGTGTCCGCCAGCCTGTCCCAGTTCTCTCAGCCTTCCGCGATGAAACTGTACAAGAAGCATGTGCCGGATGAGCTTTTACAGAAGGTTATGGCCATGTCCCAATCACTGATTGCCATCTTTATGATAGCGGGTCCGATTATCGGCACTTTTATCTATGCGCGCTTAGGGATCGGAGCATCCCTGCTGATAACAATGGTCTGCTTTTTCGGGTCGGCCTTGATTCTCTCTCTGCTCCCGCGTGACGCAAAAGAAATGAAATCCGCAGAAACCGGCAGCTTTTTAGAGGATGTGGCTGAGGGCATTCGTTACTTGTGGAGGAACCGTGTTCTGCGAACGCTTGGTTTTACCTTTGCGGTTACCGGGCTGGCGGCGGGAATGATACAGCCGATGTTAATTTTCGTTGCAATCGAAAAATTGGGGCAGGACAAATCCTTTTTGCAGTGGCTCCTAATGGCCAATGGTGCGGCGATGCTTGTAGGCGGGGCCGTCATTATGGGGATAGCCAAAAAAGTGAAACCGCAAATTCTGCTCACGGTCGGACTGCTTGTCAGCGCGGCCTGCAATTTCGGTGTCGGCTCGTCTACATTCATCCCGGCCACTCTCGGACTGCAAATCATCGGTGGTTTCGTTTACCCCTGCATACAGGTCGGCATCCAGACGCTGATCTTGAAGAACACGGAATCGTCGCTTCTTGGGCGTGTCGGCGGAGCCATAACCCCAATCTTTATGGGGATGATGCTCATCGGCATGATGTTATCCGGATATGTAAAAGATACGCTCTCTCTCTTTACAGTATATGCCGCGAGCGGCGGCCTCTTAATCATCGGCGCACTGCTGCTTGCTCCCCTACTAAAGAAGGAGAAAGTCAAAGCTGAAATCGGAATTACCCATTAAAACACCCGATTCAAGAACAAGGGAGGAAATACAATGTCTCTGGATAAGCAAAAGAAGAAAGAGCTTGCCTCGGCATACGCGCAGTCATTTCGGCCGATGGGCGTTTACCAGATTCGAAATGTGAAGAACGGTAAAATCTTGGTGCTCGGCAGCATGGATCTGCCCGGGGCCAGAAACCGTTTCGCTTTTTTTCAGCAGACGAACATGAACTCGATCAATGAATTGAAACAGGACTGGAAGGAACACGGCGGCGACAGCTTCGTATTTGAAGAATTGGATCAAATTAAGCCGCGTGAGGAAAACCTGAATGATATTTCGGAACTAAAAGAGTATCAGGAAGAAGTGGATGCGCTGCTTGAGCTGTGGATTGAGAAGTTGCAGCCCTTCGGGGACAAGGGGTACAATAAGCCGAAGCGGAAATAATCCAGCGGGCTGCCGAAACGCACCGGCCTAATGACAGATTACGCGCACCACAAAAGGGCTGCACCAGGTCATCTTCATGACTTGCGGGCAGCCTTTAGCAGTTACGGACAGGAATTTACCCTTCCGTCTCCAGAGTCCGGCCGTCAAGCGGCTGTACCGGACGGTTATCATGCGGGAAAATGCTCCGGAAAGCGCCAATTTGCGTCTCGGACCATTCCACCGGCTGTTGAAGCACGATCCACTGCACCCCTTCGGTGCATGGCGGCGTCGTTAGCGATCCGTGATAGCGGTAAGAGTGAAGATCTCCCGGCAGGAGAGCCTTAAGATCGAACTTTCCGTCAATCGCTACTGCCTCTTCACTCTCTTTCTGGGGAAGCCGGGACCACAGCTTGTTCAGTTCCGCGTTCTCCGCACCGCCGTTAATCAGGACCCCGAGCACCGCAGTATCCCCATCCGCAGTCTTATGAACGAAGTGAAGTTCCATCTCGTCATGCTTGCCGCCCACTTCATGCTCGCTTGGCAAATGAAAGTGGAACTGCTTCAGCGTATAGGTCTTTCCCTCCAGAACAATGTGGTTGTTCTCCCCCGACACATTTACCTGTATCGTATGGCCGTTGTTGACGAGAGACACTTCCGAAGGCGAATAATCGACTTCCACCGGCGAGAGGTTGGTATCCTTCTTCACATCGGCACCCTCAATATCGATGGGCGATTGTTCCTTTCCCACCTTACAGGTCCCGAAATCTTCTTCAAGCTCGCCCCAATGTTCAGGGGATGTCTCTCCCTCATACGACCAGTGAACCTTAGCGGCCTGGGCCGCTTGCGTAGGCGGATGGCTCTCCGTGTTCTGTAAGACTTGTTCCTTCTCCGCGCAGCTTGCCAGCAGACCCGCCATCAGTCCGCAGAGCAGAAGCCGGGAATACGGTTTCATTAATTTCATTTTCTTTTACCCCCCAAATTATGTATTTATTTAAAATCCATATTATTTTACGCGGTGGAAAAATCAGGAACAAGGGCATGCGGTCCCATTTCGAGCAGTAGTCGACTCCGGTAGCGGATGAGGCCATAGATTGCGGTTTATTTTAAGTCCCATAAGATAGAAAAGCCTTTCATATTTATGCACAAAAAAGCTGCCTCAAGTCCTTGTACTGACTTTATAGGCAGCTTCCTTATGATGGGATAGATAAGCTGATAGCTTGCTTTCTGTTAGTTTCCGGCTGTTCCCGCGCCTGCCGCGACCGCTTCTTCCGTATCGGCATTCAGGGAGTCATAGATGGCGTCCACCAGCAGGTCCAGTTCCGGCAGCTGCTCCGGCTTTAAGGCGGAGTTGATTTCAAAAGGCTCGCCGACGAACTCGATTTTTTTCATGCTCTCTAAGATTTCGGTCATTTCCCTTACGGCGGCGTTGGCCCATGTATAGTTGCCCACAAGGGAAACTTTGCGGTTCTGCAGGTTCAGGGACGCCATTTCATGCAGCAGAGCTTGCATGCCGTGATACAGACCCAGATTATAGGTAGGCGAGCCGAAGACCAGATGGCTGAATTTCCAGGCGTCCGAGATGATGTAGGAAGGATGGGTCTTGGACACATCGTACATGCGGATATCCTGAACCCCTTTGGCCGAAAGCTTGGATGCGATCAGATTCATGGCGTTCTCCGTATTGCCGTACATGGACGCATAGACCAGCACCACGCCGGTCTTCTCCGGCTTGTAGGTGCTCCACTTCTGATATCTGTCCAGAATGTACGATAGGTTCTCGCGCCACACCGGACCATGCAGCGGACAGATCATTTCGATTTCCTGCTTGGCTAATTTTTTCAGCACCGTCTGCACTTGAGGCCCGTATTTGCCTACAATGTTGGAGTAATAGCGGCGGGACTCCTCCAGGTACACTCGGTCAAAATCCGTCTGGTCGGAGAAGATATTCCCCGAAAGCGAACCGAAGCAGCCGAAGGCGTCGGCGGAGAACAAGATTTTCTTCGACACTTCATAGGTGAACATAACCTCAGGCCAATGGACGAATGGAGCCATCATAAAGCGCAGCGTATGCTCTCCGAGCGGCAGCTCTTCGCCTTCCTTGACGATAAGGTAATTATCCGGCTTGCTGAAGGTGTAGAACTGCTCCATGAACTGGAACGTCTTTTTGTTGCCGACGATTTTCATTTCCGGATAACGGCGCAGCAGCTCCTCGATATTGGCGCAATGGTCGGGCTCCATATGTCCTACAACCAGATAATCCAGCGTCCGGCCATCCAGCACATGCTCGATATTCTCCAGAAATTGTGCGCTGATCGCGGAATCGACCGTGTCCATAAGTGCGGTCTTTTCGTCCATGATTAAATAGGAATTATAGGCGACTCCCTGAGGCAGCGGGAACATATTCTCGAAACGTTCCAGTCTTTTGTCGGTGCCACCCACCCAGTAGATCGCGGGCGCGATTTCTTGAACATTGTACATTGGTATTCCCTCCACATGCTTAAAAATTTTTCTATTACTATAACAACAAATACTGACAAAATAATTGATATATATCATGTTGACGGAAAAATCAGGATTTATTTAAGAACATTAGTGTCAGATAAGATTACATGTAACAGAGGGATGAAGTGAATTAACGGGTAAAAAAGAGAGGAAGGAACAGAAAATCAGGCGGATGGCTGCGGAAAAACCGGGTTGGAACTGGAAACCGCGCAAATTTAAACTAAATATTACAATATGGAAAACTTTCGGCGCCGGGCAGCTAAAAATGGATGGAAACGCAAAAAGAACCCTGACCAGGGCTGTATTCCAAGTAAAGCTCAGCTCTGGCAGGGTTTTTTATGATATTGAAAAAAGAGCTAAAAACGCTTGCGCTTGGCGGATGACAGGATGCGCATTTCCTCCCGGTACTTGGCCACGGTCCGGCGGGACAGCTCAAGCCCTTCCTGCGTCAGCAGCTCCGTAATCGCCTGGTCGGACAGCGGCTTCCTTTTGTCCTCTCCGTCGATCATTGCCTTAATACGCAGTTTCACACTTTCCGAGGATGCGGCGTCCCCGTCCGCCGATGCGAGGGAGGAGGTGAAAAAGTATTTCAGCTCGAACAATCCCCGGGGGGTCTGCATGTATTTATTGCCGACGGCCCGGCTGATTGTGGATTCATGGAGGCCCGTTTGCTCCGCAATCTCTTTCTGAGACAGCGGCTTCAGTCCTTGAATGCCATGCTCGAAGAAATCCCGCTGCATTTCCACGATGGCCCGCGACACGCGCAGCAGTGTTATGCGGCGCTGCTCCAGGCTTTTGATCAGCCAGGAAGCCGCAGCCATCCGGTCGTTAATATACTGACAGGCTTCGTCCCGGTTCCGCTGTTCTCTCAGCAGCCGGTTATAGTATGCATTGATGGAGACGCGCGGCGCGCCGCTCTCATTGACGGATACCGTGTACTCTCCGCCGGTTTTTTCCACGGTAATATCGGCAATAACTGTCTGTCGCTCCTGGCCGGCAAACGGCGCGCCCGGACGCGGATTCAGTCTGCGGATGGAATCGGCTATCTCCTGCACCTCCAGAATGCCCGTTCCGAGCGAATCCGCGATCTTTTGCAGCCGGTTAGCCGCCAGGTCTTCCAGATGCCGCTCCACCACCCGGACGACAGGGCCATCCCCGGTTCCGTCTCTCCGAAGCTGGAGAAGGAGACACTCCTCCAGACTGCGGGCCGCAATTCCCGCCGGATCGAAGCGCTGAATCAGCGCCAGCATCTTTTCCGCCTCATCTGCGGAAGCTCCTGATAAGCGGACATCCGATTTCATGTCCAGCTCCAAGTAGCCTTTTTCATCCAGATTGCCGATCAGATACAACGCCGTTCTGTATTCACTTTCGGTGAGTCTGCGAATTAGCCCCAGCTGCTTTTTCAAATGCTCATAGAGCGTATCGGCCGGATTGGCCATCACAGCCAGCAGATCGAAAGTCTGTGTGCTTGAGGAATGCGCGTATCCATCTCCGCTGCGGCTGCCGTCATAATCTTTCCGAGCTGCCGACGGTTCGGCGCCGATACCTGCGGTTAAATCGGTTTCTTGCAGATCGATCACCGGATTATCGTTGGCCTGCTCGCGCAGATAGGATAGCAGCTCGGCCGACGAGTACTGCAGCATTTGAATAGCCTGCCGAAGTTCAGGTGTCATGGCCAGTTTTAGCGCCTGCTCTTGTTTGAGTCCGAATTGTATCATGTAAGTGCCTTCAACCCCTTCTGGAAAAGAAACCGCAACAGTTTAGAGGAAGCTCAGCCTTCTCCTGCCGGCTATCCATAACTTTATATCTCCATTTTTGTGAATTTAGAACCGTGAGCACAGTACATTTATCACAGTTCTCCTGAAAACTTTTGTGGTCTGCAAAAAAGATTTGTAATAGAGATTACTCCTTGGCTCCTATATACTTGAAACGAACGGAAGCGCTTTAGTTAGGAACGTAGTCCGGAGGTGCAAAGGTGAGAAGAATAGATAAGATTTTGGAGTATATTGCCGAAAAAACGAAGGGATTTCCGGAGGAGGCTTTGCTTCAATGCGAAGGAATTACGGCTGCGGAAATTGCGGCGAACCAGAACATGCTCAGAAACAATGTCAGTAAGGAATTGAATGAGCTCTTCCGCGCCGACCGGATTATTAAAATCAAGGGAAGACCGGTCAAATTTCTCCATAAGCAGACCATTGAGGAGATGTTTCGCGTTCACCTGAAAGAGAAGCAAATTGAAGTGAACAGCCTTGGGGAAATACTGCAGACCGGGGAGCGGGAGGACCCTTTTTATTCTCTGATCGGTTTCAAAGGCAGCATGCGCAATCAGGTGGAGCAGGGCAAAGCGGCTATTCTGTACCCGCCAAGGGGACTGCATACGCTCATTGTTGGCCAGACGGGCGTTGGGAAGACGATGTTTGCCAAACTGATGTACAACTACGGCAAGCACATGAAGCGGTTTACCGGGCAGGCGCCATTTATCGTATTCAACTGCGCCGATTATTATAATAATCCCCAGCTGCTGCTGTCACATATTTTCGGTCATGTAAAAGGAGCTTTTACCGGAGCGGATCAGGAGAAGCAGGGGCTTGTGGAAAAAGCCGACGGCGGAATCCTGTTTCTGGATGAGATTCACCGTTTGCCGCCGGAAGGCCAGGAAATGATTTTCTATTTCATGGATACCCATACGTACAATAAATTGGGTGAATCGGAGCGCAAACGGAGCGCGAATGTGCTGCTTGTCGCAGCAACGACGGAAGATCCGGGATCGTCCATGCTGAAGACCTTTATCAGACGCATCCCGATTACCATCAACATCCCTCCTTTTCAGGAACGGATGCCCTCGGAGCAACTGCAAATCCTGAAGCATCTGCTGGAGAGCGAGGCCCTTCGCGTCAACAAGCCGATCCGGGTTGATCAGGAAGTTGCCAAAGCGCTGATCGGAAGCGTGACCTATGGCAACATCGGGCAGCTCAAATCGAATATCCAGCTCGTCTGCGCCAAGGGCTTTCTGGACAGCATACGCGAAAATAAGGACGAAATCGGATTGGATTTCAAAGTGCTGCCGAGCAACATCAGGGAGGGGCTGTTTAACATTGGCAAAAGCCGCAGGGAAAGCGAAGAACTGGGGTCCATCTCCTCCCAGCTGTACATTACTCCTGAAGGAAGCCATGCCACGGAAGAAGATGTGCTTGAGCCGCCGTTTAACCTCTACAAGCTGATTGAAGACAAAATTAGCCTGCTGAAGGATGAGGGCCTCGACGACAGCTACATTAATAAATTTATCACTACAGACGTTAACATCCATATTAAAAGCTTTTATAACCGTTTTTATAATCAGAAAGGCAGCAGGGAACGGATTCTCAAAATTGTCGACAAGGAAATTCTCGAATTTGCCGATCAGGTCAAAATGCTGGTTGAGCAGGAGCTGAACCGCAGGTACAGCGACCGGTTCGTCTATGCCTTCAGTCTGCATCTGAGCGCTTTCCTCAAGCGGATCCGGGAGAAGAAGTACGGAGGCAAGCCCGTCTATGATCCCATTGACCAGGATGATGAAGAATACAAAATGGCGCTGACCATCAAGGACATGATTGAATCCGGCTTCGGGATAAGCGTGCCGGAGGCTGAAATTACGTATGTAGCGATTCTGCTCAAATCGGTGGAGGAAGAGCGGAAGGGCAATGTGGGAATTATTATAGCAGCGCACGGTAACAGTACGGCAACCAGTATTGCCGGCGTTGTCGACAGCCTGCTCGGAAGCTCCAACATTTGCGCGGTGGACATGCCGCTCGATGTCAGCCCAAGAGAGATTCTGGAGATTATTGTCGACAAGGTACAGAGTATTGACAACGGCAGAGGCGTGCTGCTGCTGGTTGACATGGGCTCCCTGCTCAATTTCGAAAGGACGATTGTGGAACGGCTCGGGATCAAGGTGAAGACCATTGATATGGTGTCCACGCCGCTTGCACTTGAGGCCGTCCGGAAGGCCAATCTTCTTGATATGGAGCTTGAGGAGATTTACCGTTCGCTTAAAGATTTCAGAGGCTACAACAATCTGGAAGCAGCGGAAGGCGCGATTTTGGACAATAAGGTCATCATTACGGTCTGTTCATCCGGCAAAGGCGCCGCGATCAAGGTTAAGGAATTTGTCGAGAAGATTGTTTACGACCTTACGCAGAGAAAAATAACGGTTATCCCGGCAAAGATCAGGGAATTGGATAAAGTGGTCAAAGAGCAGCAGGCCAAACAGAGTGTTCTGGCCGTGATTGGAGTAAAGCGGCCGGGCGACCGCAATGTTCCGTTCATTCCCCTTGAGCAGCTGATCGACGCAAGCGGCGAGGAGCTGCTGAGAGAGCTGCTGCTGAACCATGAGCTGCCCGTAGTACAGGAGAGCCAGAGTGTCGTTATCAAGGATCTGTGCGAAGACAGCCTAAAGGAATTCCTGACCTATCTGAATCCCCACAAAATACTGGGCTCCCTGATGAGCTTCGTTCAGGAGCTTGAACGCGGACTAAATACGGATTTCGAATATGCGATGAAGGTCCAGATTGCGATCCATACGGCTCACGCGCTGGAGCGGATGGTCATTCGCGACGGGCTGGTGTACCGGGGCGAGTCGGAGCTGCTCGATCCTCATATTATGAATGCGGTGAATCAGGCATGCGAGATATTTTCTTCCGGTATTAACCTGTCTCTTTCGGACGATGAAAAATATTATATTTGCGAAATGCTGAGCGATGTATATAAAACAGCCCTTCTATAACGACGAAGTGTATGAAGCGTTTACATTTGTGTATGAAGAACGCATGTCCTAAATGAGTTTACGTTTTTTTTCAGACTGAAATCCCTGGCCATGCCGGGGATTTTTATGTTTTGCCTAAAGATTTTCTCTTCATACAGAAGTTTGGCACGGGTCTTGCATATCTAATATAGGCGTAAGGAATTTAGGGGGTGAGACAAATGATAGGAGTTATTGTAGGAACTCATGGAAAATTTTCCGAGGAACTGTTGAGGTCGACATCTATGGTCTTCGGCGAGCTGGAGAATGTAGCCGGTGTGACGTTTGAACCTGGTGAAAGCGCTAACGGGCTTGTTGATAAGTTCAAGGCGGCGCTGGATACAATTGATTGGAGCGACGGTGTTATTTTTCTTGTTGATCTGTTCGGAGGCAGTCCCTACAACGCAGCCAGCCGGATTGCCGCAGGCTATGAGAACATGGACATTGTATCCGGAGTTAATCTGCCCATGATCGTTGACGTTATGGTGAACAGATCGACGGAACAATTAGGAGATTTGGCCGATCTGGCGATCCGCGCCGGGCAGGATTCAATGAAATCGTTCCGCAGCATAAAAAACAGCCAAACAGAGGAGGAATTGTAAATGGAAATTTCATTTGTTCGTATCGATGACCGTTTGATTCACGGCCAGGTGGCGACCGTATGGGTGAAGGAAACAAAATGCAACAAGATTATCGCGGTCAGCGATGAAGTGGCAGCGGATACATTGCGGAAGACACTGCTCCTTCAAGTGTCTCCCCCGGGAATAAAAGCCTACGTTGTGACCATCGACAAAGCGATCGAGGCCTATAACAATCCGAAATATGCGGATTTCAAGACCTTATTTCTTTTTACGAATCCGACAGATGTGCTTCGTGTAGTGGAAGGCGGGGTACCGTTCAAATCGGTGAATGTCGGCGGAATGTGCTACAAGGAAGGCAAGACACAGATTACGGGAGCGGTATCCGTCGACAAGCAAGACGTCGATGCTTTCCGCAAGCTTCATGAAAAGGGAATCGAATTGGAGATCAGAAAAGTCGCCAGCGATCCAAAGGTGAATCTGATATCCAAGATTCAGGATTTATAGCCAAAGGAAATAAGAGAGGGGTTATGACATGAGTACTTTTGAAATCGTAATGGTAGCGCTGGTTGCGGCCATATGCGGCATGGGCAGCGTACTCGACGAAGGACAGACCCACCGGCCTCTGATTGCATGTACGCTGATCGGCCTGGTTCTGGGCGATGTTAAGACAGGGATCATTCTTGGCGGGACTTTGGAGCTGATGGCTCTGGGCTGGATGAACGTCGGCGCTTCAATGGCTCCCGACGCCGCGCTCGCAAGTGTGGTATCGACCATCCTTGTTATCGTAGGGCATCAATCGATAGGCGCCGGGATTGCCGTTGCCATCCCGATTGCGGCCGCCGGTCAGGTACTTACGATTTTTGTCCGGACGATCACCGTATTCTTTCAGCATTTGGCGGATAAGTATGCGGAGTCCTCGAATTTCAAGGGAATTGAGCTGTGTCACTTTATAGCGCTGCTGCTTCAGGGTCTGCGCGTCGCACTGCCTGCTGTTCTGGTAGCGGTTGCAGCTGAAACGGGACTGGTGACGAGCCTGCTGAATTCAATCCCGGAAGTCGTGACGAGAGGCTTGCAGATTGCGGGCGGATTCATCGTCGTCGTCGGTTACGCCATGGTTATTAACATGATGTCCGCCAAATACCTGATGCCGTTCTTCTTCCTTGGCTTCGTCGTTGCCGCCTTTACGGGCATCAACCTGGTTGGCTTCGGTATTGTCGGCGCGGTTCTGGCCATTCTGTACATCCAATTGAATCCGAAATATAGCGCCCAGAACGCGGCGGTAGAAGAAATTGATGAGCTCTAGCAAGCTTCTGAGGAAAGAGGGGATTATGCAATGGAAGAGAAGAAATTAACCAAAAAAGATCTAAACAGCATGTTCGTTCGCTCTTGGTTTCTGCTTGGATCGTTCAACTTTGAACGGATGCAGTCCATCGGCTTCTGCGTCTCGCTGATTCCGGCAATCAAACGGCTGTACAGCAAGAAAGAGGATCAAAAGGAAGCCTTGAAGAGACATCTGGAGTTCTTCAATACTCAGCCGTTTATCTCGGCCCCGATTATGGGGGTAACGGCCGCGATGGAAGAGCAGAAGGCCAACGGCCAGCCCATTGACGACGCTACGATCAGCGGGGTGAAAGTCGGCTTGATGGGTCCGCTTGCCGGTGTGGGCGACCCGATTTACTGGGGAACCCTGCGGCCGGTTCTGGCGGCGCTCGGCGCATCCATTGCTTTGACCGGCAGCATCGTCGGGCCGCTGCTGTTCTTCATTCTCTTTAACGTATGCCGGCTGGCGACCAAGTGGTACGGCTTGAAGTACGGCTATGAAAAAGGAACGGAGATCGTGTCCGACATGTCGGGCAACCGGCTGCGCAAGCTTACCGAATCGGCTTCCATACTCGGACTCTTCGTCATGGGGGCGCTGGTTTCCAAGTGGACCAGTCTCAACGTGCCGCTGGTTGTTTCCAAATATACGGGCGCGGACGGTAAAGAAGTCATCACTACGGTTCAAATGATTCTGGACCAGCTGATGCCGGGACTGCTTCCTCTTCTTCTGACCTTCCTGTGCATGAAGCTGCTGAAAAAGAAAGTGAACGCCATTGCGCTTATCTTTGCTTTATTTGCAGTAGGCATTATCGGATACTGGCTTGGCGTATTGGCATAACGCGAGTATACTAGCCGCCGGATTCCATGTGGAACCGTCCATAAGCAGGCCGTTCAAGGATATAACCTTGGGCGGCCTGTTTCTTTTTTTAAAGCGGCAGAACTCCGCTAAGGCATAATTTAGCCGCATTAGGATGTGTTTTTTCACGAAATGCCTTAAACTGAAGTCATAAATACAATACTTGTCAGAGTAATTACCGGAATGAAAGCTGCCTAAGGAGCCGCAGGGAGGAAGTATGGAGAAGCTGCTGAAAATGATCACGGAGGAGCTGCTGAAGCATTTGGTCTTGGAGAGCGTTCATCCGGAGGACCCGATCGAGGTTCGGAATGTCCCTGAGCCATGGGTGCTGCTGGGATCGGGAAATTATGCGGCAGTGCTCTGTCATCCCGATTACGATAAATATGCGGTGAAGATTTATGCGCCCGGAAGACCCGGCCTCGCGGAAGAAGTAGAGGTTTACCGGCGTCTTGGCACTCATCCCGCCTATGCGGAGCTGTATCATGCCGGCCCTGATTTTCTGGTGCTAAAGCGGCTTCGGGGAGTTACGTTCTACGACTGCATGAAGCGGGGCATTCCCATCACCGATCAGGCCATCCGCGATATTGATGAGGCCTTGAAATATGCGACTTCACGGGGGCTTCATCCCCACGATGTTCACGCCAAAAATGTAATGACCCAGGATGGACGCGGCCTGATTGTGGACGTCTCGGATTTTCTGAAGCAGGAAGACTGCACGATGTGGGACGACTTTAAGAAAGCTTATACCCGCTTGTACAGGCCGATAGCTTCCCTTTGGCTGTTTCCGGTGCCCCGTCCTGTCCTGGAAATGGTGAGGAAAGGTTACCGGCTGTGGAGGCGCAGACAGAGCTGAAGGACCGTAGGGAAGACTGATTTTTTGGATAATAGGAGCAGCCGGGTAATGCCGGGCCGTTTAATAGACGCACTTTTTTGTGATATACTGTTTATATAGTAAACTGTTTATGATCGTAGGAGGCTTATGAAGCATGACTGATAAAATCAATGAACGAGCGGGCAGCCTGCCCGTTGGAGCGGCGCTGAGCTGGGGACTGGTGGAACCGCCCAAACGCGGACCCAAGCGGGAGCTGAGCATTGCTCTCATTGTCGAAACCGCGATATCCATTGCGGATAAAGAGGGACTGTCAGGTGTTTCCATGAATCGGGTGGCCTCCGAGCTCGGATTTACCGCAATGTCTCTGTACCGTTATATTCCTAGTAAAAGGGATCTTCTGCTGCTCATGCAGGATGCGGTCTGCGGCATTCCCATTCCTCCCGAGAACAAAACGGGTGACTGGCGCGATAGCATGCGGGAATATGTAAGGGCCACGATTCAAGTATTCCGCGACCATCCTTGGTTCGGGGACCTACCGGTCAGCGGGCTTCCCTTGATGCCGAATAATCTTCGGGTAGTCGATTGGGCCCTGCGGCCGATGCGGGATTTTCCGCTGAATGATTATGAAAAGATGTCCATCGTTCTGCTGCTCAGCAGCTATGCCCGCTCCAGCGGGCTTATCCAGCGTGATATGGACCGGGCCATACAGGCGGGCGCCCGGCCCGATGAATTCAATGGACTGGATTACACCGAGGCACTTAAAGGTCTGATCCGAGAGGACAAGTTCCCGGATTTGCATCCGGTGATCATGTCCGGCGCTTATACCGGCGAGAATGAAGAGGAGAACACTGTGGGCAACGACTTCGAATTCGGTTTGGAGCGTATACTTGACGGCATTGCCTGTTACCTGGATTCAAGAAAGAAGTAATTTAATCGACTGAGGCATAAAAGCACAGCGGCTC
>NZ_ASSD01000611.1 GCF_000520715.1 Paenibacillus zanthoxyli JH29
GCGGGTATCGTTGAATTCCTTAACCAGCTTCTCCTGCTCGGCTGCATTCGTCATCCGCAGCTCCTTCACCCGCGCATCCGGCCGATCTGCAATGTCCTCCAGCAGATTACCGTACATCTTCAGCAGGCGGCGCACCGTCTCCGGCCGGAACAGGTCGGTGTTGTACTCCGCCCATACCGCCGTCTCTCCTTCCCGCTGCCGGATGTCAAACAGCAGGTCCGCCTGCGTCGCGTCGCTTTCCGCCTCCTTCCATGTCTCTGCAAGGTCCGCAAATCCGCCTTCTTCTTTCCCTTCCGTCACCA
>NZ_ASSD01000612.1 GCF_000520715.1 Paenibacillus zanthoxyli JH29
GCAGCAGCTTCCGCTCCTCTTCCAGCCGCCGCAGCTCCGTCTTCCGGTTCTCATAGCCGCCTTGGGCGCGGAGAAGTCGTTCCAGCCGGGGACCCTGCGCTTCCAGCCGGGCGTCCTGGGCAATTCCGGCCAGTTCCTCTTGGAGTTCAGAGACATTTCGTTCGGCGCGTACCGCCCCCTGCGCCACATTACCGGTCCGTGTCTGCAGATCCCGCCAGCGTTCCGGAGCATCCTCGGGGAAAGAGGGAAAGTCCGGCAGCTCCCGCAATTCCTGGCGGGCGGCTTCCCATTTCAGCCACAGCTCACGGATGTCGAGCGCTTTGCGCAGCCGTGTCAGCCGGGCCCCTTCCTCACGGCGCCGCCGCTCCAGTTCTTCAAGCTCACTTTCCGCAGCCCGCAGCGCTGCGGTATTGTCATTGTAACGCGGAAGATAAGAACGGCTTTCCGCAATCTGCCGTTCCAGCTTCTCGATCGACTGAAGAGTCTTGGCCGCTTCCTGTGTTCTTCCCCGGGGCTTGTAAAGCTTCTCCGCTTCCTGCTGAAGACGCCGCTCCGCCCGCAGAATTTCGCCTCCTCCGCCGATGCCTGCGTGAAACAAATAGCTGCTCATTTCCTCGGACTGCAAGGTTCCAAGCTCCTGAAGCTCGTCCAGCGTCACCGCAAAGAGCTGGCGGAACATGCTCCGGGAGACGCCGCCCAGCAGACGTTTCTCCAGCTCCTCCTGTCCGAGCTCTTCCACGCTTCCGTCGATGCCGCTTAACGTAATCTTGAGCCTATCGCCCTTTCCGCCCTCCGAACCTCCGGCATACCGCCGGATGCTCCAGGTATTTCCTTGTCCGTCCCGGGCAGTCAAGGCGCCCCCATGCAGGCTGCTATGTACAGGCTCTAACCTTTCCGCCGGATAGTTCCTTCCAGGAATTCCGAAGAGCATGGCGCGGATAAACTGCAGCATCGTAGATTTGCCGGCCTCATTAGGGCCGTACAGCACAGTCAATCCCGCTGACAGCTCCAATTCCCTGGCGTGAAGACGGCCAAAGCCGCCGATTTCAAGCCGCTGAATTCTCATCTTACCGACCTCCTTGGCGGCTGCCGGGCCGATCATCACTTTCTTCATCCGGTTCCAGAACATCGCTGAGCAGGGTCACGGCCGTTTCGGCTGCCCTCGTCAGCCAGACGCGCATATCGTCTTCCCCGGCTTCGGCCAGCAGCCGCCTTAGCTCACGGTTCTCCCCAAGAGGCGCCAGGGCGGTCCGGACAAGCTCGTCCAGCGCTTTGCCATCCCCCGCGCTTTCCTCCGCGAGACGCATCAGCTCGCCGAGAAAGCTGTCTTCCGCAAGCAGACGTTCACGGTCAACTTCGGTTCCGGATTCAAGCGAGAACCCTTCTGGCCAGACAAGCCCATGGAACCGTCCTTGTTCCGCCCGCAGCGCTTCGCGCCGGCGCAGCTCATCCAGCAGATCTTCCGCCGCCCCTCTTTCCGAGAGAATGCGGTGAACGGCGCCCCGGCCGGTGATTCGAAAACGGACGACGGACATCATATGCGGATGCTCCTCCCGGATTTCATCCACCGCCCGTTCTACCGCCTCGATCCACTCGTTTTCCCTGACCATATTGTCAATTGAAATATCCTGAATCAGAAAACGGACCTCATCCAATTCCTTGAACCGCAGGGCAGCGATTCCGCAGGCGTCCACATCCACGATGCAGCAGCCCTTGGGTCCTGTCTCCTTGACGCTGCGTCCTTGGATATTCCCCGGATATACGATAAAGGGACGTTCATTGAGAACCCGTCGCTTATGGATATGGCCGAGCGCCCAATAGTCGAAGCCGGAGTCGATCAAATCTCTGCGGGTACAAGGAGAATAGGTCTCATGCGCCGGATCGCCATCGACATTCGCGTGCAGGAGCGCGATATGGAACAGCCCGCTGTCCTCTTTCCGCCGAAACCGCAGCGACGTATTTTCCGTCACCTTGGCCGTAGGATAAGAGATTCCGCTTACAACTGCGGCTTCCTGCCCATCAATGCGGCGTACGGCGGTGACCTGGCCCGGCTTGTCGGCGCCGAAGACTGTTACATTATCCGGAAGCTCCATTTGAAGACGCGGACCGTCCAGCGGATCATGATTGCCGTGAATGAGGAAGACCGCGATCCCGCTTCTGGAAAGCTCCAGCAGCGCTTCCTGAAAGCGCAGTTGGCCCTGAAGCGAAGAGTCGGCAGAATCGTAGACATCTCCGCTAATGACGACAAAATCGACCGCTTCCTCCAGCGCTACGGCAACAAGCCGCCCTAGGGCGGCAAAGGCGGCTTCCCGCAGATAGTCTCTAATGAGTCCCGGGATATGAGATAGGCCGGTAAAACGGCTGTCCAGATGCAAGTCTGCGGCGTGCAAAAAACGAAACGGGATCATGCCGTTCATTCTTGGCTGCCGGTCTGAAGCTGCAGATACGTCTTTTTCAGCTCATTGGCGATGCGGGTCAGGGAGTACAGATTTTTGGCTTTATCCCATGCCGAACGGGACAGCTCATAACGATAGGCCGGATCTGTGATGACCTTCTCCAGCGCATCCGCCAGGGCAATCACATCATCGGGCTTGACAAGCAGGCCGTTGATACCGTCCTCGATCTGCTCCGGGATGCCCCCAACATCTGTTCCAACGAGCGCCAGACAACTCAGCGCAGCTTCCGCGAATACGGAGCCAAAGGCTTCCGCGCGGGACGGCAGCACAAAAATATCAAAAAACGGCATAAATTCTTCGGGGTGCAAGGTATAGCCGTAAAAAATGGTCTCATTATATATACCGAGCGACCTCGCCAGATTCTCCAGATCGGAGCGGGACGGTCCGTCGCCGATAATATGCAGCACGTATTCGTGACCGCGCTTTTTAAGCTCGGCGCAGGCGTTGAACAGCACATCAATCCCTTTAGCCGGAACAAGACGGGTGACAGTCACCAGCTGCGGGACATCGTTTTCATGCGCGACCGGCTTGAACCTTTTTTCGTCAAATCCGTTCGGGATAATTTGGATACGCGACGGGTTCTCCGTGTAATGCGACATATAATCGGCAAAAGACCGTGACACGGTCATCAGCCGGTCGCTCACAACCTCCAGCTCCCGGTAAATCAAAGTCAGGAACTCATGCTCCAGCCCGTTCTCGGCAATTTTCCCGTTCAAAATCAGCTCGCGTTCGTAGCTGGAGTGGACCGTCTGAACAAGCGGCACATCCGGAAACGCTTTCTTCATGGCCATTCCAGCTATTGGATGATGCGCGTGAATCAAATCGAACCGCTTATTCAGGCGCAGCTTTGTCCACCATAAATAATCGCGGTAGGTCTGGATATATTTTTGTACGACCGGACTCTCGCCGTAAGGCGTCCAATCGAAAGTTTCAAAGACGATTTCGTCACTGCCTTTTCCACGGATGCGCTTGGGCAGCCAGAACAGTTCCATATCCCAGCGGCTTGATCGAAAGCGTTCCTGCAAGTAGGGAATCATTGAGGATACACCGCCGGGCTGCTCCGGCGGAAAGAAGAGCGCTTGCAGCAGATTCATATGGTAAGTCCCCTTTTCTATTGCCCAAGAAGAAACAACTTCTCCGTCCCTTCAGGGATGGTGCCGTTACTCATAGAAATAGAAGAACACGATATAAGCATTAGAGCTTATAAATTCTTATATTTTCAAAAACGGCCTTGCTTGGCAATTATGATATAGTTAAGCATATGTACACAGGCACTGCTTAAGCTCCTAATTAGATTTTATCGGCATCCGTCCTAAACGGCAACACACAAAACCGTTACCATTCGCAGGTGAGGCCGCAATGCCTTGTGCCGCAACGCTTCATTCCTCTTGAATAAAATGAAAAAAAGGAGAATGCAACAATGAATAGGGAAATGCTGCCCGCAGCTTACACAGCCATGATCGGAGAGATGCTGGGAAGCGAAACGGACGCCTTTCTGGATACATATGCAGCGCCGAAGACCCAAGGGCTAAGAATGAATGGGCTAAAAACCCGCACAGCTTCGGGGAAAAAAGCTGCTGAAAAAACTGAGTATCTATTCGGCCTTCAGCCTGTTCCCTGGTGTCCCGATGGCTATTACTACGAGGAGCCCTCGCGGCCGGGACGCCATCCTTATCATGAGGCCGGATTATATTATATACAGGAGCCATCGGCCATGTCCGCCGCCGAACTGCTGGACCCCAAGCCCGGTGAGACGGTGCTTGATCTCGCCGCCGCTCCCGGGGGCAAGACTACCCATATCGCCTCCCTGATGAAAGGGCAGGGACTGCTCGTATCGAATGAAATCCACCCTGAACGGGCCAAAATCCTGGCGGAAAACGTGGAACGGCTAGGTCTTTCCCATACGCTTGTAACCTCCGCGAATCCTAGCGATCTGGCGCGGCGCTTCCCGGAAACCTTCGACCGGATTATGCTTGACGCCCCCTGCTCAGGAGAAGGAATGTTCCGCAAAGATCAGGGCGCGATCAACGAATGGTCGCCGGCGCATGTGGAAATGTGCGCTGCCAGGCAATGGGATATTGTACAGGATGCGTATACTATGCTGAAGCCCGGCGGACGGCTTGGCTATTCCACCTGCACGTTCAACAGGAAAGAAAATGAAGAGCTGATCGCGCGGCTTACGGCAACCTATCCCGATATGGAGCTGCTGGCGGCAAAACGGCTGTGGCCGCATCAGGACAAAGGCGAAGGGCATTTTGTAGCCCTGCTGGCCAAGGGTGGAGCTCCTGATCCTTCAACCGCAGACCCGTTGCAGGGCTCTGCAAAACGCGGAAATCGGAGTGGTAAAGGACGTGCTGGCGGAAGACCGGATGCCGCCGCGCAGAATGCATTCCGGCAGTTCCGGGAATGGGCTGCCGCAGAAATCCCGGGATTCCGGGCAGAGGGCGTTCCGGTTCTGTTCGGGGATTCGCTCTACCTGCTCCCCTCTGCGTTTGGCGAATCCTTTTCCCCGGAACTGCTTCACGGACTGCGGATTCCCCGGGCAGGTCTGCATCTGGCCCATCTGAAGAAGAACAGGCTGGAGCCTGCGCATGCGCTCGCTATGGCTCTTTGTCCGGAGCAGGCAGCGCGTTCGTTCGCTCTGGACCCGGAAAGCTCCGAGGCACGAAGCTGGCTGCGGGGCGAGAGTCTGACCGTGCCAGGCGATCTGCAGGGCTGGACGCTGGTCACTGTGGACCATCTGCCGCTTGGCTGGGGGAAAGCAAGCTCCGGCCAACTCAAAAACCATTATCCGAAAGGACTGCGCCAGCCTTAGACCTGCATGATATTATACGCCCTGTTAACAAAAGAGTGCTCTTGGCCGCTTAGGCTAAGGAGCACTCTTTTATGAAAAATCCGACTTAAGATAAGCAATATTTGATAAGAGCCTCCGATACCCCATTTTCGTTATTGGTGCCGGTGATCGCGTCTGCCGCCGCTTTGACTTCTACAGGCGAATTGTCCATAGCAATCCCGAGGCCCGCGAAATTAAGCATCGAAATATCATTATAATAGTTGCCGATAGACAGCACGTCCTGCTGACGGATGCCCAGCTGCTTAGCCAGATTCTTCAGCGCATTGCCTTTTGAAGCTTCGTGATGCATTAAATCAATGAAAAACTCTCCGCTCCGCTGGATATTAAACGACCGTATCCATTTGCTCCACTCCCGCTCTGCTTCATCCATCATTTCCGCTGTGGAAAATACGGTGAATTTGACAATCGGTTCACGAAACTCATTCCATGCCGGTAAGGACGCGGGAACTAGCTGAAGATGCTCATACATAAAATGGGCTTCTTGGGTCAGATGCTCCACATTGTCGACATACAGCTCAAATGCGGTATTTACATCAAAATGGATATCACGTTTGCGGCAATATTCAATATACGGATCAAGTCCGCGTCCGTCCATAGGATACTGATGAATAACCTCCTGATCTTCTACCTGCACGGTGACGGCGCCGTTATCGGCAAGCACATAACCGGTCAGTCCCATCTCCTGCATAATCGGAATGGCGTTCTTCGGGTTTCTTCCCGTACAGAGAACGACCCGGGCTCCCTGTCTGGTGACCTCGGCCACCGTCTTTTTGTTCTCGGGGCTCAAGATATGATCGTCATTTAGCAGCGTACCGTCAACATCTAGCGCTATAAGCTTGTATTTCATTTCTCCACCATCCCCTGAGCATCTTTTGTCTCTATGTTTGATTATAATACGGCGTCATTCCGGCTTGTGCATCCCATTGTTAAATTTCTGCGCCGAGCAGCTTAAGCTCCTCGCTCGTCAGCTCACGGTAGGCGCCTTCGGGAAGATTCGCATCCAGGGGCAAATTGCCCATCGAAACTCTTTTTAAAAAGATAACCTTCTTCCCGACAGCCTGGAACATCCGTTTCACCTGGTGAAACTTGCCTTCGGTAATCGTTAGGGAGATTTGCGAAATGACCTGTCTTCCGCGCTCCCTTCCCAGAACAGTCAGCTGCGCCGGCAAAGTAACATAACCATCCTCCAGTCTAACCCCCTCCGCAAAAGCCGTCACATCGTCCGGGCCGACCTCGCCTTCCACGATGGCTTCATATGTCTTGGGCACATGCTTGCGCGGCGACAGCAGCTCATGGGCAAGCTGTCCGTCGCTCGTCAGCAGCAGCAATCCGACCGTATCTTTATCCAGTCTCCCTACCGGAAAAGGCTCGAACACCGCATAGCGCTCCTCCAGCAGATCCAGCACCGTCTGGTCCCGTTTGTCCTCCGTCGCCGACAGCACGCCCGGCGGCTTATTCATCATGAGATAAATATGCTCACGGTAAAGAACCGTCTCGCCGGCCACCTCGATTGTATCGTTATAGGGATCGACATGCGCGCCGCTGTCTTTCACGATCACGCCGTTGACGGTGATGAGACCCTGCTTGGCCTGCTTGCGGAGCTCGCTGCGCGAGCCATAGCCGACATGGGACAGTATCTTATCCAGCCGCTGCTTTTTTCCTTCGCCGCCTTTTGACTTTGCCATCTAAGTCCACCTCCAGCCCGCAGGATATTCATTCTTGAGGATGCCATTCTGCCATTTCCCCCAGCCGGCGCTGTATCCGTCGATACAGACGAGTACATACCCCTTCGGCGATGTGCCGGGGGCAATCGCCAGGCGGTCCTCCGAAATCGACAATGTCTCCCCCTTCAGATAGGACACCGCTTCTGGCCCGTCTCCGGCAAGCGACAGACTGCGCAGGCTCTCTCCGGGAGTCAGCGCGGTCGCGAGCGGGTGGCCCGGAATGAAGCGTCCGCTCCGGACATGCCCTATGTACCAGCCGGGACGCACCGTTTTGAGACCATTAAGCGCTTCACGCGGCAGCGGTGACAAATACAGATGCTCCCCGAATAGGACGGGATGGCCGTCCGGCTGCCAGCCAAGCTGCTCCCGGGCAAACGCGGCATAGGACGCTAAAATATCTCCCTCCGTTGCAATGGCCGCACTGCGCCTCTTGCCATCGCTCCGGGAGGAATTGCGGCCGTTCCTGCCGTTCCGGCTGGCGC
>NZ_ASSD01000613.1 GCF_000520715.1 Paenibacillus zanthoxyli JH29
GGTCGAGCCGATGAGCACCTTCCCGGTTGTGCGCGACCTCGTTATCGACCGCACACGGATGTTTAACGCGCTGAAAAAGGTAAAAGCCTGGATTCCGATCGACGGAACGTACGACCTCGGTCCGGGTCCGCGCATGGCCGAGAAAAAACGGCAGTGGGCCTACGAGCTGTCCAAATGCATGACCTGCGGCGTCTGCCTGGAGGCCTGCCCGAACGTCAACGCGAAGACCGATTTTATCGGTCCGGCGGCCATTTCGCAGGTCCGCCTGTTCAACGCCCATCCAACGGGCGAGATGAACGCCGACGAACGGCTGGAGGCGCTGATGACGGATGGCGGCATTGAGGGCTGCGGCAACTCGCAGAACTGCGTCCGGGCCTGCCCGAAAGGCATCCCGCTGACCACTTCCATCGCCGAAATCAACAAGCAGACGACGAAGCACATGTTCAAGCGGTGGCTGGGCGTGTAACTTCAAGCTGGCTCTCAGTATTTTATACTGCTTAACCCCGCCATTTCTGGCGGGGTTAATTTTATCACGGTGGGTTTAACTTGAAGAGTATCATTTTTGTTCCAAGACATATTCTTTTAAAGTTTTAAATTGATCTTTATGCTCTGTTGCCCATTCCTTTTTATTGGTGATATCCTGAAAAGTCCCTGTTCCGGAATCCCTGGTTAATTCGACAACAGCCGGAAATATCGTTTCATCTCCTGATTCAACCTTATCCAAAATAAAAGGAATGGCGGGTGTCCCCAACTCCTCCAGTTTTTTTACTTTTTCTTGAGAACTCAATGTCGTGTCTGATGATACTTCATCAACTTTTGAAGGAATTGACGCAAGGTGAATTTTCCATTTTTCATTGAAACCTTTTGCGGTTTCCCAATTTAAAGACTCTATTTTCTTTAGATTTACCTTCGCAATTTTTTCAATTGCAATAGCGGTGATATACTCTTCCAGACCGTTAAATTCACTATTTGCTATTTTATTTTGTAGATAGGGCATTGCTTCATTCCCTAAACTGACAATTGCATCAAAGTCTCTATTATCTTTTATATAATCATAGGGGTTTGAACTCATAGACAGCTCGGACCTCAGTGAAACTTCTTTAGCTATTTTCTCTGATATTAGAGAGAGATTAGAGTCAATTTTTTTCTCTATGGAAGCATTTGCGTAGTGTGATCGAAAAAACATAGTTATTAAGAAACTGCACACGAATAGTCCAATGAATATTTTTTTCACTATTAGCGCTCCTTTTCACTTACGTGCGTATTTTTGGTATGCATCGCCATAAGTACTGCTTGATTTGTAGGGCGACCAACCAACATGCTGTAGCCGCTCTAGCTTACCCCACTTTGCATTACTGTATTGAACCCCATTAACAGTGTCTGCAATTCGCCCAAAATGTCCAATTGATGATTCTGTACCGTAAGAGATAATTGAAAAGTCGCCATAATATGAACCCATTGGCTCACCATAGCCGAATCCCTTTTGTCTAAGGTATATGTTAACATCAGAGGCTGTAGGATTATTTGGACCAGACCATGGCCAAATCCAACTGCTATAATTATCTAGTACATAGGCCAGACAATTGTATTGACCAGTAGCATTACCCAGCCAAGCATAATTTCCGGATGTTTTAAGCATAGCATTTAACGTTGTTGGAGAAGTTGTAATTCCTGCAAAAGCTGTAGCTGAACCTAACGTTATTGCCGACAATATGATAGACATTGAGAGTATCATTTTTTTTACTTTTAAAATAAGCATATTTCTTCACACCATCCTGTTATTGATTGTTTATTAATTGTAAAAAATCAAAATTTAGTATTATCTCCTATCTTTTTTTAATATTAATGTCAAAATAGAATTAATTACTTGAAGTAATTATGCGGTTTGGTCGCCAAACATAATGTTTGTTTTTTCCTCATGGAAGCTGAGACAACAATGTCTTTAAGTTCCTCCTTTCTAACTACTTGAAATATGTATTTTAAAATTATAGGTTTAATTCGAATGGCTAATTTTACTTTTGCCAGATGGATTGAACCCATAATATTGAGAATCATGCAAATCGAGTAAAAGATTGAAAAAGTATGAGTTAAATAATTTAAATGACATATGAATAAAATGGCTGTAAATTACGAATGATGAAATATTTAATTTAAATAATTTTGTACTACTAAATTCAAATAATAGGTTTTTATAACCTATATTATCCATTTTTTTAAAATAATAGAAATAAGTCATTGGACTCAATTATTTTTTTCATAAAAATGAAAATTGTGGATGAGTATACTTAGTACCAGTGATTTAATCATTATAGAAGGTCTTTTCCCTGAGAATTGCATGCTACCGAAAGAGAAAATAGATTAAAGCGTCGGTTTCCGCAAAGTTTCGGCGCGCTAAGCACGGGAGGGGGGAGATGTACACTTTTCTTATGGATGCCGGGTAATTCTTCGGCGCATGAGGTTGACTGCAAACGGTGCACAAGGTGAATGGGATGCTCCGTTTGGCGGGTTCAAAGCTGGAGCGGCTAAGTAAACATAAAGCAGTTATTTTGGATCAGGCCCTTGGACGCCTTGTCCTTTACTTGGTTTACTTATTCCCCTGTTGGCACAATGGTCGATCGACCACTTAGCACGATTCGGCAAGCGGACCGTATTGTTGTGTTAGACCAAGGCAGGGTG
>NZ_ASSD01000614.1 GCF_000520715.1 Paenibacillus zanthoxyli JH29
GGGGATGCCCGGCAATCAAATCGGCATCCTGCTCATTTCTGCAAGAGAGCACCAGCGTCTCCACAAGTGCCGTACGGCCGATATCACGGCTCCATTGGCCGAGTACGGCTCTGACCTCGCCAGGCAGACCGTTCTTCGCGCATCTATCCAGCCAGGCTATGATCTCTTGCGGAGACATCCCTCTGCCGGATGCCCGCTCCAGCCGTTCCCTGGTCAGCCTGAAGCTCCACATGCCATCGCACTGATCCAGCTCAGCGAAGCACGCCAGACTCCAGCGAAGGCTATATGTTGTCTCCTCCGGGACGAGCACCTCAAGATCCGGCTGTACGATAATCCGCTCCGCAGCTTGACCCGCCTTCCTCATAAGCTGCTCCGCCGTCGGCTTCACGGAAGTCCAGCGAAAGCAAGGACTGCCGCCGCCGGTGACGCCGGCTTCGCACCAGCCCAATCCGGCAAGACTGTTCAGCCATGCGACGGATGCCTCCATAAACGCGGCTCTGTCCCCTGGCACTGACAATCCTTGGGCCTCCATCCAGCCGATCGTATCCTTCAGCGAATACCATCGCCTTGGAATATATGCCGGGCGAGCGATCAGACAGCGGAAGTGCCGGTCGGCGCTCGTCCGGCGGCCGTATCGCCGGGAGACTGCGTTAAGAAGCAGCGTAAACATCTCGCTGTCATCGAGGCGCAGCCAATTCTCCACCGAGGGGGCTGCGAGCGAATAAGCCTGCTGACCCCGTTCAAGCAGCCCCAGATGAAGCAGCAGATCCATAGCCAAGATTGCAGGGAGCGGATAGTCTTCCGGATAAGGTGAGCGCAGACCCAGCCCCTGTAAATGCCGCTCGTTCAGCTGAAGCTTAGCGGCGAGCAAGTTAACATATTTTTTATGGACGGTTCCTTTGGTAGTCAGAGGCAGTCCTTCCTCAGCCGCAAACAGCAGTGAGCGGAACAGTTCTCCCGCGAGCCCCGGGCCCGCCTGGGCGGACAAATGAATCCCGTCTGAACTCAAGGCAGGAGGAGTTATAGGGAAAAAATGATTCTGCGCAGCCTCCCATCTTCCGGACGGAATATAGAATATTCTCTCCCCCCCAATTTTCCGCACCGCAACGAGCCATCCTTCCCGCCAAAGCTCCGAAAGCGCCAATCTGAATTCGGCGCGGGTCATTTCAGACGGACGAAGCGAATCTTCCTTTCCTTCCTGAAACGGATGATCCGCATGCGCTGCTGCGATTCGTTTCAGCACGCTGCATGCATCGCCGGACAGCCTCTGAAGCCCCGAATTTCCACCGCTGGTTTCTTGGTCATTCATCGTCATTATGATCCTGAAGCCTCCTCTTGGCGCGGGTTCCCGCATTTCGGTTCTTCAAATGCCGTCTTTTGTTTCTTCGCCGAATTTAGACATCACGGTATACTCATAGCCCTGCTCCGTCAGAAACAGCCGCCGGCGAAGCGCAAACTCCTGCTCTCTGCTGTCTTCCGTTACCAGCGTATAGAAATAAGCCCGGTTGTCTCCCCGCTTCGGGCGCAGCACCCGGCCCAGCCGCTGCGCTTCTTCCTGACGGGAGCCGAACGCTCCCGATACCTCGATGGCAACCGAGGCATCCGGAAGGTTGACCGCAAAGTTGGCAACCTTGGATACGATCAGCACCGGTAAAATGCCTTCATTGAACGCATTGTACAATTTAGCCCGCTCCTGCTGCGGTGTCTTCCCGGTAATGACCGGCGCTCCGACGATTGCAGCCAGCTCCGCAAGCTGGTCAAGATACTGGCCGATGACAAGGATGGACGCTCCCTTGTGCGCCTTGATGATCTTCGCCGCCATTTCCGCTTTGACGGGATTGACTGAAGCGAGACGGAACTTTTCTTTGGCCGTCCCGTACAGATACCGCTTCTTCAGCTCCGTTTCCATTGGCACCGGAACCTCCTGACACTGTACGGCAGCGATCCAGCCCCGGCGCTCCAGCGTCTTCCAGGGGCAGTCATAGATTTTCGGACCAATCAGGGAGAATACATCTCCCTCCCGCCCGTCTTCCCTAACCAGGGTAGCGGTAAGGCCAAGACGGCGTGTAGCCTGAATTTCGGCAGTTGCCCGAAAGACAGGGGCGGGAAGCAGATGCACTTCATCGTACACGATCAGCCCCCAATTCCGTTCGTTGAAGAGCCCCATATGCTTAAACCCTTCGCTTTTGGAAACGCGGTGCGTCAGCATTTGATAGGTCACGACCGTAACCGGCCGCACCGGCCGCCGTTCGCCGGTATATTCACCAACGAATTCGGGAGCCAGATTGGTCCGCATCTTCAGCTCCTCGGTCCACTGACGAACCGAGGTCGCATTGGACGTAAGGATCAGCGTCTCGCATTGTGAAGCCTCCAGTACGGCCAGACCGACGATGGTCTTGCCAGCGCCGCAGGGCAGAACGATAATCCCGCTGCCGCCGAAAGCCTCGAACCGTTCAGCCGCTTCCCGCTGGTAATCCCTCAGCTGGAAGGAATCATCGGATTCCTTCCAGCTGATATCCAGCGCCTCGCCCTGATGGTAACCGGCACTGTCCAGCACCGGGTATCCGGCCCGGGCCAACTCCTGCTTCAGCATTCCCCGGCGGGCTGCGCTACCGGTCATTTCAAGCGGACCTGTTCTGTGAAATCCGCAGGCGATTGCGGCCGCTCCCACCTCCGGCTCATTCAGAAGCTCTTCGCTGTCGCCGCGCAGCAGCAGCTCATCCGCCCCATCTGCCGAATGTAATGTAAGTCTCCCATATCTGGACATCAGCAGCTTCATTTCTTCCGTAAGCCCGGAAGGCAGCTCGTGCCCGGACAGCTGCGCAAGGCATTCAGCGATTCCGTCCGCCGAGGCTCCCAGCGCGGCCGCATTCCACAGCGACAGCGGAGTTATCCGGTATGTATGATAAAGCGGCGGACTCTTGACCAGCTCCGCGAACATCGGCAGACGGTCCCGGGCCGCTTCGAACTCCGGGTGGCTGCAATCCAGCAGTACTGTCCGGTCTCTGCGCACTAGACAGGGACCCTTATTAATCACATCCATCCTTCTCGCAAATCCTTTCTTCTCTATTTCGCTTCAATAGGAAAAAGCCCATCCCATCAGCTGGGAATGAGCTTAAAGATAAGAACGGTTCTAGTGCAGGCCATGCTGCTCGGATATATCGGACAGCGCGGCTCCGGCATTGTCGGCAAAAATATTGCGAACCGCCAAATCGCCGAGGGATACGACTCCAATCAGCTTCTTGCCGTCCGTTACCGGCAGGCGGCGGATTTGCTGGGAAGCCATCAATTCGGCGGCTTCATCGACCGACGTGGATTGCGAAGCGCAGCGAATCCCTGTGGTCATTACTCTCTCCACCGATGACGATCCCGAATGCTTCTCGGCATATCCGCGGATGACAAGGTCGCGGTCAGTAACAACGCCGATCAGCGTTTGACCGTCCGAGAAATCAACGACTGGAATAAATCCGGTGTCATTGTCTCGCATTTTGACGGCCGCTTCATAAATGTTGTCCTGTAGGGTCACCGTAACCGGCTGGGTGGTCATTACTTCCTGAACTGTTTTCTTCAATGAAGAACCCTCCTTTCGCTTTACGGATGACACAGCCGACAGCCGGCAATAAGCGGCGAAGGCGCATTGGCATCCGTATTACGTAAATAGGTTCTCCGGTTACCGGAAAATTATTCGGCCGTCGCCTCGTTTAGACAGGAATCCGTCATGGCGACCAGCAGCTTGAGTCCGTGCAGCATCGCTTCCTCGTCGAAATCGAATTTCGCGTGATGATGCGGATATTTCGCGTTCTTCTCGGGATTCCCGGCCCCCACGAACATGAAGCACCCAGGAATCTCTTTTACATAATAGGCAAAATCTTCAGCCGGCATCTGCTTCTCGATCCGTTCAACCCGCACCGAACTGCCCAGCGCCCCAGGCGCTTCCCGGAAAAAGCGAGCCGCCTCCCCTTCATCATTAACAAGCGGCGGATAACCCATTAAATAATCCAGCTTCGATTCCGCGCCGTAGGCCGCAGGAATGGATGCTACCATTTCTTCAACTCTGCGTTTCAGCAGCTCCCGGGTCTCCGTATTGTATGCCCGAACCGTTCCGGTAATCCGGCACCGTTCCGCAACGATATTTTGCGCATACCCACCCTGGATGGTGCCCACGCTTAGGACGGCGGGTTGCAGCGGGTCAACGAAGCGGCTGATAATGCTGTGCAGCTGCGTGACGAGCGCCGCTCCCGCCGCAATGCTGTCAATCGTCCGGTGCGGCTGGCCCGC
>NZ_ASSD01000615.1 GCF_000520715.1 Paenibacillus zanthoxyli JH29
CCCTGCCTTGGTCTAACACAACAATACGGTCCGCATGCCGAATCGTGCTAAGCCGGTGGGCGATGAGTATCTGTGTGCACGGGTATTCCCGTAACGATTCTGTGATCAGCTGCTCGGAGGCGGTATCCAGCGAACTGGTAGCCTCATCTAGTACAAGAATCTGCGGCTGCTTCATTAATGCGCGTGCCAAAAGAATACGTTGACGTTGGCCTCCCGAGAGGTTGACTCCATTCTCGGAGACCATTGTTTGATACCCAAGCGGGAGCTGCATGATATAGTCATGAATCGCCGCCCGCCTAGCAGCCTGTACGATCTCATCCAGCGTATAGTCCGATTGATGGAGCCCTATATTCTGCATAATGGTCATGTTAAATAGACGTGTCTCCTGCAGAACGACGCCCAGACTTCGTCGAAGCTCTCTGAGGTTCCAGTCCTCCAGAGAAACCCCGTCAATTCTCACCTGGCCTTCTGTAGCCGTATAAAGGCCGAGCAATAATTTGGCTAAGGTACTCTTGCCAGAGCCGGAAGCTCCTACAATAGCCACTCTCTCACCTGGGTACACTCTGAGATGAATATCTTTCAATACGTCTTTTCCAAAACGATGATAATGAAATGAAACACCGATAACTTCGATATCTCCGCGAAAGGTTTCCCGGCTCTTATAAATGCCCATCTGCTCCGGTTTACTCTCAATCACATCCTGAAGCCGTTGAATATAGGAACCGACACTTACCAGCTCATTGTAGGTCGATCCCAGAGAGACAATAGGCATCATAAAAGCAACGGCCAGCGACTGGAAGCCAAGCAGGCTTCCAAGGGTCATATTCCCCTGCAACACGTAGTAGGATCCTGCCCACAGAAGAAGCAGCGGGAAAACAGACTGGATGCTGGCGGAAATCGAATCAATAGATGCCGTCCAGACCGTTCGCTTTTCCGTAGTTTTAAGCTGTTGCTGGAAATACGTCCACCATTTATCAAATACCTGTTCCTCCGCGCCTAGTACCTTTAAATCCATGATCCCCTGGATGTTCTCCGCCAAAAAACCGTGCATTTCCGCCTGTGCGGATATCTCATTCCGGGATAATCTATGGGAGATAAAAGAACTTACGAAAATAATAGACAGCATCAATAATCCCACACCAATGACCATTAACCCCATCTGCCAATTATAGGTGACCATTAAGGCAGCATAGGTGACAAGCAAAAGTCCGTCTATGAAGAGGGTTACCACCCGGTTAGATAAAACCCGACGGATAATCACATTCGAGTTGGCCCGGAAAACAAGTTCTCCCCCTTTACGATTTTCAAAAAATTCAAATGGAAGCTTAAACAGCCGCTCTATGAATTCTGACATCATGGAAGTGTCCATCTTCGATTGCAGCTTGGCAACCAAATATCCCCGTAAAAGCTGAAAAAGCTGAGAAAAGATAAACAACCCAGCGATTACACCACCTAATATCGTAAGAAAACTCCCGTTTTTGCCGGTAAGCCGGTCGATCGACCACTGCGTCAACAGGGGAATAAGTAAACCAAGTCCTTGCAAAAGCAGAGAGATGATTAATATGGCGAACGGCAGCTTGCGGCTTTTTAAAGCTAATCTGAGAAAAAACAGCCATTTGTGCTTCGGCCTTCTGCGCTCGAACCCTTCCTCAGGTATAAAGGAAAGGCAGAAACCCGAAAACTTCTCCTCCAGTTCCTTCAAGGAAAGAACAAGGCGTCCAAGAGCCGGATCCAAAATAACCGCTTTATGTTTACTCAGGCGTTCCAGAACGACAAAATGCTTATTTTCCCAAAAAAGAATGAGCGGGGGCGTTAATTGATTCAATTGAGATAAATTCAATCGGTAGCCCCTGGTCTTCAAATGATACATACTCGCCATCTCTTGCACCTGGTGCATGGAAACCCCGGTACGCGTGGTACCCATACGATTACGCATTTCTGGTAAGGTTACATGATGACCATAGAAGCCCAAGACCATAGCCAGACAAGCAAGACCGCATTCACTGTGCTCCATTTGCTCGATAAAAGGAACTCTCTTATGAAATACTCTCAACTGGATATACCTCCATCTTGTCCGTCAAAAAAATCCAACCGAAGTGATAGACCAGAATGCCAATTTGGACCCTTGTTTGTATGTCCCATTTATGTTTGATTGATGCAACAATCTCACCTGTACGCCGCATACTGATGTCAAAATACCGGGAAATTTCAATATCCTTCAGACCTTGGGCAATTAAAATAGCAACTTTACGTTCCTTCGGCGATAACTCCTGGCAGATCATTTTGCATACCCCTTAATATTAGGATTAATTCCAAAACATTACAAAATAATCAAAGAAACATAGAAGTAAAACAATGATTTTTTTTGAAAAATGCCGTTTTATGTAGTACAAGATGAAAAATGTCAATAGTAAAATAAACAACGTAGAATATGGCTATATTCTAAAATATTCCAGAGAGGATGAAAAAGCAATGACAAATGTAGAAATGGTTCAAGCTTGGAAAAACCCAAAACTGCGTACCTCAGGTATTGCAGCCCACCCAGCTGGTGAAGCGTTGGTAGAAGTAAGTGCTGACGAGCTGGCACGTGTTCATGGAGGACTGGCTGTACAGCCTGATTCCACACCTACCATCGTAATTACGATTACTATCGTCACCACAGTTATTTGCTTCCCGACACCAGTTTATTAATTACTATTAAATGTACGCACCAATCTTCACCGATTGATGCGTACTGCCTCTATTTTTAGTTTCTCTGGAAGGTCGGATTAAAATTTTTCAAATTAAGGAGAGGAAACGATGAAAGAACAGTGGTTGCGTGCCCTCTTTTTACATGAACGCAAAGAGCTTTTGAAAAACGATTTGGACAAGCACAATTTTATGATGAAAATAGATGAGCAAAAAACTGCTGAATTAATGAGTGAGTGGTTTGAGTTTTCTTTAATCCAAACGGACCCCCAAAAAAAGGCAAAGTTTAAGGAGGCCGAGCTGGACCAGAAGTTATTTGGTGCACTTATTCAGTCTACGGAGGACTTAAAGTGGCATGAAGAGATACTGCCACACGTCCGAGAGTACCAAACCGACTGGCTATCAATTCTAGAGGAAGTATTGGAGCTTCATCGTCAGAATCCCGTTGATTCCGTTTCGCAACGAACCATTGATCTTCTGCTCCGTCCGTTTTTGTTATGGGGTAAACATCAATGGACGGAGCAGCTACAAGCTTTGGACAAAAAAGGAGAGTTTATCCAGCCTGCGAGGTTAATCGCTTCTGTTTTACCAACCTTGGCTTCCCAGCTTGCCCATATCGCAGGCCGCTCGTTCGTCTTGGAGTTGAATATCGCAAAAGCTTTAGAAGAGTTGGTAGGCGACACACCAGAGGAACGTTTTATTTCTTTTGTGGAGACACATGTGGTCGATCCCGAACAACTCTCTTTATTTTTCCAGGAGTATGCCGTAATTGCCCGTAGCCTAACAGAGCGTACCCTATTATTTGTGAGCGCCATCGTTGAAGCCGTCTCACGATATTTGCACGATCTGCCAAGCCTGCGTCAAACGTTTTCCCTCCAGGACTCTCCCCTGGTACGGATTGACGCCGGCTCCGGTGATTCACACCAGCAAGGACGGACGGTGATGCGCCTCTTTCTTGATTCCGGACAATCCTTGATGTATAAGCCTAAACCAACTGCTGTGACTCTCCATTTCCAAAAGCTGTTGGAG
This sequence comes from Paenibacillus zanthoxyli JH29, assembly GCF_000520715.1. Lineage (GTDB taxonomy): Bacteria > Bacillota > Bacilli > Paenibacillales > Paenibacillaceae > Paenibacillus_AQ > Paenibacillus_AQ zanthoxyli. The sequence continues at coordinate 3,718 of NZ_ASSD01000615.1, forward strand.
TGGATCAATATGAGAGGATTCTCGCCGAAATTTACAACTATGCGTGTCATAGACTGTAAGGACTACGGTTACGAAGAATTCATAGAGACTAAAGGTTGTAATTCAGAAGAGCAAATAGACCTCTTTTATTATCGACTCGGCTCCTACCTGGGAATCATTTATTTTTTAGAAGGTACTGACTTTCATTATGAGAATTTGATTGCATGCGGAGAGCATCCGGTTCTGATCGACTTGGAAACGCTGTTTCACAATCAAGTTTATCAAGAGTTTCCGGATTCTGCGGAAATTGAGGCCCAGCTTCGGATTCGAAATTCGCCTATGGGCACCTCTTTGCTCCCTCTCCTTTTCCACCAGGATGACAAGGGTTTTGGAATTGAATTAAGCGGGTTAAACGGTAGGGAGCAACTGACCCCTTATCCCGTACTGAGCATAGAGAATGTGAACACAGACGAGATGCGATATGTGCGGAAACCGCAAACCACATCGATCAGCCACAACCGCCCCTCCATAAACGGCATTTTTAAAGAGGCTGGCGAGTATGCTTCCAATATCGTGGATGGTTTTCGAAGCCTTTGCGTATTTTTTTTGAAACATCGTACCGAATTATTAAGCGATTCGGGGCCATTGGCTTGTTTTGCCGAAGATCCTGTACGTATTGTTCTGCGCTCTACTCAATTTTATATGAACTTTCTATTGGAATCATGGCACCCTGACTACGGACGTGATGCACTCGACTTAGAGCGGTTGCTCGACCGGATGTGGTTTTCCTGGCTGGATGAGCGTGTTATTGCTTCGGAGGTAAAGGATTTGCGCTGCGGGGACATTCCCTATTTCACTACACTGCCAGGCTCACGTGACCTATGGGACAGCCGGGGAACCAGAATTCCCGAGTTTTTTGCCGAATCCGGAATGCAAAAATTAAAGACCCGAATGCAGACACTGGATGAAGAACAGATCGACATTTACTGTCAGTGGATCTCCGCTTCCATCAGCGGTTCCTTCCTTGGCAAGCAGATACATATGGTAGAAACCATTAAAGAACCGCATCAATCTGCACCGAACCTGCCGACTGCTTCATCTGCCGCATTCCTGGAAGAGGCACGAAGGATTGGTGATGAATTGGTTCGACAGGCGGTGTTTAGCCGAAGCGGAAAAAATGCAACTTGGATCGGAATGAACCTGAATTATCGGGAGCAGCTGCATTTGTCTCCTTTGGGCGGCGGGCTTTATGACGGTACTGGCGGCATCGCTCTCTTCCTAGCGCAACTTGGGCATGTTACAGGTGAACAAATATATACGGATACTGCCTTGGCAGCCCTGGAATCAACGCTCCACAAGCTTCCATTGAAATTGAAGTTCCCGTCAGCTTTTTACGGTCAAGCCTCCGTCTTGTATATTCTCTCTCATTTAGAAGCTTTGCTTGGTGATCGAGAGTCCTGGAAACAGCACCGTGCGGATCTTTTGGATAACCTGACAGATAGTGTGGAGGAGGATACGTTTTTTGATTTGTTAGGGGGAGCCGCCGGTGTGATTCAGGTTTTGCTAAATGAATTCGTCTTCCATCATTCTGAAAAGGCGCTCAAGGTTGCCATTCGATACGGAGATCATCTCATAAAATACGGACGGAAGAGTGAGACGGGGATGTCCTGGATCTCCAGTGTATTTCCGCAAGCTTATGTCGGGTTCGGACACGGAAGCATAGGTATCGCTTGGTCCTTATATCGCCTTGCTGCGGCTACCGGCAATTCGGCCTACCGTACTGCAGCAGAAGAGGCAGTCCGGTATTTGAGAGCTTCCTATTCGCCTGAGCAACATAATTGGATAGATTATATACAGGAGGAAGGACACCAGCTTAGTAATTGGTGTCATGGCTCCACCGGAATCGGACTTGGACTTATCTTATGCCGACCCTATATGCAAGAGCAACATGCCTCCCAAGCGGTAGAAGAAATAGAAACGGCGGTATTCGCTACTCAAAATCACGGCTTTGGCCATAGTCACTGTATCTGTCACGGGGAGCTGGGGAACCTTGAACTGTTGCTCACAGCTGGAGAAGCCCTTAATCGCCCTGAATGGATTGAACAGGCCCGTTCATACGCTGCTCAATCGCTAACCTACTATCAGAATCACGGAACATATATTACGGGTATACCCACTTCATTCAATACACCAGGGCTTTGGCTGGGTTTAGCCGGAATCGGGTATCAAATGCTACGTCTTTCATCAACCGTTTCCTTGCCTTCTATCCTGACCCTTCAAGAACCGCTAATCGAACGAATCAGAATTTTCAATTAGCGCGCCTGGACATTGCGAATACCAGCCATCCATTTCAGAAAATTACCGTCTTGAACCGCATAACATCTCCATGTTGTACCAAATCGGTCTTTTATTCAAGGTAAAAGAATAGGCCGCCGCCGGATCATTCCCCGGCGGCGGCCCG
>NZ_ASSD01000616.1 GCF_000520715.1 Paenibacillus zanthoxyli JH29
CACGTTCCGTAATTTCAAAATAAACGATGTTGAAGGCCAGCCAAAACAGGCCCGAAGCAATGCCAAGCACAATGCCAAGCGGCCAGACGTACTGGGTCACCTTGCTCTCCAGCCACAGCACCAGAAGATAAAAAAGGCCCGAAACGGCGATGCCAAGCCGCAGGGCGCTCATTTTATTATGTTCCTTCACCCACTTGCCCCCCAGCCAAAAGCTGAGACCCAGAGCAAGCTGCTGGGCTACAGTAAACCAGCCGATCATGGCGTAATCCTGACGATTTTTCCACAAGTAGACATTCAGAAAAGTTCCCGCAAGCGCGCCCGAAAGCACGAATAACCCGTTAACCGCCAGCAGCAGCGCCGCCTGTCCCCGCAGCGAGACCTTCATCGTATTCCTCCTTAACCTTTGAGACATGCACCCGTATAACATGCCCCAAACGGGAGGATCTTAGCGGAGGAACTTATTTATTTGCGAAGGCCCCCGATATTGCGCACCCACTGCTCTCGGTCTTCTTCGGCCAGGCTGTGCTGAACCTGAAAGCATGACGGACAGACATACATATTTAAGGAGAACGGCGCGTTCAGCAGCGGTATGCCAAGTAAGGCGGGAACGGCGGATTTGAAATCACTCACCTCTACCGTACCGGCAAGCAGCATATATTCATGACACTGCGGACATTCAGGCACTTCGGCCTGCTCATCAAGAACGGCGGCTACGGAGCTGTCATAATGCTCCAGATCGTAAGTGTCCCGGTAAGCATCGAGTGTGTTGAATACGGGAACAACTCCGTCCTGCTCGTCTTCTCCCCATAAATTGTCGCCATGTTCATGTTCATGCTCATGCTCATGCTCGTCATCGTCTTCCAATTCGTCGTCATCCAGATCTTCCTTGCTGATATTGACCGTACGGTAAGCGCTAAGTTCGTTGCCGCAATGTGGACAGGCTTCCTCCGGTCCGAGTTCTTCGTCCCATACAATTTCCGTATGGCACCAAGGGCAGATGGTCGTATCCATTTTTTTCAGTCTCCTTCGTCAATTCATCATTAGATAGATAATTCCGGCCGCCATAAACAAGACCGCCGCAACAAACAGCACACGCACCAGAATTTTCATTCGGCTTCAGCGTCTCCTTTTGCGCCGTTCGATTTTTTTCTACAGAATGGAAGCCCCGATCACATAGGATAATGACACGGAAATGAGCATCGCTGTCAGTCCGACCGCCCGGTTATCGGCCGCAATCTCCTTATCGATCGAAAAGACGGGCGTCAGAAATTCAAACATAAAGTAAGCAATCAGCAGCAGAACAAAACCGATTACGGACCACTTCATGGTTTCGTAAATCGAAGCCTCAGCCTGGATACTGAAGCGCAGCACGTTGCAGATACCGAATATTTTGCCGCCGGTCGCCATTGAAGCCGCCACGTTACCCCTGCGGATTTCATCCCAGCAATTGTACTTTGTTACCATTTCAAATATGGATAGAAATACAACCAGCTCCAAAATGGCAACCGCAAAGTAGCCGAGCAGGCTCCCCAGCGGATGGCTCAGCCAAGCATCGATTACGTGTTCCATAGGTTTTCTCCTTCTTTCCGCCGGGAAAGCCCGTTATTTCAGCTCCGCAACCGTTACGCCCGCGCCGCCTTCATTATAGTTGCCCAGACGGTAGCTCTTGACATGCTTATGCTTGCGCAAATATTCCTGAATCCCCGAGCGCAGGACACCGGTTCCCTTGCCGTGGATAATGTAAATCTGGCCAAGATTTCCGAGAAACGCCTCATCAAGAAAACGGTCCGTCTCAATCAGCGCCTCTTCCAAATTTGCTCCACGCAAATCCAGCTCGCTGCGGATATTCTCGTCCCGTGTGCGCTTGACTGTGGTAGCCTGGCGCAGCGGCTGCGGGGCAGCCGG
>NZ_ASSD01000617.1 GCF_000520715.1 Paenibacillus zanthoxyli JH29
CATCGGGGGATTACATCCAAGAGCATTCCCATACTTGGCGGTACAAAGGAGCAGCTCAAGATTATCCGGGAAAAGCTGAATGGTGAGGAGTTCGCCGATCTGATCTTTGTAGACTTCAGTCAAATCGCCCAGAAATCATTGGACTATACCACGTATACCCACAAGCTTCAAGAAACACCTGGGGAAGATATCGAGTATTTGGGATGCGCCTTATATGGACCTGAGAAAAAAATAAAACACTTAACCGGCAGCATCGGCCTGCTGCGTTGAGAGGAGCCGGGAATGGGACATATCAATAATATGAAGAAAGAGTTCGGGGATTTGGCAAAAAGATTAAATGCTAATGTTGTTGGCCTTCCGGAACCTCAAGAACAAAACTCCTGGGATGGCTGGCACACGATCCTTGAACTCCTGTACACTCCCCAAGAAGCGGCCATTGGAGCTAAGCTTCCAGTCTTTCCCGCTTCGTTAGAGGAGATCTCCCGCCGTTGCGGCATGTCTCAAGAGGAAATAAAGGTTTTGCTCGATCAGATGGCGGACAAGGGAATTGTGATGGATCTTCGAAATCCCCAAACACAGGAAATCTTCTACTCCCTCTCCCCGCCGGTTGTCGGTTTTTTCGAACTCACGATGATGAAGATCGGAAAAGAGAACGTTTCGAAAAAAGAGTTGGCTATGGCTGTTTCCGCCTATGCCGGTAATAGCGATATTTTTGTGCGCGAGGTTCATGGTTCCGGAAAAACGGCGCTTGGCAGAGCATTGGTGTATGAGTCCTTTTTGGACCCCGATTCCATGCCTGAAATATATGACTGGGAAAAAGCTGTTACTGTTATAAAAGAAGCCAAACATATCGCGGTGTCCCAGTGCTACTGCAGGCATACTGCGGAGCACCTTGGAAAAAACTGCTCGGCTCCTATGGAAGTTTGCCTTTCACTGAATGAATACGGGGAATTCGTAATCCGAAGGAACTACGGCAGAGCAATCGATACCTCGGAAGCTTTGGAAATTCTGAGGAAGAGCCGGGAGTATGGGTTGGTTCACGTCGTCGATAATGTTAAGCAAAAACCCGCATGGATGTGCAATTGCTGCTCCTGTTGCTGTGGCATGATGAAGGCCATACGGAATTGGGGATTTCCCGCTGTTAATCCGAGTAATTTCTTGCCCTACCAAAGCCAACATAACTGCGTGGGTTGTCAGCGCTGCGTTAAGAAATGTCCGGTTCAAGCCATTACCTTAGTACGAAAATCGGACAGTCAGCCGTTTCATCAAATTATCATTGATGAGGAGCGCTGCATTGGATGCGGGGTTTGCGTCTCAACCTGCAACAAAAAAGCATTAGAACTGACAAGAAGGGGAAATAGGACGTTCGTACCGGAACATGCGGTTGAACTGCTTATTCATCGGGCTATTGAAAGAGGCAAGTTTGCGGAAATGTTATTGGAAAATGGGGAACAGTGGGGTAATCCGTTTTTTAATGAAGTTCTCCGTACGATTCATACACTAGAGCCGCAAAAGCAGCAAATGATCAAGTCCCAACTAGACTCTCGTTTCTTTGATTATATTTTATAGATGAACCCGCGAAAAGCTATCATTCTCTGCGTCTGAAAAGTGAACTGTGACCCATAAGAAGTGGACACTTTGAAAAAGTGACTCTCTTGTGGGTCATTTGTGTGTTAATCAGAGTAATGTTGAACGGCGGTGATACCCACCCCGAAATTCGGCTGCGGATCGCAAAGGCCGATTTTAGGTACTCGATCCCCTATTACAATTCCGAGCGAAATCAATAATCGAATGTCATTTATTCGTACTGTGCTGCTTATTCTGCAGTTTGAATCCGGCGTTCCCTTTGCCGTGGTGCTTATTTTTTTCGTCTTTCTTCTGCGTATCATGCAATTTTTTCACAAATTCATTAGTGCTTTCCATGGTTCTCCTCCTTCAGGCTATGAGCTTGGTATTAATGTAACCCGTTTGCTTGCAAACCATGTACTCCGCTTCCTCGTTCGGCAAGACGATATGCTGTTCAGTTCATTCGCCTTGTATGATAGAGTGAAAATAATGAACGCACGCTGAGCAAAAGGAGCAAACGACATGGAACTTGTTTTTGTCTATGGAACATTACGGCAGGGAGAAGAAAATCATCATCTAATGGAAAATGCCCGGCCGGTTGCGCTCATGGCGTGGACCCGGGGGAGTTTGATGGATACGCAGCGCGGCTATCCGGCTATGGTGGAAGAAGGCTCCGGCATCGTGGCTGGCGAGCTGTACGAAGTGACGCTGGAGATGCTGACCCGGTTGGACGAATTGGAGGACTTTCACGGTCCCGGGAATCCGGCGAATGAATATGAGCGGATCAGAACGGAAGTGATGACCGACAGCGGAAAGCGGGAAGCGTGGGTGTATGTATACGGGGAGCGAAAGCATGATGTGATTGCTCAAGGGGATTGGAAGCTGCATTTGCTAAGGCAGAACCCGAATGTGCTTTATTTTGCCTATGGAAGCTGTATGGATATGGAGAGGATTACGCTCGCCGGAGCTGACGAATGGTTCGCTGATGTGAGAGGATGCGGAGCTGCCGAGGGGTTTAATCTCCAATTTACGTATTGGGCCGAGGATGGCGGACGTGCCGATCTTGTCGAGACCGGAGGCAGGACGGAGGGGAAGCTTTACTATATACCTGCTGAATGTCTTGACGGTTATTTATATCTTCGGGAAGGTGTGCACAGCGGGAAATATCGTCCTGCAGTTGTCCCTGTTCAATGCGCTGACGGCAGCATGCAGGATGCGGTAACGTTCGTGGTTGTGGACAAAAGCTCCGAGCTGTCTCCGCCAGGGCATTATCTCCAGGAGATTTTGCGTGGAGCGCGGCCGATCGTGTCAGCAGAGTATTATGCGGAATTGGAGGAGCGCGTCTGGAAGGAGTACGGATTCCGGCTTGCTGAATAAGGCGGGTAAAAGATATTTCCTATTCGAGAATAAAAAACAATACATTTCGCAAAATAATACTTGCGCTTCTTTTGTGTTCATGGTATATTCTAATTCCGGCCAAGAAATACGAGTTCTGGTTCGAAAGAAATTTCAAAAAAGAGCTTGCATTAAACGGTCTGGATGTGATATATTATAAAAGTTGCTGCTGAGGAAAAGTTGAACGGCGGCAAACAAGTTTGATCTTTGAAAACTGAACAACGAGTGAGTGGGAATTCGCTTAGCGAGTTCCAAAAAAAAAGATGGATTTCACAGCGTGTTTCACGCTTTTGAAATGCCATTATGAGAATGCAAATTCTCGTCAGATGTTTCAAAAT
>NZ_ASSD01000618.1 GCF_000520715.1 Paenibacillus zanthoxyli JH29
GACATTCTCCCGGCAGAGCAGGCATTTCGGATACACGGGCGGCGGAAGCAGCCGCGCCATGGCGATTTCCTTCGGATTCTTCTCCGGTTTGGACAGATTGATCGTCATCTCCAAGTTGCCGAATGGCGAAGGCTGCAGCCAGTAAACATTTTTCGAAATGCGGTCCATGCGGATATAGTTGGAATCAATGCTGAGCTGATAGAACCGGTCGGTCGCGGCAGCAACGCCTTGCTCGGCGCTCAGCCGGTAAAACTCCGCGTTCACTTCCGATGGACGTGCCAGAAGAAGACCCATGATCTTGGCGTCAAGCAGATCTCGGTAAGTGACGCTGTTCTCCGGAATGAGCCCGATTTCGAAGCCGTAATCGATCAGAACATCCAGCGGAGCCTGCGGGCCCTGCAGTTTCGTATCATCGACTTTCCCGGTATAAGGCTCGCTGAATCTGAACTGCTCCAGCAGGAGATTTCGGCTGTAATCGGTATCGTCCGGTTCGATTAGCCGCCGGTGCGATGCGAACAGGACGAGCTGCTCTATGGCATGAAGCGCCAGATCGGCCCCGGAAGCTGTTGTATTTTTTTCGATAACCATGATGTTGTTCTCCTTTATACCGGCTGTCATCTCTATAGGCTTCATTCAAGCTTCCCCGTACCCTTGCGGATGAGACGAATGCCAGTTCCAAGCGCTGCGGATAATCTCCTTCAGATCGGCGCGCGACGGATTCCAGCCCAGCACGCTGCGGGCTTTATCAGAGGTGGCCACAAGCACGGCAGGATCGCCCGCGCGCCGCTCCTGAATGGCAACCGGAATGTCAAGGCCGGTCGCTTCCTTGGCCGTCTCAATCACTTCCTTGACGGAGAATCCCAGGCCGTTGCCGAGGTTGAATACGTTGCTCCCGCTTCCGCTGCGCAGATAGGTTACAGCCCGGACATGGGCGTCCGCCAGATCGGTGACATGGATATAGTCGCGTATGCACGTACCGTCCTTGGTTGGGTAGTCGTCGCCGAAGACAGCGATGCTCTCGCGCTGCTTCAGCGCGGTCTGAAGAACGAGCGGAATCAGATGGCTCTCTGGCCGGTGATCCTCGCCGATCTTACCGCTGGCATGCGCCCCGGCGGCATTAAAGTAGCGCAGCGCCACGTATTTAATTCCAAGCACCTTGTCGAACCACGACATCATCCGCTCCATCGTCAGCTTCGTTTCCCCATAGACATTGGATGGCTGGGTGCGGTCCGTCTCTTCGATCGGCACCTTCTCCGGTTCGCCGTAAGTCGCTGCGGTGGAGGAGAACACGATTTTGTTCACGCCGGCCTTCTGCATGCCTTCCAGCAGACACTGTGTGCCATATACGTTGTTGTCGTAATATTTTACCGGGTCCTTCATGCTCTCGCCCACAAGGGAGCTCGCGGCAAAGTGAATGACCGCTTCAATCTCGTTCTCGGCAAAAAGCTTGGCCAGCAGTTCCTTGTCCCGTAAATCGCCCACGTACAGCTTGCCCCCCAGCAGGGATTCCCGGTGCCCTGTTACCAGATTATCCAGCACCACAACCTCTTCACCGAGGTCAAGCAGCTCTGCTACCGTGTGGGAGCCGATATAGCCCGCTCCGCCCGTCACCAATATAGCCATCTCACTTCACTCCTTCCAATTCTCTAACCCCGTTGCCGATGCCGCATACGTAAAATTCGCCCGTAAGGCCCGTTCTTTCCTTATAGGCTTTGCCCACTTCGGCAATAAAGCGCTCGATATCGTCTTCATGCACCAGCGAAACGGTGCAGCCGCCGAAGCCCGCTCCCGTCATCCGCGAGCCGAGCGTACCGGGAATGCGCTGCGCCTCCTCGACGATAACGTCCAGTTCGGTGCAGCTTACTTCATACAAATCGCGCAGTGAAACGTGAGAGTCGTTCATGAACTGTCCGAACTGCTTCAGATCATTATTTTTAAGCACCTGTACAGAGTCAAGCACGCGCTGGTTCTCTTCAACGACATGGCGCGCGCGCCGTCTGACCGTTTCATCGGCGATTTTCCCTGCATGCCGTTCGAATTCGTCCGGCTTCAATTGCGCCAGGAAACCAAGGGAAGGGATTTCTTCACGCAGCGCGGCGAGCGCCTCGTCACACTGCTGGCGGCGTTCATTGTATTTGGAATCCACCAGCCCCCGGCGCTTGTTCGTATTGCCGATAACGAGTTTATAAGAACCGGTTATGAAAGGTACCAGATCATATTCCAGCGTATCGCACATAAGCAGAATGGCATGATCCTCTCTGCCGTTGGCGACAGCGAACTGGTCCATGATGCCGGAGTTTACGCCGACGTATTGATTCTCCGCGCGCTGGGACAGCAGCGCGATTTCCACCGTATCGGTATCGCCGCCCTCCAGCGTCAGGAAAGCAAACGCCGTAACGACCTCGATGGAAGCCGAAGACGACAAGCCCGCACCGTTAGGGATATCTCCGTGGAAGAGCAGGTCGTACCCCTGCGACACGGGATGCCCTTTTTTCTTCAGCTCAGCCATCACACCAATCGGATAGTCCACCCATTCGCCGGTCTTTTCTCTGCCGATTTCGGTATTATCAATGGATAATTCATATGGAAAATTAGTTGAAGCGAACGTTACTTTACCGTCAGCACGCGGCCGTACGATCAGTGTCGTGCCAAATTCCAGCGCCGCTGGCAGAACATACCCCCCGTTATAATCGAGGTGCTCTCCGATCAGATTGACCCTTCCCGGCGCATAGAACACTTTCTCCTCCAGGCCGCTTGTCCCGTATTTTTCAATGAATGCTGCATTAAGCTCTTGTATACTCATTGGTTCGCTCCACCCTTTCGCCGCTTATCCTGACTGGACTGAATATTCAGATGCTTCATGCTTATAGTATATTGAACACTCCCCCACTTAGCTAACACTTGAAGTG
>NZ_ASSD01000619.1 GCF_000520715.1 Paenibacillus zanthoxyli JH29
TAGTGTTTCTTTAAATCGCGAACTTCCAAGAGCGTGGTCATGACAACACCTCCCGCTTCTCATATAGGAAACACCGGCAGGAATGTCCCGCTTCGTCTTCAAGCAGCTGCGGTTCAGCCTGTTCGCAGCGGTCGAACTTGTGAGGACAGCGCGGAGCGAACCGGCAGCCGGAAGGCATATCTAGCGGGTTCGGAACCTGGCCCGGAATAGACTGAAGCCGATCCGCGTCTCCCGCAAGCTGCGGCAGCGAAGCCAGCAGACCCTGGGTGTACGGATGCTTCGGGCGGCTGAACAAGGTGGCGACGTCCGTCTCTTCCACCACCTGACCGGCGTACATAATCACGACGCGGTCGCACATTTCGGCGACAACGCCTAGATCATGGGTAATCATCAGGATGGAGGTCCCTTCCGTTTCCTGCAACTCTCGCATCAAATCGAGAATCTGGGCTTGAATGGTGACATCCAGCGCGGTTGTAGGCTCGTCGGCAATCAGCAGCTTCGGGTTACAGATCATCGCCATGGCAATCATAACGCGCTGGCGCATGCCGCCGGACAGCTGGTGCGGATATTGCTCGGCAATTTTCTCCGGCCGCGGGATGCCCACCTTGGTCAGCATCTCCACCGAGCGCTTCCAGGCTTCTTTTTTACCGATTTTCAAATGGTACCTGGCCGCCTCGGAGATTTGCTTGCCAATCTTGAAGACGGGATTCAGCGAGGTCATCGGCTCCTGAAAGATGATCGCAATCCGGTTGCCCCGAATGCCGCGCATCGCCCGGCGGCTGACCTTCAGGAGATCCCTGCCCTCAAAACGGATCTCTCCGGCCGAAATCCGGCCGATCTTCGGGGGAAGCAGCTGCATGATCGACAGTGAAGTAATGCTCTTGCCACAGCCCGATTCGCCTACAATGCCGAGCGTCTCGCCTTTTTTGATGCGAAGATCGACGCCGTCTACCGCCCGGATCATCCCTCCGGAGGTCTTAAATTCCGTTCTCAGTCCGGATACTTCCAGCAGTTCGGGCATGACTCCTCCTCCTTCTTGTTGCTCTGATCGTTATGACTGGTCTTAGGTCCCCTACACGTTTGGCGTTTTCTCCACGCCCAAATATTTCAGCGCCGTCAGCGCATAAACCTTAGCGCACCGGATAATCTGCCAGACCGGCGCTTTTTCGTTAAACGAATGGATCGTAGACAGCTCGGCCGGGCCGTACTGAAGCACGGGAATGTTATGGGTGCGGAAATGGCGCGCATCGCTGGATGCCCACTGCAGAACTCCGTACGCCTCTTCGCCGCTGACCTCGGAGATGCTGTCCACGAGATGCTTCACCACAGGCTCTTCCGGAGGCGTCCAGTTGGCATTGCCCTGAAAACCGAACGGCTTAATGTCGGTCTCGATACCCGCTTCCAGCAGCAGCGATCCCGCGCGGTCCATCACCTGACGATAGTCAACGCCGAACGGAACGCGCGAATCCACCTGAACCGTGCAGCGGTCGGCGACCACGTTGACTTTGGTGCCGCCCTGAATGGTGCCGATATTGACGCTAACATGATCGAACACCTGGTAAGCCAATCCTTCCGGCTCGCGTTCCTTGGCATACTGCTGGGAAATCGTGATAATGCTCTTGACCTCTTCGGGAATATTCGGTTCGATATCCCATAGGCGCTGAAGCGCTTCGATCCCCTTCGCCGCCTTCACGATGGCGCTCTCGCCAACGATCGGCGACAGGCTACCGTGCCCCGGCGTTCCCTCAACGGTAAATTCGAACCAGCAGCTTCCTTTTTGCCCAATCGTCGGGTTCAGCGGACCGGACGGCTCGGCGATCACCGCAGCCGTGCCTTCGACGAGTCCCCGCTCCAGCACCCAAGGAACGCCAAGATGCCCGCCGGTCTCTTCGTCCGGCACTACAAGCAGCGTCAGGTCGCCTCCCAGCGGAACGCCAAGCTTCGCCAGCAGAGATGCCGCGAACAGCACCCCGGCCAGCCCCGCCTTCATGTCGGAGGCTCCCCGTCCCAGCAGGTAACCGTCCCGGATTTCTCCGCAGAACGGATCGAAATCCCAGCGATCCAAATCGCCGGCGGGAACGACATCGGTATGGCCGCAGAAGATCAGCTTTTTGCCGGAGTCCGAGCCGCCGCTTCCTTTATAGGTTGATACCAAATTCAACATTTCGGGAGTGGCGGCGTGAACCGTCGTCCTGATCCCGGATTTCGCCAAATAATCTATGATAAAATCGCTGATGTCTCTCGAATCTCCGGGCGGGTTCTCCGTCGGAAACTGAATTAATTTCGAGGATAGCTCAAGAAGCTCCTCCTGACGGGCATCGATTTCATCTAGCACCTTCTGTCTCCAGTTCATAACCGGCCACAACTCCTTTGAATGATTGCCTGCGGCTGCTCAGGCTTTCGCTATGGAAAAGAGGGCCGGACCGGCATTTGCATCCGGCTCGGCCTCTCCTTTTTTTAAAAACTGGGAAGGGATTCCCTATGATTATCAGTTCTTGGACAGCGGGTAGAAGCGGATAATCTCATCCGGGTAGTAGACATAGCCGCTGAGTTTCGCGCTCATGCCGACGATCCGGTTGTATTCGTAGAGATAGCTCCATGGCGCTTCGGTTGTAATGATCTCCTGGGCTTTCTCATACAGCTGCTTGCGCGCATCTGCATTCGGTTCCTGGCTGGCCTGCTCCCAGAGCTTGTCTACTTCGGCGTTGCTGTAATTGTTATAGTTGGACGAACCCTTGCCGTACATCAAAAATCCGAGGTGATAGCCAGGATCGTTGACGAAAGAGGTCCATTTGGAGATGTAGGCGGTCAGGTTTTTCTTCTTTTGCATCTCCAGGAACTGAGCCCGGGCCACTTTGTTGATATTCATCGTCACTCCGACTTTGGCAAGCTCGGCCTGAATGAGCACCGCATCGTCCTCCCAATCCTGGAAGCCCGAACCCAGTGTCAGGTCAAAGCTGAACCCGTTTCCGTAACCTGCCTCCTCAAGCAGCTGCTTCGCTTTATCCAGGTTATGCTCGTACGTGTAGCCCTTGTCGGTGTAGCCCGGCGTGTTGCTGGCAACGGCGCTCTTCATCTGTTTCGCTTGACCGTGCATAACATCGTTGATCAGTTGATCATAAGGAATCGTGTAAGCAATCGCCTGACGGACCTTTACGTTGTCAAAAGGTTTGACTTTGTTATTGAGCGCAAGGAACAGGATGCGGTTGCTGGCATTGGATTTGACGCTGAGGGCGCTGTTCGCCTGCAGGGAGGCAACATCCTTGGCCGGAATCTCGATGGCCATGTCCACATCGCCTTTATCCAGCAGCAGCACGCGGTTGGAGGCTTCCTTGGTGAACTTCAGCGTAACCTTGCTGAGCTTCGGCGCCCCCTGCCAGTAGTCGGCGTTGGCGGTAAGCACGGCTTCACTCGCCGGGTCCCATTTCTCCACTGCGAACGGACCGGAGCCCGCCGTATTGGTCTTCAGGTAATCTGCGTTTTTGCCCTTCATGGCAACATCATCAACAATAGAGAAATTGTAGAGGGCGATAATCTGCATAAACATATGGTTCGGCTTGTTCAGGGCGATTTCAACGGTGGAAGCGTCTTTGGCGGTGACCGTCTTAATGTCGGCCATCCCGTACAGGAAGCTGCCGGATTTGGAATTTTTCACGCGATCCAAGGTATATACGACCGAATCCGCCGTCACCGGGTTGCCGCTTTGGAACTTAACGCCACTGCGGAGCTTGAAGGTATAGGTCAGGTTATCGTCCGATACACTCCAGCTTTCCGCCAGCATCGGCTTGATTTCATCCGTGTTGGCGACGTCGGCGCCATCCACAGTTTTGACTCCGTAGGTTACGAGCTGGTCGTAAGCGGCGATGACGAAGGTGTCGGAGGTCAGGTCGCTCGCCTCGGCGGGATCGAGTGTCGTTCCTCCTTCGGAGAACGCCACGGTAAGAGTCGATGAAGCAGCTGCCGGCTGCGTGGTTGCGCCGCTGTCCGCGCCGGGACTCTGGCTGGCGCTTGAGGCCGGCGGATTGGATTTGGCGGCGCAGCCGGCCAGAACGATGCACAGAACCAGCAGCAGGGTAAGATGTTTGGTCATTTTTTTCATTCGAATTTCCCCTTTATCCATCATTTGCATTGCTGATAACCGAAGGATATTTCTCTTTCGCGGGACGGCCCGCCGGTGAGGCGGCACCCGCTTTCTTTTATTTGCCGGATCGGAGCCGGGGGTCCATAACGTCGCGGAGTCCGTCGCCAAGCAGGTTGAAGCCCAAAATGGCCGTTGCGATGGAAAGGCCCGGAAAGGTCACGAGCCACCATTCCCCGGAAATGATATATTCGCGGCCTTCCGCGATCATGGCGCCCCATTCAGCGGTCGGCGGTTTGACGCCAAGGCCCAGAAAGCTGAGGCTCGATGCGGTCAGAATGGCAAAGCCCATTCCGAGTGTTGCCTGAACCAGCAGCGGAGCCAGCGCATTGGGGAGAATGTGGCGCAGCAGAATGACGCGGTCTTTGACGCCGATGGACCTGCTGGCCTCCACATATTCTTTTTCCCGCAGCGATATCGTCTGGCCGTACATCAGCCGCCCGAATTCGGGGATGCCGACCACGCCCACCGCAATCATCGCGCTGAACAGTCCCGCGCCGATGGAAGCGGCGATCGCCATGGAGAGCACCAGTGAAGGGAAAGACAGCAATACGTCGAGCAGACGCATAATGATAGTTTCCGTTCTGCCTCTGTAATAAGCGGCTATGCCGCCGAGCGGCACGCCGATGACAAACGAAATGCTCACAGCGATGAGTCCCGTCCAAATGCTGATCCGCGCTCCATACAGCACCCTGCTCAAAATATCTCTGCCGAAATTGTCCGTGCCCAGCATATGCGCTCCGCCCGGGGGCTGCAGCTTGGCGGCCATATCGGGGACGTAAGGGTTATATGGGGCGATCCATGGGGCGACGATAGCGGCGATCGTCCACAGCACGATAAAGCCTAGCCCGATCGCCGCGAGACGGTTCCGGAGCAGCAGCCGAAGGAATCTGGCCGGTTTAGGAGCCGATTTCTGCTGCCCCGGAGAACTTGCCGTTGACATGACTGTCACTGCCGCAGCACCTCCTTTTGTAATGGATTATTCATAACGGATTCGCGGATCGACCAGCCCGTAAATCAAATCCACCGCTAGATTAATCAAGCAGTACAGCACCGCGCTGACCAGCGTGAAGGCTTGAATGGGCGCATAGTCGGCGGCTAGGATGGAATCGGTGATATAGCCGCCAACTCCGGGCCAGGAGAAAATAGTTTCTGTAATCACCGCGCCCCCCAGCAGATAACCGAACTGAAGACCGAGTACGGTCAGCGTCGGAATCAGGGCGTTGATCAGCGCATGCTTGCAGATGACAATCGACTCCCGCAGTCCCTTCGCTCTGGCCGTCCGGATAAAATCCTGGCCGATCACTTCCAGCATACTTGAGCGGGTCATCCGGGCCACAATAGCCATGGTCCCGGTGCTAAGGCAGATGGCCGGAAGCAGAAGATGGATAATACTGCTCTTCAGAGCGACAAAGTCCGCTGACAGCAGGCTGTCCAGAACATACAATCCGGTGATGTCCGTTGGGGGATTAAGCTCCCCGCTGATCCGTCCCATCGGGGGCGGCGCCCAGCCGAGCTTCGAATAGAAAATGTAGATCAGAATCAGACCAAGCCAGAAAATCGGAACACAGGCTCCGATCAGGGAGAACACCCTGGAAATATGGTCGATAACGGACTCTTTGCGGGTTGCGGCGATAACGCCGACAGGGATGGCTACAATAATGGCGATCAGGATGCTGAACAGGGTCAGTTCGACAGTAGCCGGGAAGCGCGAGGCAAAATCGCTGGCGACCGAATGTCCGGTATGATACGCATCGCCGAGATCCCCGCGCGCGAGCATGCCGAGGTAATCAAAAAATTGGCTGTAAAGCGGCTTGTCCAGGCCCATATCCTGCCTGATTTTCTCAATAACGTCCGGGGGCGCCTGTTCGCCGGCAAGCATCACCGCCGGGTCTCCGGGCAGCACACGGGACAGGATGAAGGTGATCAAGATAATCCCCAGCAGCGCAGGAATCATCTGCCCGAGCCTGCGGACCGAATACACTAACAATGGATCAACCCCTTTGCACAGCCGGCAGGACCCGGCCTGTCAAGTTAATTGTCTTACGAGGTAATTGTGCTCATTTTACAAAGATTACGGACAAGTCACTACGTCCCCTTTAACTAAAAAAGCAGCGTTTTGTTTGGTTGCTGCGGACGAATGTGGCATTGACGCGTTACATTTTATAACACATAAAATTTCAAAATCCTCTTCTTTACATAAAAAACGACAGGCGATATCCCGGAAACAGCGGATTACTCCGCCGGATTTACGCGCATATAATAATAGATCAGACAGAGCTGGCAGACCAGCTGCTCCCTCGAATCATTCAGATCAAAGCCCGTAATATCCCGAATTCGCTCCAATCTGTATTTTACGGAGTTGCGGTGGATAAACAGGCGGTTGGACGTCTCGATAAGGCTCCCCCGGCTTTCCAGATAGTACAGAAAAGTGCGCATCAGATCGCCGTTATGCTCCTCATCGTACTGCCGGAGTTTGCCCAGTTTGCGATTGAACAGCTCGGAGAATTCGGGGCTCTCCATCGCGTTCCCGAGCAGATCGTAGATCTCCACTTCCTCATAGCGAATGACCAATCTGCCCTGCCCGATCCGCCGGGACACGTTAAGCGCCTTGCGCGCTTCGTTGTAGCTGTCGTAGATCTCCCACAGACGCTTTTGTCCTCCCAGGCCAATCCGGTTTCCCTTGAGCCCCGGCAATTTGACTGTAGCCCAGCCCTCCAGCGTGTCTGCCCATGGCTTCAACCGGTTCCGGTTGTCCTCCGCCCGTTTGATTTCCATACTTGGCAAAAAAAGTACGGCCCGGTTGGAGCGAAACTCCACGTGAGGGGACACGCGCCGGGTTCTGGCTTCTTCCTCAAGACGCTTGGTCAAGAGCTCCTCCTCGCCCGCCGCCCAATCGCCTTCAATCACGGCCACTTCCCATAAATGCTCCACATTAAGGCCCAGCTTGCGTGCCCGCTGCTCGACTTCATGCCTTGGCGGAACCGGGGGCGTCAGCAGCTCATCGATGAAATTACCGCGCAGGCGCATTTCCGTATCCGCCACAATTTTGTTGCGCATGAGTTCAAGCGCCAGCACCAGCCTGGCCTGCTCGATTCCGACCAGCTCCATCTCGTCCAGCTCCTCCTTGTCCACCAGGAGCTTCGCGACATTGCGGCGGTCTACGTTAATGGTCCATTCGAGCGGCGTCCGGGACAGATCCCACGCTAGGCCTGCTGGCGAGGAGACGATAAGTTCCCCCTCATTGTCGATCACCGCAACAGGCGCCCGCAGCAGGCCGGCCACATTGTCGCTGACCGCCTGAATGCCGCTGTTCTGAAGCACCATCGTGGTCAGTGTCCGGTACACCTCTTCCGAGCGCCTCAAGAGCGACGCCTGGCGGTCCAGCACCCGCTCCATAATCGGCCTTGTAATATCCGTATACGGGATTTCGGAAGGCACCTCGATGAGCGGCAGTCCGGTCTCGTCGCTGGCATCCAGCGCATCCTGCGGAATGCCCTTCAGAAAGCGGGCGGGCTTGATCGCCAGCGCAGCTCCTCCTCCCTGGTCCAGCACCCGGATCAATCCCGCGAGCTCGGAAGGATTGTCGCGAATGGCATAAGCGGTGGTCAGCATCAGGACCCCTTCCTTGACCCAGCCTTTCAAATCGGGCACTTCCATCACATCGATGAATTGAACCACCCGGTTTAAGCCTTGGCTTCCGGCAAGCACTCTGGCGTTCCGCAAAATGGGAATTGCCAGCACTTCCTCAATCGTAATCCCTGTTTTATCCAAAATGGTCGGCCTCCCCGTAAGTTTAATGCGATCCGCAGTGCAACTTTTTGAGAGCTAGTTTATCAAAGATAACAGGCAAGCAACATGGAATGATTTTCAAGCCAAGAAGAAACGGCTTCGCCGTCCTCGCAGGAGGA
>NZ_ASSD01000620.1 GCF_000520715.1 Paenibacillus zanthoxyli JH29
GTAGAGGAAGGAGTCTTCTCGGCTTTTTAGATAAATAGTAATCATAAGCCGCTTCCCTTCTTGCTTTTACTGTCATAGCTTTCTCCCCACCATAATTCATCTATTTCCTGTTAAATATAGCATATTTATCACTGGATTTAGTATGACAAAAAGCCCTTATATGCTTTAAATAAAAAAAGACTCTGGCATACGAATTTGCCGGAAGTCTTACGAGAATGACATTTTAGAATTTTTGTGCATTGATATCCTTCGAAATTACCGGTCCAACAAGCTTTTCAACTTATCAAGCAGCTGCGGACTTAAGTCAAGAATGCGGCTGTATATGTCTTTGGGGGAATCAAGCGATACCGTCTGGACTCCGGAAGGACCGATAATGAGAAACGCGACGGGAGTGACGGACACGCCCGCTCCGATACCTCCTCCGAACGGCAGCACTGAAGAAGCGGAGCCTCTGAATTCGGTACCCCCGGTCACAAATCCAAAGTTCGTTCGGCAAATGGGGATCACAACGGTACCATCCGGTGTCTGGATCGGTTCTCCGATAACGGACTCTGCATCGATAATGCCTTTCAGATTAGGCAATACGGTCTCCAGCAACCGATGAATATGCTCGGACATGTAAGCACCTCTCCTCCGCTCAAGTGCTAACTAGTCTTGACAACATATTATCCCTTCAAACGGTCAACTAATGGAATGCCATATCCGCCTCGAGTCATGGAAAAAACAAGTGTGGATTATACTTGACAGTAACCTTTCATATTTTTAATAAGATCAAGGAGTAGGTAAACTGCTCGTTAAATCATTTGGCTTAACTTGATCTGTCTTTTTCAGGATCATAGAATGTTTCTTGGAATCATAATAGAAATGATACACATTAATAAAATCCTGACCAGCTGCATGACCGCCAGTAATGGTGAGTTCACCATTGGATACCTGAAAAGGATGATGCGGAGCTGACCTATATTCGTCCAAATCTGTCCAGGTTTCATTTCCAACGTTATTGGGAAAGCCTCCCCACATTTATTCCAAACAGATAAGTTTCGAGAGCGTGACAATCCGTATAACGCGGAACGTATGCGAATAAATCTGTTGTTCCCAAGGTAAACTTCTGCATCTTGACTGGTACATCGCTTGGTTGCACG
Organism: Paenibacillus zanthoxyli JH29; assembly: GCF_000520715.1. Lineage (GTDB taxonomy): Bacteria > Bacillota > Bacilli > Paenibacillales > Paenibacillaceae > Paenibacillus_AQ > Paenibacillus_AQ zanthoxyli. Next base: position 1,143 of record NZ_ASSD01000620.1, read on the forward strand.
ATTTCGAAATCGATTGGAAATGTCATTACCTTTCTAGAAGCCCCACCAGATGTGGGTTCCCATAACATTTCATAGTCTCCTGACCATCTGAGGTCAGAATCTACTCCGAGACAACTAGAAGCCCCTAAAGTAGCTACGTTAGCTTGACTAGCAGGCTTGACGAGTAGGCGCCCGTCTTGATTTGTTCCAATTGCCCTAATCGAGTTATCTTCTCTCTTTGCTTCCGCAGTCGTATCATTATTCACATGGATGGCTAAGTTCTCCTTATCAACGCTATTAACACAAGCGGAGAGCAATGCGAATATGGTAACCATCAGAGCCATCTTGATTCTCATTCGTACACCCTTCCTCAGGTGATTCGCTCGTAAATCTCAGAACACTCATACAGATGAACACAGTTTGCCATCCGCTTAATACGTATACTTTTCTGACGAGACATAGTTGCATAATCCGATATATTGCTGAAAACTGTCTCCATCCGGTACCGGCAGCGCATAGACCTCAACCATTTTGGTCTTTCCACTCCTTAAAATGAACAGTGAACAGAGAGAATCTGTCCCCCTGTTCACTGCCCGCGTTTATTTGTACTTTAAGCTGCATGCTCTCTTATTCCGAAATCAAATCCATAACCCCCTGCCTCATGCTCAGCGGAGTATCTTGTGTCGGTTTGCCTAAGCGGATCAGGAACTGGATCGTTTCACCCGCCGCCGCATATTCCCTGTGAACTTCGCTGTAAGCCTCATGCATTTCAGGATATTCCTGTAACACTTGGCTGATCGGCTGCAATACGAGTCCTTCCTCATGCGCGGTAAGCACGAGCCTGCTGAACAGCATCCCCGCCTTAACCTGGCTGGTCCGGCTGTTATCCTTGCTGAGGATCAAGGCATATGCCGGAGTATGGCCGGCTGCGGTTTGGGCCGCTTGGACGGCCCGCATAGCCGCGGCCTCCTCATTGTTAAAGGATGGAATAATTGTAAGTAATCCTTGCATCAGATGCTTTTTCCATCCCGTGGTTCCCTGACCTTCGAAAGAAAATCCAAAACGGTATTTATTTTTCTGATACTCATTGGAACGGAAGATCTCGGCCGATTCGTCATTCATCCGCTGCAATCCGGTTTCGATGACCGTACCCTCCACACCGAAGGCTCCAAATCTATCGATATCCGCTTTATCGTTCAGGATGGTTAAAGTCAGGTCTTGCTCCGTGTCCGTTGCGCTCAGCTTCCGGATTTGATCCGGCGTGACTTCATCCGGTCGGTAAGCCATTCGGTTCGTATCCGGCAAGAACATGAATTCATAAAGCGGAATATTTTGCGGGTTCGCCTTGGACAGCGTAATTTTCGCCACCGGCTTCCGTTCCATACTCTCGCTTAAATGCTGTTCATCGTACTCCCCATCCGGAAAAAGCGCGATCTCGGCGGGATTCCCAAGCTGCTCGCCGGCTATCCGCATATATTCCAAAAAGGTGCCTTGCGAAACCAGCGTTTGCCGGGCTAAGGGGTCCGATTTGAGCGCGAGCCGTTCGTTATCGGTGTAAAGGTAGAACACCAGCGGGTTCTGCCGGTCCAAACGGATCTTCCATGGCTGCAGGTTGTGGCTGTTCGCGGCCAACAATCCATGAGCAACGAGCTGCAATCGCGGGTCCTCGAACTGCTTAGCATAATCCCGCTTCCAGGGATCAAGATATTCGGCTTTCTTTTGCGCGCCGCTGGTGGTGAACACGGCCAAGACCAGCAGGGCGAGCAGAAGAACAACAGACAGGATTATGATCCTCGTTATTTTGTAGCCCTTGCTCATGCCCCTCTCCTTTTATACCTCGATTTTTATGAGCCCCAGCTTTTGGACTGCTTCCCTGTACGGGTTAATAACTGTTTCAAGTGTTTCTGTCTCCTGTTCGTATGAAACCTTGTAGGTCTCATTAGCGAACGGATAGGTCGGCAAGAGAACCTTTTTCTCATGAGGACCAAAGAGTCCGGACGGATCAAAGGGAACTCCAAGGACATACAGCTTGGCCAAGCTCTGCAAAAGGTTCTCCGCAGCGTCCAAATCCAAGGCGAGATTAACGGTCTGCAAGTTATCACGATGACTAATCGGCAAGTTGACAAAATGGCTACCGCAATAAAGCAGCGTTTCTCCCGCACCCAAGGCTTCCGCAAAATCTTGTTCGGCTAATTTTTTCCCAAAAACGTTCTTAATGAAAGACCACAGCTCGCGGGTATGATGGCGGTCTATCACTCCTGAAGGTGTTACCACCCGGCATTTCAAAAATGCCTGGGCATCGTCTGCTGTCTCCATAGATTGCCCGCTTCCGTCCTGGATGAATAATGCGGCTTGCCCCAGCGAAATTTGACCCGTGAGAACGAGCGCCGCGAGAATGCCTGATCCCTCGGCAAAGATTCCGACAGGACGAATTCCTAATTCATGCAGCAGCTTGCCAGTCGCATATTGTACAGCAAAGCTCTCAAGCTCCGCTCCAGCACCCGTTATCTCTTGCTTCGCCTTCCGGTAGGCAGAGCCAAAGGCGGGGAACCGGGAGCACAGCACTTCCAGTTCGCTACCGCTCACGGCCACTTTACCGTCCAGCATAAGATGGACCGCTGCCGTTCGGCTTGGATTGGAACGTCCTCTGCTAATTTCCGCAAAAGACTCGCCATGTTCAACCGCAGAAAGAACGCTCGTCAAATGCTCCCGGGATTTAATCACTGCCGCCGCTTTGATGGACATTTCTTTCTGTGAAAGATTCATTGTGCGGCATACTGAAGCTAAACTAGCCTCCGCATGCTTCTCAAGATGCGCTCTGAGATTTCCGGCGACGGCCCGGATGCCTTGCTCATTTCTGCCGGTAAGCAGCAGCAGATGCGGCCCGTTGTCCTCCCGGGAAGGAACAGCCGAAGTCTGCGGCGCTTGTTCCAAAATAACATGGGCGTTGGTGCCGCCGAAGCCGAAGGCATTGACACTGGCCCTGAGCGGAGTGCTTCCTTCCGCCTTCCAGGGTCTTGGATATTTATCGACCACATAGAATGGGGAGTGCGCAAAATCAATATTCGGATTCGGCTGCTCATAATTCAGCGTATGCGGCAAAGTTTGATGCTTCATCGCAAGAACCACCTTAATCAGACTCGTTACCCCGGCAGCCGAAAGCATGTGGCCCACGGAAGATTTAACCGAACCGATTCCGCAAAATTGCGTCTTGTCCGTAAAGGTTCCGAACGCCTGTGTCATTCCCTCAATCTCAATAGGGTCGCCAAGCGGCGTAGCCGTGCCGTGCGTTTCGACATAGGAAATCGTTTCGGGATGAATTCCCGTCCGCCGGAACGCTTCCCTGATTACCTCGGCCTGGCCTTGCGGCCTTGGCGCCGTAATTCCCTGGGAGCGGCCGTCGTTGTTAATAGCCGAGCCTTTGATGACCGCATGGATGTAATCGCCATCTCTCAGCGCGGCTTCAAGCGGCTTCAGCAGTATGGCTCCCGCCCCTTCACCCAGCACCATTCCGTTCGCTCTCTGGTCAAACGGATAGCAGACTCCAGTCGGCGACAGCGCAGTCACCCGGCTGAGGGAGACGAACGGCGTCGGGCTTAAGTTCAAGTTTACGCCGCCCGCAATAGCCATTTCCGATTCCCCGGTGCGCAGACTTTCGCAGGCCATATGGATCGCGACCAGCGAAGAGGAGCAGGCGGAATTTACGATCAGACTGGGCCCTGTCAAATTCAAGCAGTGGCTTACCCGCGCCGCTACCTCATTCAGGCCATTGCCGGCGACCGTATCGGCAACGAGGCGGGCCGGCTCCAGCACGCCGGATATTCCGGCGAGAATTTCACGGCGCTCTTCGGGATGCATCCGGTTGAAGGCGGGGCTGTCCGCCAAACGGTTCTTAATCAACATATAGGAACGGTAATTGGCAAAGTGCTCCATATAGGTATTCTGCTCGCAGCCTGCGAACACGCCGATCTTGCGGGTGCGGTATTTCCCTCCATATCCCGCTTGCTGCAGGGCCTCCCAGGCAATCTGCAGGAAGATCCTCTGCTGGGGATCGGTGGCCTCCGCTTCTTTCGGCGACATTCCAAAGAACAACGGATCAAAGTCGTACGGAGCGTCGATAAAGCCCCCCCGGCTCATGTAGGTCGTATGAAGCATGGATGAATCAGTGTTCACATGCTCATCTTTGGACCATCTTCCGGGATCGACGGGGCGAATGGCGCTTCGGCCATTATGCAGCAGCTCCCAATATTCCTCCGGATTGCCCGCTCCGGGTATGCGCAGACCGATCCCGATAATGGCGATATCTTGCAGGTTTTCATCCTTCCTGCTGTCCTCGGATTTCTTATTCTCTTCGTGAGCCGTTATTTCTTCGTGAGCCGTTACTTTCACTGGGCCCGCCGTCAGCACCTCTTCGATATGCGCGGACAATTCTTCCGGTGTCTGATATTCAAAAATAAGCGTCGGGTACAGTTCAGTATTCAACAGGCTGCCGAGTTTGGAAACCACCTGGACCGCCCCGAGCGAATCGAGTCCAAGATCCATGAAATTCCTGCCCGTCTCCAGATGGCTGACGGGAATTTGCAGTTGCTCGGCAATTGTCCGATACACCATTTCCCGGATTTCTTTCGCCGAATGATAAACAAGCGAATGGGAACCGGAATTGGAGGCTGTCGGTTGCCGTTCTGCATTAAGCACGGTGAAGCGTTCCTTCTTCTCTTCACTTTTTACCTGATCCAGTAGATGAATGACATCAGGCCGGGCGGTTCCCAAGGCTCTCAGGAAAGCATCGGCGGCTTTCGAGTGAACAAGCGGTTTCAGCCCTTGTGCTCTAAGCGTCAGCTCAAGAATATTTCCAAACTCCGTTCCCGCCCCTGTATCCGACCAGAGCGAGAAGTTGACCGACAAGGAACGCCCCGGAGCCTGCTCCTTGGTCCGGTAAGAACTATAGCCGTTTAAGAAAGCGTTGGCTGCGGCATAATCTCCAAGACCCGAGGCCCATGCTTTGCGGGTGGCCGAAACCGAAGACAAGGTCGCGAAGAATCGCAGCGGCTCCTTACGGGTTACGAGGTCCGTAATAATGGTACCTTTCCATTTGGGAGCTAGAATGCTGTCAATATCGCTTACACTCCGGCTTAACAGCTTATGAGGCGTATACTCCAGTTGTCCCGCGGCATGAACGACTCCGTGCAAAGGGCCATAGGCGGCGTGAATCCTGCGCAGCAGCTCCTCCATATGGGCCTGATCCGTAACATCTACGGCCGCATACATCACCTGAGCGCCCAGCTCTTCCAGTTTCGGCAGGAGGCGATGATCGGGCGGAAGCTGTCTTCTGCCGGTAATAACGACATTGATCCGTGCTTGCCGCGCAAGCGCCAGAGCAATTTGGCCTCCCACGAGCCCAGTGCCTCCAGTGATCAGGTACGTTTCCCCATCGTGAAGGTTAATAGCCTGTCCGACGGACGGCGCAGGCATTTTTTCCAAGGTACGCACATAACGCACTCCGCCGCGTATAGCCGCGATCGACTCCTCATCCGCTTTCTGCTTCATGGCAGTCGTCAATGTTTTGGCAAAATCCCGGTCTGACGGATATTCTTCCTTGTTCATGTCGATTACCGAAACCTGAATTCCGTCATTCTCAAGACCAATAACCTGGCTCAGTGTGGCGGCAGCCGCTTGATTTGGATTGCCCCCG
>NZ_ASSD01000621.1 GCF_000520715.1 Paenibacillus zanthoxyli JH29
CGGAATGTCCGCCGTAAGGTCCGGGATTGCCGCCGCTCTCTCCGCCGGAAGCGAGGTTCCGCCGCTCCCTCCTGCGGAGAGCGGACTTCCCGGCCTGCCTGGATGAGCCAAGGCTTCCGCAGACCGGCCTTCCCTAACGGAGGCGCGGTTTCGGTTTCGTCCCGCTTCGCCGGGATGAGCCGCCGTTCCCGAGCAGGCTTCCGTCTGTCCCGTGCTTCCGTCCGCCGTCCCCGAATGATCCTGCGTCTGCCCCGCTCTTTTTTCCGCCGCTTGTCCACCCTCCGTCACGAAGCTGTCCTTGGACACGAAGGTGCCCCGTCCCGTTTCCGATTTTACATAGCCGTCAGCGCTGAGCATATCGTACACCTGAGCCGCCGACCCCCGCGACAGACCGTATAAAGCGGCAAGTTTGCGAGTGGAGGGAAGCCGCGCGCCTCCCGGCAAATTCCCGCTTAGAATCGCCGCCCTAAGCGCATGATACAGCGCGAGATACTTATAGCGGTATTCGGTCAAGTATTCGTCAAAGCTTAATATTGGAATAGCGTCCATGCCTTCCTTCCCCCCATTCAAGTGGACCAATAAAAATAATGTAAATGGGCTCTTTTTTCTTGTCAATCTCCTGGTATGCTATTGGTTAACCATTTTTATCAGACAAAGGAGCACTGCAAATGAGAAGAAAAGAATTTAAAGTCGAACAGGAAGAAGAACTGCAATCCTTTCTGGATGAAATGAGCTTCGGCTTTCTCGGCACGATTGATGGACAGGGCCGTCCGCGCGTCATCCCGCTTAATTTCGTCTATACCGAAGGATGCTTTTATTTCCACGGCAGCCATGCCGGCGGCAAGATGGACGCGATCCGCAAGATGGACAAGGTCTGTTTCACCGTAGCGGATGAGTTTTCCTTGATTCCTTCGTATTTTACCGACCCCCAAATGGCCTGCCCGGCCACCGCCTTTTTCAAAAGCGTCACTGCCTTCGGCACGGCCGAGATCGTCACCGATTTAAGCGAAAAAGCGGCAGCGCTCGGAAAGTTCATGAAGAAGCTCCAGCCAGAGGGCGGGTATGACCCCATTGATGCGGAGAATCCGAAGTACCGTCCCCAGCTTAAAGCGGTCGCTGTCGTGCGGATCGTTCCGGAAGAAATTACCGCCAAATTCAAGTTCGGGCAAAATCTGAAGGAAGAAGACCGCAGCGCTGTCATCAGCGGGCTTGAGGCCAGAGGCGGGGAACGGGATGCAGAAACGGTGGAAATGATGGAAAAATTCTGTCCGTTCCACTCCTCTTAACTGTTAAATAGGTGAATATAATCGGGGATTGTCCGTATAACGCGGACAGTCCCCGATTTGCGTGTGAACGTTTATCAAAAGCCTTAAAATTATCCCCAATTCTTTTAGAAAAAACCGATATTCCGAAGTGACTGTCCCGTACCACAAATGATATAATGTTAGGCAATGTTAGGATGTTTGCTAACGATTTCAAGGGTGCTCCCATCGTAAGTGTGCTCCGATTTCAAAGATACCCGGAAGGATGAAACCGATGAATCCACAGGCTGGACAATTAAACGAAAGCATTAAAGCCGGAAATGAGCATGTATACGACATGCTGTCCACTCTTGGCAGAGATATTTATTTTCCAAAAGTAGGCATTCTGAGCCAATCCGCCGAGGCGACCGCTCATGCCAAGAAATACAACGCCACCATCGGCATCGCCACCGAGAACGGCGGCCCAATGCATCTGAACGTCATTCAGGAGAAGCTCTCCGCATTTGCCCCGAAGGACTTATACGGCTACGCTCCACCGGCGGGCAAACCGGAGCTGCGCACCGTATGGCGCGAAAAAATGCTCCGCGAGAACCCTTCTCTAGAGGGCAAATCCTTTGGCAATCCAATCGTAACCAATGCGCTAACCCACGGACTCAGCATCGTCGCCGACCTGTTCGCCGGGTCCGGCGACGCTGTCATCTATCCCGATAAGAACTGGGAGAACTACGAGCTGACCTTCAGCGTCCGCCGCCATGCAGATCTGGTTACCTATCCGCTGTTCACCGAAGACATGACCTTCAACAGCGACGGACTGCTTCAGGCGCTCCTGTCGCAGAAGGACAAAGGCAAGGCGATCGTGCTGCTGAACTTCCCGAATAACCCGACGGGCTACACGCCGGGCATCAAGGAAGGCGACGCGATCGTTGCGGCGATTCTGCGCGCGGCGGAAGAAGGCGTTAACGTAGTTGCGGTGTGTGATGACGCCTATTTCGGACTCTTCTTCGAGGATTCCCTCAAGGAATCGCTGTTCGGCAAGCTGGCGAACGTGCACCCGCGCGTGCTTGCCGTCAAGATCGACGGCGCGACCAAAGAGGAATACGTATGGGGCTTCCGCGTAGGCTTCATCACTTATGCTTCCGAGAGCAAAGACGTGCTGGCCGCCCTGGAGCAAAAGACGCTCGGCATTATCCGGGCCACCATTTCCAGCGGACCGCATCCTTCGCAGACGTTCGTGCTCGATGCGCTCAAGGCGCCGGAATTCGTCGAACAGAAAGAAGAGAAGTTCCGGGTCATGAAGGGCCGGGCCAATAAGGTCAAGTCGCTGCTCGACAGCGGCAAGTATGGAGACGAAGTATGGACGTATTATCCTTTTAACTCCGGCTATTTCATGTGCCTGAAGCTTCATACGGTCCATGCGGAAGAACTGCGCCAGCATCTGATCCACAATTACGGCCTTGGCACCATTGCCCTTGGCGACACCGACCTGCGCATCGCCTTCTCCTGCATTGCAGAGGAGAATCTGGAAGAGCTGTTCGACCTGGTATACGCAGGCATCCGCGATTTGGAGAAAGCCAAATAACGTTTAGATCCAGCCTATATATCAGCCTCCGCATAACGCATGCGGAGGCTTTTTGCGTGTGCATCATGCGGCATGTGTATCATGCGGCAGCTGTTGGAGCCGCAAATACTAGGGAAGCTTCTGCGGGGAATCCTTCTTTTATTTTGCAGGCTCCAATGGCATCGGCCTATACCACAGAAGAATGAGACACATACAATACGGTGTACACAAGTACAACAACTCACCGAAAGGGGAATGAACATGAGCGAAGAAGTAAGAGGCGGATACGGATACGGACCTTTCACCAGCACTGGAGCCATCCTAGTTCTCTTCATTTTGCTGGTTATCATCACCCGTTCTCTGTTTATCTAATCGGCATTGATTCATCTTCGGAAGAGAGCCTGCCGGCTCCCTTCCCTCCCATCATGTTCACGCCGCTTTGTCCCCACGGCACAATCGGCGGAAGAACTTTTCGAGAGAAAATAAAGAGATCCGGACTAGTCCGCCAAGGACCCCAGGATCTCTTTTTCTGTTACAGTGTGGGGCCCAGCCTTCCTCCTGCACCTTCTTTTCCACTCTCTCTTGAGCTTTGCTCTTCATGTAGTTCCTTGCGGTTTGACCGGCCATATCCAGGGCATAGCTGAGTTTTGGACTGTTCATTTCCAGGCGCCGCATCATTTTTTGTATTTTTTTCCTTCCCTGGGCGCAAGGTTACACTAAATGAGCTGTTCCGCTCGCTTGCTGTGCATGAGCCCCTGCCGGAAGCGGAGCGGATCGTCTTCATGCCAGGTAAAAACGGAACGCTGACCGTCAAACACGATACGCGCTGCGCGGTCCAGCACGGCAAGACGCCGGTCGCGAGAAATCAAAAGGCAGTCATGTCCTACAATGAGAAGCTGTACATCACATTCGAGGATGGAATAACGGAAATTGAGCTTCGCTACAAGGCGATTAAGCCGGTAACGAACATTTACACCGGCGGAGATTCGAACCGGGCCGGATAAGCAGGGGTCAAGCGGAGCTGCGCTGCTCGGGTACAAGGGCGCCTGAAAAAGCGTCAGCCCTGAAGGTTATCCTCCAGAGCGCTGACGCTTCCCTCTGTTCAGCCAATATTCCGCCTGCAGAGCGGCCTGGAACCAGCGGAATGAACGGACCCGCCGCTGATGCTTCACAGCAAGAGCCCGGCGAATGACAAAGGACAGCAGCGGGGAAAAAGCACTGCCGCTGAGCGCAACTGGCTGCAGATCGTCCCGGAACAACCGCTTCGGCACGTCTGGGGGAGGGGTCCCGTTACAGCAATAGTACACCGTAGCGGCCAAACTATACATGTCGGAGACCGGTCCCTGACAGGAGCGGCTCGAATAGAACTCCAGCGGCGAATAGCCAGCGGTTGTAAAGACTGGATGCGCTTTGCCTTCATATCTTACAGCCGATCCGAAATCCAGAAGCTTAACCTCGCCGCCTTCTCCAACCATAATATTTCCCGGTTTAATATCCCGGTGGATAAAACCATTTTTGTGAATAAACTTCAGCGCGTCGATTAGCGGCAGCAGCGTGCTGCGGAGGAATGCTGCATCAACCGGGGTGTTCCGGCCCTTGATAAGCTTGTCCAGGGTCTGACCTTCGCAGTACTCCATGACAAGATAGGCCGTACCGTTCTCTTCAAAATGGTCCACATAACCTACAATCCCCGGATGCCTCAGCTCCTTCAAAATCTCCGCTTCCTGCAAAAAGGAATCCATCAGCTCCCGGTACTTTCCTGCCAGCGAGTGCGAGCGGCACTTCACCGCCTGTTTGTCAGTGGTTCTTTCAGCCAGAAGCGCCGGGAAAAATTCCTTAACAACCACCTTCAAGGCCGACTCGCCTTGGGTGCACCGGGCCTGGTAGACAATCGACAGCTCGCTGCGGTACAGCGGCTCCGAATCTGATAGGTGCCGCGAAGTTTCGTATTCCGGGCTAGATTGTCATCACCCTTCACGCTATTCATGCTTCAGCCTCCTATATAGCGGTTCATCCTAATTTTTCTACTATAGACCATTATGTGTCAAGCCTCTACATCTCGCAGTTCATCGCCAATATACAAAACTTGATCTTTCGGGAGATTATAATGATTAATTAATTTTTTAATGGCTTTATCCTTGCCAAAAAGATTGCTGGCTACAAAAACATAATCAAAGATTTGGATTTGATTGGCAACCAGGAAATGATTGATATTATCCTCTGTATTTGAAGATAGAATTCCTAACTGGTATCCTTGGTTTTTCAATCCATATAACAAATCAGAAGCTCCATCTACCAAGTCCAGTCCAATTACGTAATTACGATATAACTGTTTCATTTCTCTAACAAGCATAGGGAATTTGAGGATAGGGACATTTAATTTTTGAATTCGCTCCATAATGGAAAGCTTTGATAATTCCTCTACGTCTTCTTATTTCATTTTCTGATAGCCATATTTGTCCGAGAGCTCATTAAATAAATCAACGGCAAGGGTTCTGGATTTTACC
>NZ_ASSD01000622.1 GCF_000520715.1 Paenibacillus zanthoxyli JH29
TAACATGATGCTGTTCTCGCTGCTGCATTATCCCTGCGGCACGACGCTGGTCAACATCTACAAGGAAACGAAAAGCGTAAAATGGGCCGTCCTGTCGGCCGTTATCCCGCTCGGCATCGCCATCGCCGTTACCTTCCTGGTAGCGCAAGCGGCATATGCCTTCGGCTGGGTATAGAGCAACACACCAGCAATAAGCCGGGCTTAACCGCCCCCTGAAGGATTCAGAATCGTGCCGGAGCATCTCATTCAGAGCGAGCCCGTTGACGACCTAGTGATGCTGAAGATAGAGACCTGGCGACCGGGGCACAGACTGGGTCAAGTTTTTTTCGCGCAAGAAAAAAAGGTCTCACTCGACGTCATCAAACCGAGAACAAGACCTTTAATGCTATAATTTACCGTCCGATCAGGCGCTTGCCGTTCAATTCATAGACCTGTCCGCACCGCTGCGCCACGGAATCGTCATGGGTGACGATCACAAGCGTCATCCCCTGCCGCCGCAACCGGTCGAAGATTTCCATAATCGCTTGCTCGGTTGCTTCGTCCAATGATCCTGTAGGCTCGTCGGCCAGCAGTAGGTCGGGCTCTTTCACAATGGCGCGGGCGATGGCGACCCTTTGGCGCTCGCCGCCCGACAAGGAAGCTATCGGGCTACTCATCACATGGCCGATGTCCAGTTTGTCCAGCAAATCCGCAACCTTATCTTTGATCTGCGACTTGCGCATGTGCGAATATTGCAGGGGGAGCGCCACATTGTCGAAGGCATTCCGGTCATCCAGCAGATGAAATTGCTGCGTCACATATCCGATATGCTTCCTGCGGTAATCCGCCCGTTCGTTCGCCGAAAGCCGGGAAATCTCTTTTCCCTGAAAACGTATGATGCCTTCGTCGCATGGAAGCAAGCCCCCCAATATGTTCAGCAAAGTCGATTTACCGCAGCCGCTTTTCCCTTTGATGGCGATGGAGTCTCCCGCATGAATCTGAAGCTCGACGCCATCCAGCACATCCCGATATTCCATACCGTTTTTAAACCGTTTTTTTACGCGCGACAGTTCAAGCAACATTGATTAATACTCCCCTTCGCTTTCCTTATTCATCCATGCGACGGACGAGCCGCGCCGCAGCTGCCTTGCCGGGAAGAGCATGACAATTGCGCTTATTCCCAGGCTCAGCGCCAGCAACAGCGCATTGGAGCCTGGACTTCCCAGCACCAGCACCCGGTTCAGCAGCCAGTAACTGGTCGCGCAGGCGGTAAGCATGACAACACCGATCTCCGTCCACAGCATGGTCATCAAACTGCTCGGATTGGCCCCTTGCAAATAATGAACTCCCCAATAGGTGAAACGCCTGTGCTGCTGAAGCGTTAAGGCGATGGCAAGAACCAGAGCGTTTATAATCGTGGTAACAATAAAAATGAAGCGCACCAGAGAGGCGTTCTGTTGCAATACGGTCAACAGTCCTCTGTATTTCTGAAAGTGGGGGTTTAAGCCGATAAAGGAATAACCACCGATCTCCGCTTTTTTCGCTATTGATTCCACTCGTTGCATGGCCGTCTGTACAGCCGCCGGCTCATTATCGGTCACAACAAATCCGTTAATCATCGCAAAATAGACGATTTGCTGAAACTTACGTTCCTCGTCCGACACGGGGTTCCTATAGTCCCTGTAAGGGAGAATTACATAATCATCCAGATAAAACTCCGGACTGCCACTATAAAAAACCTTACTGTTCTCCGTAACAAATCCGATGACTTCAACCCGGATCGTTGAATTGTAGTAATTGATGGTTGTCATGTCTCCAACCTTGTAGGTAGCTTGGTACGAGCTGCCCAGCAGAACTGGCATCGTCCCGGTAGAGCGGGAAAAATCCTCCTCGTTCCATCCTCTTCCTTTGCTTATTTTGACTCCAAAAAATTCAAACGCTTGCCGGTTCATCTGGAAGGACTTGACCGCCGCAAACCGGGTACCGTCAATCGTCTCCTGATGTTTAGGGCTCCCCTGCTCGTAGCCGTTGACCGACGTAGCAGGAATATCCTCATCCTGCAGTAAGATATAATGATTGAACATCGCCAAGTAATCGAAATCATCCGTCGTATTCAGCCCGCTATAATACGCTTTTAACCGCTGCAAGGAGTCCGGCCGATTGATAAACTCGCTGTATTTATCGCCCTCATAATAACCATCCAGCAGTTGGCGGATCACTTTATTTTCGTAAATTTGCCCCAGGCTGCCGCTTTCATACTCCAGTTGTTGCCAAAATACAACGAATGTGCCCGCAGTCATAAGAAATAATGTCGCTTGTACGTAAATAAAAAGATTAAACCACTTGTGTTTCCGCAGATAAAATCCCAGTTCCCTGATTCTCATCCGTCGATCACACCTCTTTTGCCCAAGACGCCCCGATAAGCCCGAATCATCCCCAAAAATAACCACGAAATGCCGATAAAGCCTGCTGTGAGTACCACGACGTCCCTGATTGAGATCAACGGGCGCACGCCGAACAGCCAAAGTGAAATCAGACTGAATCCGCCGGACATTAGAATATTCCGGGAGCATTTAATAAGCAATTGCCGAACAATTCGGCTTTCGGAAACGCCCAGCAGCTTCGATACAAAGATATATTTTTTCTCTGTTTCATACCAATAGCGATTGAACGCCACGACACTAACCAGCAGCAGAAAATAAAATTCTACAACAAGCAGACGGTAGAGCAACGGGACTTGGGCGGTCCGGAATAGGCCTTGCCGCTCGCTCTCCAGCAGACGAACGTTCGGGTTTTGCTCCATAAGCCGGCGAACCGTTTGACTTACGACGGAAGGCTCGGAACTGTCCACTACCATCTTGCTTTCCGGAGGAACAACCGTAAAGTCAGGGTTGTGTAACAGCACAAGATAGTCGGCCGACGAGCCGTATGCGGCGCCGAGCATTCCCGTAACCTCGTAATTGTTCCCACCAAAATCGATATATCTACTTCCACTAATTTCCTGAGTATATGGAATCATTTCTTTGCCGATGACGGCCTTCCGCCCCTGCTCCGTGTCCGCAAAAAACTCGCCGGAAAGCATTGGAGGGGCCCACCCGCCCGGATTGGCCAACACCAGACGATTGCTGTCGTCAAATTCGACAAAAATCGTATAGTCGGCCTGCGGCAATGACTCTTTCGCCCATCGGCTTGCTTCCGGACTGACTATAGCGGCATGTTGACCGGTATAGAGATTATTCGACAACTTCTGAAATTCCCCTTGCTTCTGCATATAAACCGAAAACAAAAAAAACAACGCATACAGCATTCCAAAGACGATAATACATATCCAATCCCGTATTCGCAGAGTTAACATATTTCTCCCCGATTCAAAAGAAAAAAGCTTGCTTGATCGCCAATGTGGATGAAGCAAGCTTTATTCTGAAAATTAAGTAGTTGCTCGTTAATAACCTAATGTCCCCAATATGTTCTTGCCTCAATATTTTCAAAAGCACCAGGTCTATACCAAGGAGATTGAGCGGCAGTATTGTCCCAACCGTATACTCTACCACTGGTTGTTCTAACAGTTCCACTCGTATTTTCCATCTGAGCTGTAGTGTAATGATAAACTCCATTCCAAATCGTCGCTCCGAAAGCCGCATAATCGTATTCACCTGAGTGATCTGAAGCTTTATGAGACAAACGTTTTCCAACATGAGAATCGGGAGTAGATGAAGCTAAAACACTAAAGCCTCTTGAAGAAGGCTGATTTGTGTAATATCCTCTCGATTCACTCCAGCCGCCCGAAGCTTCGCTTGTTGAATCGGCAAAGCTTGGAATAGCCGCTACGAGAGAAAGGCTTAGCACTGAAAGACTGAACAGCACTTTAAATTTTTTCTTCATACAAAAAAAACCTCCAATTTATAATTTTAACAACAAAGTATACTCTATCAAAAATTGCTATAACATAGAATAGAAATATAGCACTATTTTATTCCATGCACATTTATGCATTATGCATAACGGCAAAGAATTTCTTTCCGTCGATCTTCCGGGCACCTACTACCTGTACTCTAACTCGGCCGATGAAGAGGCGGCCCGCGATTATATC
>NZ_ASSD01000623.1 GCF_000520715.1 Paenibacillus zanthoxyli JH29
ACACCAGCTTGGAGATGGAATTGTTGAAGGCATACATTTGGCCTGCCAGGACGGTTGTTCTTTGGTTGGTTTCGGGATTATAAGCCGTAATCATGCTCTGCTTGGCCTGGCTGTCATACCCGGATTCCAGCAGCGTGTGTTGATCATACCAACCCGTCCGAAAGGTTGTCCGCATCGTTTTGTACAAAAATACATCGCCGGACTTCATATTTTTTAAATAATAGTCGTTAAGCTTGGCAATATAGTCGCTGTATGGCGGTAGACTCTTTACATAAAGATAACGTGAACGCTCCAGAATTCCCCATTTCCCGTCCGGTGACAGCGAATAGATATTTTTATGGACAATGGCTTGGCGATCCGGATCGTCTACATAGCC
>NZ_ASSD01000624.1 GCF_000520715.1 Paenibacillus zanthoxyli JH29
CCTAGGTTAGTGAAACGAGCAGTCGTAGAAAAAAAAGAGGGCAAGCCCTACTTTAGTCTCAGTTATAACTGTTACTCACATCCGTGTTGTTGGTTAAATGTAAATAGAGACTGTTTTTAGTTTTGGTTGAGATTGCTTGTAACATTAAAACGAGACAGATAAACAGCATTTAGATCCTGGAGATCCAATATTATAATAGTAGACAGCTATGATATTTTTGACTATTATAATAATAACCGAATATATCAATTGGAGAAGCACTTCAGTGTAGGCATAGAATATGCCACATTGAAGTGCTTTTTTTATTCGGAATCTATGTGTTTGAAGGAGCGATTTTTAATGGATGAGAAGATGGAGGAGTTTATTCGACGTACTGTCATAATGATGGTCTACGTAGGTCTTACGGTGATAGTTCACAAGTATTTTAAAATGTACGGGTACACAATTTTTACTGTAATGATGTTTCTGTTTTTCACATATGTAAAGGGGGAAATAATTTCATTTTCAAATGCTTGGCGGCAGGTGAAGCTAACAATAAAAAAATTCAATTAATTCTACGCTTTATTTATAGGGCACTTGCAAGTAGAGCAGCAGTCAGTTTAATCCATAATACTTCCATGATGAAAGATCGTTTAGAAGAAGAGCATGAAGTTAAGGTTGACACGTGCTCTTTCTATATTACGAAAAGTATCTTTTAAATAGATTATCTGACCTTAAGGACCATGAGATTATCTTTAATTACCAATAATAAAAAAAATTACTGGTGCGTATTCCAGAGTTTTGGGATGCGCGCTTTTTGTTTGAAAGCTAACATTAAGTTTTTAATAGTTTTGTAATCTAGTTGTTTCTCTAAAAAAATGTAATCATAATTACACAGTATTTATTTTGTGAGACTGTTAAAATATGTAGAAAGGGGTGTGGTATATGGAAGTCGCTTATCTTTTAAATGATCAAATTTACTTGGAAGAAGAAAGACGAGTACTTGAAGATCAAAATGTCGTGTACAGTCAAATTGTCAAGACATTGGAATCAAAATTTCGAGTACATTCAGATAAGAAGGCCTTTACATGCCTCTGTTGTAAGAAGCCGGTCAGTATGGTTCTGAGACAAGATAAATTTCACTTCAAGCATTTTGGTGAAGGCTGCCCCAGTTCAGAAAACTATGGACGATATACCAAGCAAATTAAAGAAGAAGAAAACGAACAGCCTCACCGCTTAGGAAAAACAATAATTAGAACATATTTAGAAGGTCAGTTAAAAATACATAGCGTAGAAATTAAAGAAGGTTACAGTTATCGGAAGTCACTAAAGATCATTCCCGATTTACTAATTTATTTTCCTAACGGTGATGTATGGGTTGTGGATTACATAACAGGGAAGAAACAAGTTGAAGCTTACAATTCGTTTATTAAGAAGAGAAAAGAAGTATATGAAAATGAAGGATTTAAATATTTCTTTTTTATAGATAAAACGTGGTTATCGTCTGAGCACCCAAGTATTAAGGCCGTCTCACTCTATCCTGCTGAGAATCAGATGGTATTGCAGGGAGAGCAAGATCAATTTTGGGAAGTATGGATTGCAAATTTAATCTCAAAAACAGATGAGGATTTTACATTGAATTACTTATTTCGTTTTACTCAAACCCCTCAAGAAAAGTTTGCATTTGAAGTACGGAGCCTTCTTTATGTCGACCCTTCAGAAGGTACAGCCGTCATTCAACGTCTTGTGAAACTCGATTCAAAGTGGGGATTAAACATATTTAGGACAGAAATCTCATTAGAAAAAGCTGCCTCGTTAAACTCTGCTAAAACTCAATTTAAATGGTTTGTGGAGAACGAAGAGACACAACGGACGAAGAAAGAAATAGAAATCATTGCTGCCTACAAGAATTTTAAAGAAGAAAAGGAGATTGAATTTAAGCAAGAAGAACTAAATGCAAAAAATAATAAAATGGAATTCCTAAGTAAGGTGAAGTCAGATTTACCTGGGAATGCTTCGCATTCCAATCATCACCTCCCCCAATTTAAACCACCAACTGATACAACACTAAGCGAATTATTTGCAAAATTACAGGAACAAACAATAGATGTTGATGAGGCTTCTGTACTCTATGATTATTATAAAGGCAGTAAAATTTATAAAAGTAAGGATGAGATGGAGGAAGTCAGAAGTTTAGCAAGAGCAATGATAGGTCCCATAACCAATCCTAATTATTGGGATAGAAAGCTTAGGGAAATACTTATTAATTTTGCACTTCTATAAGAGATGGAACGAGGTGCCAGAGGCATATGCATAATGAAATGGAGGGAAAGTCGAATGAGTACTCAGCTTTGCGCACTGCTTATTATGACTTATTAGGAATAATCTCGCTTATGCGATCTCAAGGGAATAAGAAGTATTCAGCAGTCCCAGTGCATTCCCTAGGAAGAGATATTTGCTTGGTTCTCTATCAAATTAATAAAGACATATTTAACTCTTCTTATGATTTGAATCCGGAAATCAAAAAAATTAGACATAAAGTAAAATTGAGTAGTGGAAATAATCAGAAGATGCATGAAGAAATTTTAGATTACCATATAGAAAAGTACGGTAACGATATTAATAATTTAGGTTTTTATTTGAAGGATGGAGATCTCAAGGGGAGTACGATTTATCCTACATACCTTTTTTATGATACGACAATATTCAAGAGTGATGACATCGGCAATTCCATATTTTCTTTTTTTCGAAATGTAGGAGAAATAGGTATTCAATTCCTTCAACAGATATCGAGTCTTTCACAGGGAAGGCTTCCCTTTACGATTCCAGAATCAATCGTTGTAGTGGACGACCGGAGATATAGTGAAAAAGATATTCACCACACATCGCTGTTCACGGGTGAAAGAAAGAGGGATAGCCTTATTACAAGGTTACTATTAATACAGCAGGAATTAGTAACCTGTATTTGGCTCAAGGATATCATTTCGGTTGAAAACGCACTTGACCTCAATAACGAAGGATATATCTTGTTAAGACTAATATCAATGAAAATAGACCAAGTAATGGATAATCTAAAAAATATTCAAAAGTATCTTCCAGAATATTTTTTAGAGGTGAATAATAAATACAAAAGTGAATTAGTGATTATTATGGATGCTTATGAAACGAGTATTTCAGAGGAATGTAGAACACTAAGAAATATGCTTCATTATAGTATTACTAGAGTTAACTTTTATGATTTTCTAGAACAGAAGACATGGGGAAATGGGAATTATATCAGTCTAATGGTAGATAAGATTGTATTTCACTATGTGAAACCCTTGAGTGCTATTTTCTCTGATTACTTTAATATTACTAACTTAAAGAGTATGAGTAATATGGAAATGATATTGAATCGATTGAAAAGTAAGGGGAGCTTTTACTAAATAGTAAAACGCATTACGGTCTATCCAAAAAATTACCGAGCAATTATAAAGTATCAGTGGAGGCATATATGTATATTTATAAAGTTGAAATTGAAAAATATAGAAATTTCAGAAACAGGGAAATCACGTTTAATGACGGTGTTAATGTGATCATTGGTCACAATAATGCGGGGAAGACCAACCTTGTTAGTGCTTTAGCTTTAGTCTTAAACTCAAATGGAAAAAAGAGATTGGATATTCACGATTTTAATAAGAGCACTTCTCTTGAGGAATTGAAAGCAAATCCACCCAAAATACGTATCGGTATAACCATTAAACAAAGCGAAAACGAAGATTTAAGTTCTGATGATTTGGCTACCGTAGCAAACTGGTTAACCAAGCTTGAAGAACCCTATGAGGCATTATTGACATACGAATTTCATCTTCCTGAGAAAGACAATGAAAAATATGTAAGAACTCTGAGCGATGTCATGGACAAAGAGAAGGCATGGAAGATTATTCAGCAGGATTTTTTGAGATTATACGTACATAAGATCTGGGGAGGCAACGTAACCAGTCAGAACATGGCAGAAAATGAATCATTGCAAAAATTTGATTTTCAATTTCTAGACGCAATTCGAGATGTTGAAAGAGATATGCTCTCAGGTCGGAATACGCTTCTACGAGATGTACTAGACTTCTATATGGACTACGATATAAAGTCGGACCGAACCATAACAGAGGAGCAAAAAGTAGAGAAAATCAGGCTCAAAAAACAAGCTTTTTCTGATGGAGCAGATTCGTTACTCTTGAATCTTATAAAGAGAATGGAACTAGGCAAAGGACATATTTTATCTTATGCCAAAGACACTGGTGCTGGCTTTAATAAAGCGAATCCAAGTTTTGATGGAAGCATTACTGATGTTGAAATGTTTTCAGCCTTGAAATTAATAGTTGAGTATGAAACCGGAATCAAGATCCCAGCAACACATAACGGACTGGGCTATAATAACCTGATCTTTATGTCACTGTTATTATCTAAAATGCAAGTGAGTTCAGATGGGGATTATTTGGGGAGTAACGCAAAAGTCTTTCCAGTTTTGGCAATCGAAGAACCTGAAGCGCACTTGCATCCAGCTATGCAACATCAGTTTCTAAAATTCTTATTAAAAAATAAAGAAGAGAAAAAGGTTAGACAGATATTCGTAACCACGCATTCAACCCATATTACATCCTCTGTATCTTTAGATGAAATGATTTGTCTGCATAATGAGAATGGCGAGACAAGTGTGGGTTATCCAGGAAAGGTATTTCAAAACAATGAGAAAAGCAAAAAGTATGTACAAAGATTTCTTGATGCCACCAAATCAGATATGTTATTTGCCCAGAAAGTGATTTTAGTCGAGGGATTAGCTGAGCAGCTATTATTATCTACCTTGGCAAGATATGAAGGATTTTCATTAGAAGAAAATCATGTAGCAATTGTAAACGTTGGCGGAAGGTTCTTTGATCATTTTTTATATTTATTTAGCCCGACCAATCCATATAGCGTAATCAAGAAGATAGCATGCATCACAGATAGGGATCCTGAGAGAAAGAAGAAAGAAAAAGGAGCGAGTTATAGTAAATGTTATCCGTTTGAATATGATGTGCAAAAAGATACATATGACTATAAGCACAATCCTTCATTTAACTTATATCCAGCAAATGCCCACCCTAACATTGCACTCTTCAGTCAGGATGAAAAAGAAGGAAGAACATTTGAATATGATCTAATCTTGCACAATCCATCGTTTGAATTACTTATTACTGATTCCATGAAAAATCAGGAAGAATTAAAGAAATTGATGAGATTATTCAAAAAAGACGCGGAGTTATCGGAATTCGAAAGTCTCCTTAGAGGTAGTAAGGAAAATGAAAGAATTCTGCAAAGTATAGCCTTAAATACTACATGGACCAAGGATGAAAAGAAAAGAGCCCTTATAGCCTCTCGTTATTTGAATTCTGTTGGAAAAGGGGAAAACGCATTGGAACTGGCGTACATACTTACAGACAATATTAATAGAAAAGGGAAAGAAGGATATCAAGAATTCATTGTTCCAAGTTATATTAAGGAAGCAATAACATGGGTACTCCGATGATAAAAATAGATTCTGATACGCTAATCCCTATCGAGAATCACTTTCGTGTAGCCGCCGGTCCTGGTGCCGGGAAAACATATTGGCTCGTAAAACACATGAAAAATGTCCTGAATCACACTCAAAGACTTAAGAAAACACGGAAAATTGCCTGTATTACCTACACCAATATTGCAGTAGAAACAATTCTAAATCGATTGGGGACTAATATTAATCAAGTAGAAGTTGCGACTTTACATAGTTTTTTGTATAAACATATACTAAAGCCGTATGCTTCTTATCTCGATAAAGAATATGAACTAAATGTCAAAGAAATGGATGGGCATCAAGATACGGTTGTTCATTTTAAAAAAGTAAAGTATTGGATTGAAAATCACCCTAATGCAGATCAGTTAGTACACCCATATACAGTTAATCAATTGCTTAAACTCGAAGAAAATAAAGCCAGTCTTATACAATGGCTAGAGCATCTGAAGTATAGTCTGGATGAGCATGGAGATATCTTAATTTCTGGGGATAATAGGAAGACGTATAGAAAGGATAAAAAAGGGAAAGGTAGAGGTCTAACTAGCGCATGTTTAGGGGTGCTCAGTTCCGATTTACTGGCTTATAAAAACTTTATTGGTCGATAGGAATTATGGATCATAATGATGTGCTTTTTTTTAGCTATCAGCTATTAAAAAAGTACCCATTTATATTAAAAGTATTGCGGGCTAAATTCCCATATTTGTATATTGATGAGTTTCAAGATACACATCCATTACAAGTTGAAATTTTAAAACTAATAGGTGCACAGGAAACAATTGTTGGAATTATTGGCGACGAGGCTCAATCCATATTCAGTTTTCAAGGCGCAGATCCCGGCCAGTTCTCCTCCTTTAAATTACCTGCTTTAAAGGAATACGTGATGGAAGATAACCGAAGAAGCACAAACTCTATCATTGATTTATTAAATGCAATTCGAAAAGATATAGTACAACAAAAAATTAGAAACATTCAAGGGGATATTCCTAAACTCTTAGTTGGTGAACGGATGGCTGCGTTAACTTGGGCAAAGAAGTATTGCAATAATGCTGAAGAAATTTGCTCATTATCACGTGATAATCCGACCTCTAATGCAATGAGAAGAGATTTTAATGGACAAACTATGAATGATAAGCTACTTGAAGAACTTTTAGATGTAGATAAATCGTCTAGCAATAACAAATACAGAAGTAAGGTAATTGCTAGTTGTTTGAAAGCCGTAGAGTACGCCCGGGAAGGGGATATAAAAAAGGCAATTAAAGAAATAGAAAGTTTGGAAAGAGACATTATTGATGCAGATAAAAGAAGGAAGACAGCGATAAAGTCACTTTATCTATTGCTGGAAAAGTACGATGACTACAGGAATAAACCTCTATATGATTTTTACCTATTAGTAAAAAATAATGTTAAATCAGAGATATCAAAGTTAGGAAAAGGCGTAGCTGCAACGTTTTATGAAACTAATACTTATGAACAGTTAGCTCTTTGTGTAAATATAACCGAAGATTTTAGTAATCATAAGACTATTCATAAGTCAAAAGGAGACGAATTTGATAATGTGCTTATTGTTTTTGATTCCTCAGATGAACTAGAAGTCTTTCTTAATCCGGACTTGAGGAAAAATGAGGAACACAGAATATGCTACGTAGCTTTGAGTAGGGCAAGGGAACGGCTTTTTATTAATGTTCCAGAATTAAAAGAAGATGATTTTATAAATAAGTTAAAGAAAATATTTAAGATAGAACCAGTATGATAATTCTTGTTTCTAATCTGCACAAAATTTTAATGAAGTGAGATGATCGCATGAGCACTGACCGGTCAGTTAAGAATCTTGATTCATTAAAAAATTCGATTGCGCCCACTGTAGGAGCGGGAATGACGTTACTAGACGATGCAAAATGCCCATACTGCCAGAGTAACTTTGAGAAACCTTTGTCTCATAAAAGAACTTGCCCTGTATGTCATCAAAATGTTTATGTTCGTACTCTTCCTTTCAAAAACGAACAAGATAGGATATCCGTGGCAGTTACCGAACAACAAGCTGAGAATATTGATATTGCATGGGCAAAAGGAAATGGAACGTATGATGATATGCAGAGGAGAATTCAAAAGTACGAAATTATGAAAAAATCTTTAAATAAATTATGGGGAAGAGAACCAAGTGATAGTGATATTGAGTGGCATTTGCTACTAGATGAACAAATTGAACATGCTAATAACAATCAGTGGGGATTATACCGTAATATTATACATCAAATGGCAGAACATCTTTATAAATTGAAGGAGTTTGATCAGTCTCTTCGAACGTATTTAAATGTCCTATATCTAGACCTAAATGGACCGAATAATGCCGCTTTTTTTAATGGAAAGCCAAATCTTGATGAGAGAGCTTTCGATCCGCGGGAAACCAATGCGTTTATAGCTCCAGGTATCATAAAGCGTATTGTTCTTTTAAAGGAAAAACGGGTTTGTATAAATACAGAAGAATTAAAGATATTATTTTTAGAGGAATCTTCCCAAGTATATGTATCATTAAAAACGCCTTTAACACATGAAAAGGCATGGCAGTCTTTATTAGAGAAAAATATATTTTAAACGATTTCTTTAGATACTTAGCTGACAGTTGTCAGCAGATTAAAGTATTCCTTTGTGTCGTATTATGAAAGCGAGGAATTATGTATTCTGTAAAAAAAGAAATATTGGTAAAATACAATGTAATAAATGACGTCTTTGATTATCGAGATTTAGATATTGAAGAAGATACATTACAGATGTATTCTTATTTTGAAAGTTCGTTTATAAATTTGTATGAAAGCTATGCAAATATTTATAACATCAAGAATTACTGTTTCTACATCAATAATGAAATTAAATGCAATGCTTTTGCTACAAAACGCAAGGGTTATAACATTATCGGAATAACTAATGGATATCCGATTCTTATTAGTAAGAAGTTGGACAAAGAATACTTCAGGAATATTGTTCTCGCTGGTATTCCTAATGATGAACCTGCGCGAGAAGCATACAGTGATTTATATACTGACGTGTACTTTGATTTTAGTAAGTTCTTTATTGATTGTTCAATAAATTTTACTTTTAGACGCCCATGCCGCTAACGCGGCGCCATCAGAT
>NZ_ASSD01000625.1 GCF_000520715.1 Paenibacillus zanthoxyli JH29
GGAGCTGTCCCATAAGTAGATTTTCAAAGTCAGAGACAGTTCTTCTTCATTCTAGAAAACGCAAAAAGTCAGCAAAACAGCGATTCTCCGGTTATTGGAGAATCGCTGTTTTGCGTTTTTGGTCCACTGCGGCTTGTTTTAGTACATTATGGGCAAGGGAAAGCCACCCGACCTCAAGCGTCACTTTCTCCATGCCGCGAAGCAGAAATCGCCGGAAGCCCCGGTTGTTTTTCAGTTGTCCAAATACACTTTCGGGCTCCGTCATTCGACGTACGGCCAAGGCGTAACCTTCCTCACTTCGCAGAATTTCCCGAGCCTGTTTCTGATACCGCAGTCGTTCCAAACTGACGACCATTTCCCGATTTCCTGCCGCTTTTGTACAA
>NZ_ASSD01000626.1 GCF_000520715.1 Paenibacillus zanthoxyli JH29
CGGCCTGAAGGTACTGGCCGTGCTGCCCGGCAGCCCCGCGCAGGAGCTGGGCATCCTGCCGGGCGAGGTCTTGTTGAAGGTCAACGGCGAAGCGTTGACCGGCGAGGCGCAGCAGCTGCATGAAGCGCTGCGTAAGAGTCCGGCGTTCTGCAAGCTGGAGGTGCAGAACGCTGCAGGCGAGAGCAAGTACCTGCAGCGCGCCATTTACGACGGCGACCATCATCTGCTGGGCGTCATTTTGGCGCCCCAGCCGGATGAAGATACGACGGCGCCGGATAAGCCGGCGGGCATTGTGGGCATTGCCCTTATGAAGACGGGCGCCCGCCGCAGGCCGTCCGGCGCCTCGGAGCTGCCGTCGCGGAGAGAGACGGCAGCTGCGCAAGACAC
>NZ_ASSD01000627.1 GCF_000520715.1 Paenibacillus zanthoxyli JH29
GAGTCCGGCGGAGCCTGCGCACAAGCTGACGCTTATGCTCGACTGGTACCCGAACGCCGTGCATTCTTTTTTGTACACCGCTCAGGAAAAGGGCTTTTTCACCAAGCAGGGACTCGATGTGGAAATCCAGATGCCGGCGGACACGAATGACGCGCTGAAGCTCGTCGCGGCCGGAAAGATCGATCTGGCATTGAGTTACCAGCCACAGGTGCTGATGGCCCGGGGGGAAAAAATCCCCGTGAAAGCGCTGGCCTCTATTGTCCGTCATCCGCTGACTCACTTAATGGTGCCTGCGGACAGTTCCGTACATACCCCCAAGGATTTGGCCGGTAAATCGGTAGGTTATTCCTCCATTCCGCTGTATGAGGCGATGGTTAAGACAATGGTCAAGGCCGACGGCGGAGATCCGGGGAAGGTTAATTTCGTGGATGTGGGTTATGACTTGATTCCGGCGATATCGACCGGACAAACCGATGCCATTATGGGCGGTTTCATCAACCATGAGCAGCTGATTTTGCAAAAAGAAGGCCATCCCGTCAACTCCATCGACCCGGCGAAATATGGCGTGCCGGATTATTCCGAGCTTGTGCTGGTTGCCAGCGACGAGGGAATCAGTCAGCATAAAGACGATTTCATCAAGTTTCTGACGGCAATTCGGGAAGGCCAGAGCTACGTAAAAGAGCATCCCGATGAGGCGCTCTCCATCCTGCTGGCTCATGAGGACGGGACCGCTCCGCTCGACAAGGAGATTGAGAAGCAAAGCATAAATGTCCTGCTGCCGCTGATGGACGCGGGTGATAAGGATTTTGGAGTTCAGGATGCGGAAAGCTGGGATAAAGTGCGTCAATGGCTGACGGAGAACGGGCTGCTGCCTGCGGATATTAAGGCCGGGGACGCTTTTGTAAATTTATAAATCAGGAGGAATTCCTAATGTCATTCATAACCAAGCTTCGGGAAAACAACCCGCTCATCCACAACATTACCAACATCGTCGTCACTAACTTTACCGCGAACGGCCTGCTGGCTCTGGGGGCTTCGCCGTTTATGGCGGATGCGCATGAAGAGGTGGCGGATGTCGCCGCGATGTCCGGCGCGGTCCTAATCAACATCGGCACGCTTAACGATCACGCCATTAAGGCTATGCTGCTGGCTGGCCAATCGGCCAACAAGCATGGAGTCCCGGTCGTGCTCGATCCGGTGGGAGCCGGCGCTACCGCTTACCGGACGGAAGTGACTCATCG
>NZ_ASSD01000628.1 GCF_000520715.1 Paenibacillus zanthoxyli JH29
ATGAATTTATCGCGCTGCTCCCGTTCAGCAAAGACCGGAAAGCGGACGCGGGGAGTCTGGCGGTTCCGATTCTTCTGCTTCCTTTTTCCATATTGTGCGCGGCGGTCGCCTCAGTGCCGCTGTACGGCTGGTGGGGGCTTGCGGTATTCATACCCGCCGGCGCGGTGATCGGCATTATGGCTGCCAGAGTGTTTACAGCCTTTCGCCTGGCCCGGTAAATACGCATAGAATTGAAAACCAGCGTGAATGCCGAGAGACTCTTTGTTCGCGCTGGTTTGGATTTACGGTAAATGCTGTTTCATTTTTCGTGCACCTTCAGGATTCCTGCTGCGCAGCATGCATTCCGGCCGTATACCCTGTTGAGAAAGCCGCGGTAATATTGTACCCGCCCGTATATCCGTGTATATCCAAAATTTCACCGCAGAAATACAGACCCGGCATCAGCTTGGATTGCATCGTCTTAGGGTCAATTTCCTTTAAATTAACTCCACCTCCTGTAACAAAGGCTTCCTCCAGCGGACGGGTGCCGTGAACAACAATCGGCATACGCTTTAACAGGGAAGCAAGCGCCGCCTGGGCGCTTTTGGAGAGATTGGGGCCCGTAAGGTCGCCGTCGATTCCCGCTTTGGACAGCAATCGCGGAATGAGCCGTTCCGGCAGCAGCCCTTTCAGCGCGTTGCGGATCGCCTTTTTCGGCTCCGCCTCCAGCTTGTCCCGAAGCTTCGCTTCCGTCTCATGGAGCCGCAAATCGGGGAACAGATCAATAGACATCTCCACGGATTCTTTCCCTGTCTTGCGCTGCACCTGCCGCAGAAACTGGCTG
>NZ_ASSD01000629.1 GCF_000520715.1 Paenibacillus zanthoxyli JH29
ACACGACGGCGGGGCCAATCTGGAAGCGATCGAGCGTCTGGGCTGGCCGAAGGACAAGACGCTTGGAGCCGGAGTGATTGACGGGCGCGGAATTTGGCGCTGCGACCCGGATGACAAGCTGGTGCTGGCTCAGCGGCTCGCTGCCCTCGTCCCGGAGGGCAAGCTGATATTGCAGCCGTCCAGCAGCCTGCTGCATGTGCCTGTGACAGTGCGCAGCGAGGAGAAGCTGAAACCGGAGGTGCGAAGCGCGCTGGCCTTCGCCGATGAGAAGCTGGCGGAGCTTGCGCTGCTGAAACGGGCGCTGCTTGAGGGGCGCAGCGCCGCCGGGGCTTCGTTAGCCGAGGCGCAGGCAGCGCTGGCCGCCTTCCGCAAGCTGCCCGAGCGCAGCCGCGCGGATGTGGCGGAGCTTGAACGCGGCCTGGCGGAGCTGCCTGACCGGCGAAGCCCGGCCTATGCCGAGCGGGCGAAGCGCCAGCAGGACAAGTGGCGCCTGCCGCTGCTGCCGACAACGACAATCGGCAGGCTT
>NZ_ASSD01000630.1 GCF_000520715.1 Paenibacillus zanthoxyli JH29
ACGAGCGTGGAAGTGGCGAACGCATAGGCCGCCTTGTTAACCGGACTTCCCATGTCGAAGGCTTGCATCAATCCAAGAATAATTCCAAGTATTGCCGCATTTGTGCCATTAAGCGAATTCAACCAATCGGCCAGTGCCTTGTTGACGAAGGCGACCGGCTCACCAACAACGTAAACCATGAGCAGTCCCATAATACCCGCAGACAGTAAAGGAATGATGAGGATTGGCATCAGGCCCTGCATTGTTTTGGGCAGCTTCAGATACTTCTTGATCGCGAGCACCAGATAACCTGCGGCAAAGCCGGCAAGCAGAGCGCCAAGGAAGCCCGACCCGTTCGTGCTGGCAAAGTATCCGCCAATCATCCCGGGTACTAGAGCGGGCCTGTCGGCAATCGAGTAAGCGATATATGCGCCCAAGATCGGAATCATCAAGGCGAATGCCGACTTACCTGTTGTGAACAACGTCTCGCTGAATGAACCCGGATGGTCGAAGACATATATACCGCCGATGGCGAAACCCAGTGCAATCAGCAGGCCGCCTGCCACCACAAAGGGAATCATGAAGGAAACGCCGGTCATCAGATGCTTGTAGATGCCGCTTCTCGATTCTTTTTCTTCCGTCTTGATTTGATTAACCTGCTCGGTCAGATCCACCTTGGCGGGAGCCTCCTCCGGCTTGGCACTTAGAGCCCTGTTAATCAGGACTTTAGGATCTCTGATGGCTTCCTTGACCGGAACTTCTATGATCCCCCTTCCGGCAAAACGGCTCTTGTCCACCTTGGTATCGGCGGCAATAATGATTCCGTCCGCTTCCCGGAGATCCTACTCTGTAATCACGTTCTCGGCGCCAACGGAGCCTTTGGGTCTCTACTTTAATGTTATGACCCATTGCTTTGGCCGCCACTTGAAGTGCTTCCGCCGCCATATAGGTATGTGCTATACCGGTCGGACATGATGTAATGGCTACAAGCTTCATTATTGATCTCCACTTGTACTTTGATTAAGCGCTTACAATCTGATCATTAAATAATTCCTTGAATGACTCCCCATCCCATTCACAGGATAGTGAAGCCGATTAAAACTCCAATAAACCGCACCGTCGTATGCTGAAGCCTCCAGCGTCACGCGACCCGATTTATTGGACTTTTTTAACGGATATACTTATAAAGTATGGCTTAATTCTTCGCCGCGGACACCAGACGGACGCCGGATTCACCGGCAATCAGCGCTTTCGTAGCCACATTGACAAATAAGGATGTATCAACCACCCCGCGAATTTGTTGCAGATCACTTTCAAGCTTGGCAATATCCTCCACCTGATCAAAATGAACGTCCAGCAGCAGATTTCCGTTCTCCGTCACCGTAAACCCGTCTTTGGCGGCACTCGTCCGAATGGACGGCTTGCCTCCAAGCTCCGTTACTTTACGCTGCACATAGGCCAGGGAATCCTCGAGGATCTCCAGAACGACGGGATGCTTAAAGGTCAGGCGATTCACAAACTTCGTATCGTCGACTAGCAGTATGTAGTCCTCCGCCATGGAAGCGATTAGCTTTTCTTTCGTATGGATGCCGCCGCCGCTCTTGAGCGCGTTCAGGTTTTCATCCACCTCATCGCAGCCGTCAAAAGCTACCGATATTTGCTCAACCGCCGACGTGTAAAGGACCTCCAGCCCGTTCTGGATGCAGAGCAGTCTCGTTTTGACGGATGGCGTAACCACTTTGACCTCAAGATTGGCATCCTTTTTTATATATTGAATCAGATAGGATATGGTGCTTCCTCCGCCCAAGCCGATAATCGTGCCGGTCTTAATCAATTTGAGGGCTTCCCTGGCGCATACTTTCTTGATATCATCAGACATTGTTCTCCTCCTTAGACTGTGCGTTCCAAAATGATCCGGGCCGTTTCTTCAGTGGTCACCAGAACGTTAACATATTTTCCGCGCAAAGCGCCAATAATGGCGTCCGCCTTCTCCTCCGACTCCGCAACTCCAATGGAATACTTCGTCTTGTGCAAATGGTCCAGCCCAATCGCAATCCTGCGCTCGGAGATGCTTGTAGACACAAGATTTCCGCCGATATCAAAAAATTGGGAGCAAATATCTCCGACAATTTGGCCTCGTTCCAGTTCTTCAAACAGCTCGTTCCCGTAAAAAGAATTCCAGGTCGCGCTGCCCTTTATCTGAATGGAACCGATGCCAAAAATCGCAATGGTAACCTTTTCCCAAAGTTCCGAAATGTTCTGGAAATATTGCGACTCCACGATCTGATCCCGCGTCTCCTTAAGCTCCAGGATGGCAGGAACATCAATCAGGTAAGACGTTCCTTTGAACTTCTGCGCGGCTGCGTATACAAGAGTATTCACATGATATTGACTCTCCAGCTTGCCGGACGGTCCGCCAACCATAGGCACGAACACGGCGCCGGATTCGCGGGGCTCTTCCAGTGCATTAATGACCTCGGCCAGCGAGCTTCCCCAGGCTAACCCGACCACATCTTCATCACCGACAATCCGGCTGATCAACTGTGCGCAAGCTTGGCCCATGACTTTCAGCTTGGCCTTCGTATCGTCGCCTGTCACCGGAACCACGATGGCTTCCTTCAGACCGAAGCGCTCCACCAGCTGCCGCTCGATGCTGAAGGTTTCGCTGAGGCTATAGTTAATCGTGATCTTCACGATGCCTTTCTCGCGGATTTTCTTCAGCATGCGGCTTATGGTTGTCCGGTAAATCCCAAGCTCCTTCGAAATTTCGCTCTGCGTCATGTCGTTGTCGTAATACATTTGGGCGACCTTCAGCATTAACCTGATTTCTTCATTATTATCCATGTAGACACCTCGTAGCTTCTGCACATTTGTTCATGTTGATATAAAATGTGCTGATGTGCAATTTGAGTATATGCTTTTTTCAAATGGGAGTCAATGCGTTATTCAGATAAGCATGCAGCGCTTCGTCAATGTCCGTGTGGCCCCCGAATTCGAGCCATTCCTCCGGAATAAAGAGATAATGGCAGGCGCTGCCCTGGAGATAGCTGTAAATTATCTGGGCCTCATCTATTTCTTCACGGCTAATTTTACTGGATTGAAGAGCGGAATCGGTCCTGAAGCTGTTCATAATTAAGTCCTTTAACCTGGCGTGCAGCGACTCCATTCCAGACGGCCCGATCGTAAGCTTCTCCCTGTGAAGAATTGCATTCCGCTTGACAAGAAAAAGCTTGATCGTATCCTCGCTTAAATATTCATAGATGACGATATTCCGGTTCTCTTCGGTGAATCCGATTACTTTTTCCTTATTTAGAATGAAGTCTACGGACTCCATGTAGTCCCTGTATTTCGCCGCCGTCTCAAAGTCGTACTGCTCGGCCGCCTCCTGCATTCTTTGCTGCATTTCCTCGTACAGCCCCCGATCACTACCGTCCAGAAGAGCGATAAAGCGGTCAATAATCCGGTTGTATTCGTTAACAGCCTCCCCGCCCAGACACATGCCTAGACACAGTCCGAGAGAATGATTCAAGCAGGCGGAGCCGCTGAAGTGGTTATGCGTGCAGGCGATTTTGTAGCATTCCTGAATCCCTTGGACCGCCCGTTCCACCGAATTTCGGTTGGCTGTGTAGGGTCCGAATACGACATGGTCATCATTTGCATCAGGATTGTTGGTAATTTCTATACGGCGCAGCCCGGCACTGTTCTTTATAACAATATAGGTGTAGGCGAGCGGATTTTTCATCTTTTTATTGTACATGGGCTTCAATTCCTGAACTAACCTGCATTCCAGCATAAAAGCCTCGAATTCGGTATCTGTCACCCTGTGCTCCAGGTCCTTGATGTGGGCGACCAGCTGCTTTACCTTTTTGGGATGGGACCTCAAGTTATAGAAGTAGGATTGCACTCTTTTTTTGAGATTTTTGGATTTACCGACATAAATGATTCCACCAAGCGAATCTTTCATCAGATAGACTCCCGGCGATGAGGGAAGGCTGCGGATTTTGTCTTTCATTTGCGGAAAAAGCCTCCTTCTGCCGCTAGGTTCTTCGGCCATTCTACTAGACATAGACCCATTATAGCATGGCAAAGTGTTCCTTAATTCGTCCAAAATAAAATCGGATAGGCTGTAGTTCAAAAGAGGCGGAACCCAGATATTGACAGATCAAGAGGGTGTGATACGATATATTAGACCGATCAGTTTATTATATAGCCATTATCCAGATATGAAGGAGTGAACCGTGTGGGATTAATTACAGTAGATCAAGAAGAGTGCATACAATGTGAGATATGTGTGAAAGAATGTCCAACCCGTGCTTTAACAATGGGAGAGTATGGTCCCGAAGCCACTGCGCCTACAGCCTGTATTGAATGCGGACATTGTGTCGCTGCATGCCCAAACGAAGCGATTGATCATTCATTAACGCCGCTGGCCGGACAGCTTCCAATCTCGGAGTTCAGCAAGTTTAGCGCAGAAGAAGCCGAGCGTTTCTTACGATCCCGCCGCTCCATTCGCAGCTACAAGAAGACGGCCGTTCCACGGGAAAAACTGCTGCAGCTTGTAGAGATTGCCCGCTTCGCGCCTACCGGCGGCAACACGCAGGGGATCTCCTATGTCATTGTTGAGGATAAAGAGACTCTGCGCAAAGCTTCAGAAATGACGATCCAAAGGCTGGAAAATGACCCCGTATTAGGCACGCGATATTCTTCCATTGTTGACACATACCGTAAACAAGGAACGGATGTGATTCTGCGCGATGCTCCAAGTCTTATTCTCACAACCGCTGCTAAAGATTTCAAGAACGGCCGGGAAAATTCCATCTTCTCGCTGACTTACCTCGAATTATTTGCGCCTTCTCTCGGCTTAGGTTCTTGTTGGGCGGGAGGGCTCGAATTTTGTGCGCGTGCGGAAGATTCACCCATGCTGGAGTTGTTCCATATCCCCGAAGATAAGGTCATTACCGGAGCCGTAATGGTCGGGTATCCGATGTATCAATACAAAAGATTAGTGGACCGGAATCCGTTGGATGTTGCTTTTTTTAGCCCGGGGAAAGTAACTGTGTAAAGAAAATGAATATGATTACAAGCAAGACAGCGTTTACAATAAGCTGGAAATTACCAAAGCTCATCCCTGCATAATCACTAACACCTAGGTTCAGGCCGAAAAAGATCAACAGTGCATGCAAAAAACGGTCTCTCCGTCATTTGATTTTGAGACCGTTTCATGCCTGCCCCTCTCATTTCTTCGTCTTCTGTTCGGTCAATTCTTCAGATAACTCCGCATTGGCATAACCTGAAGACATAGGTCTGACGGGTGGCAGCTGGCGGATCCTCTTCCCCGGTAGATCCGGAGTTGTTCGGCGAAGGCGGCCGACCGCATACAAACCCGCAAACAATAGCACAAACATCATTCCAGCCGCAAGACCTCCTCCCTGATCCGGGATCAGCGGCATGCTTACGATAATTGCGATGAGGCTCCCGATAGAGAGCCATGAGGTATAGGGGAAGCCTCTCATTCCATGCCCCTGTGTAAACGGACCGCCATGCCGCTTGCGGAGCCGGTAATGGCTGGCCATAATGACGACATAGACGAACAGCAGGGAGAAGCCGCCCGAGCTGACCAGAAATAAATAGATGCCATGCGGCAGCATCAATCCGAGACCGAGAGCGCCCAGCATGGCGCCTCCCGATACGAGAATGCCGCGATAGGGAATGTCCTTGCGGTCTCGCATCCAGATTGGCGTATGTCCTTCCTCGGCCAGTGAACGGAGCATACGGCCCAAGCCGAATACGGATGCAAGCATCGTGGATAAAATCGCTGTTACCAGCACGATGTTCATTACGGTCCCCGTCCAGCCTAAACCATGCAGGGTAAGCGCTGATACGAACGGACTGACCTGTTCGGACACAAGGGAGCGGGGAATCAGCAAGAACAGAGCAGCTATGGCAGCTAAATATAAACCTACCAGCAGTACGGTCGTCAGCCGGATGGCTTTCGGTATCGTCACCGCCGGGTTACGCGTTTCAGGTACGGCAAGTCCGAGCACTTCAAATCCCGCATAGGTAAACATCACCATCAGCATACTGCCTGCAATGCCGCTAATCCCTCCCGGCATCCAGGGCTCGCCGTGCAGGATGCTATAGCCAGCTGCCGCTGCGCCGCCCTGCCCCGCTGTCGTACCGAACAGAATGGTCACGATTCCAGCGGCCAAGCATACGGCAATTACGACAAAAGCGGCAATGGCAAGCAGCTTTATCGCGGCAAGCCCGCTTTCGAGCTTGCTTAACCGGTCTGCTCCAAGCAAGTTGAGCAGTGTTACCGTAACAATAATTACCGCCCCAAGAATAGGGAGTGAAAGCATGGGGAACCAATTTCGAAGCAGAATGGACGCCGCCGTTGCTTCACTTGACATAGCCAATACAAGCCCGATCCAGTACACCCATCCTATCGTAAAGCCGGCTCCCCGGCCGAAGGCTTGTTCAGCATATGTGCGGAATGATCCGGACGCCGGATTCGCAACCGTCATTTCCGACAGCGCCGTTAAAATGAAATAGACCAGAATTCCGCCAATGACATAAGCCACCAGTACAGAAGGTCCGGCCGCGCGTACCGCTACCGAGGAACCCAGGAAAAATGAACCGCCCACAACGGTTCCAAGCGCAAGCATGGTAAGATGCCATACGGATAACCCCTTCACTTCACGCTTCATAAGACGCCCTCCAACGATTGGTTTGACATCAGTATCTGCAAATATCGGAGGAATTACCCATGACAGTTGGAAACCTTCATCATATCCTGAATTTCGTCGGCGGATCGTCTGCTCCCATAAAAAACAAAGAGATGCCCCGCAAGCGATTGTTTCGCTCACGGAGCATCCCCTAAATAGCCTCACTGTATCCGGCTTCCTCCGGTTATGTGCCCTAGCCTGTTATCAATGGCCGGGCAAGAGCGCGGCATCTTCTTGCTGCACTTCGCCCTCATTGGATGAGCCCGTTTTAGGCTTGCGCAGAATCAGACTGATCACAACTCCGGCAGCGGCGATGCAGGCCGACAGGAAGAAGACATCGTCAAAGCCCATGACTGCCGCAACCAGCGGATTACCGCCTTTACCGGCCGCTGCCGTATGTTCGTTAATCTGTGTGGTCAGATATCCGGTCATTCCGGCAACAGCGAAAGATACGACAACCTGCTGTGCAGCCGTTGTCAACGGTGTAACGCGTCCTACGAGATGACGCGGCGCGGCGTTAAGCACATGCGTGTTCACCGGCATCATCGTGAGACCCATACCAAGACCCATCAGCCCGAGACAGACCATGATGCTCGGCAGACTTGTTTCCACGGTAATATTCGACAGCAGGAACAGCGCAGTCGAGATAATGGACAGTCCGACGAACGCCAGCGGTCTTGCTCCGATCCTATCGAACAGCCGACCGCCCAGCGGCATGCCGATGGCGGAGGCCAGTGCCTGCGGCAGAAGAATCAGACCGGTCTCAAGCGGAGTAAACTGACGCACATTCTGCAAATACAACGGTACGAACAGCATGGAGCCGAACAAAGCTGCCTGGGTTACCCAGGACAGGAAGATGCCGCGGGTAAAGTCAGATGAGCGAAAGACACGCAGCTCAAGCAGCGGATTCTTTTGCCGCAGCTCCACAATAATGAACAAGAGGAGCGCGGCGCCGCCAACGGTGAGGCCGGTAATCGCCGGTGCCGTTGACCACCCGGTGCCTCCGCCTTCATTGACACCATAAGCCAGCATCGAGAAAGCAATCGGAGCGAGAATGATGCCGAGCAGATCAAGATGCGTCGTCTTATGCCGCTCGGTATTCGGCAAATATTTCGCGCCCAAGATAACGGCAACGATGCCTATTGGCAGGTTGATCAGAAAGATCCAGTGCCAGCTTACATACTCAATGAGCCAGCCGGAAAGGATCGGGCCCAGCGCCGGAGCAAGCAGCATCGGAATGCCGAGCATGCCCATAATGGAACCTCTGCGCTCCGGAGGAGCCAGGCGGAATACCATAGCCATCCCGATTGGAGCGACCATCCCGCCGCCCAGGCCCTGAATGACCCGATAAACAATAAGTTGAACCGGTGTCTGGGCAATGGAGCACAGCACCGACCCAATAACGAACATGATAACCGTCCCTACGAATATCCGTTTGGAGCCGAACCGGTCGGTCATCCAGCCGGCGAGCGGGATAACGGCAGACAACGCAAGCGTATATCCCGTAATGGTCCATTGAATAGTCTTGAGATCCGCATTGAAATACTCAGTAAGGTTTGGAATGGCGACATTGACCACCGTACTGTCCAAAATGACCATAATCATACCGACGATAATCGCCAGCAGAGGCGGAAGGATCGCTTTTAGCGAAAAAGAGTCCGTTTCCGCGGCGGACGAAGCCGCCTGTTTCGTATGTTCCATGAATCTCCACTCTTTCTATCTAGTTTTTGGTTAATGGTTAAGTCTCATACTTGTGAAAATAATGGTCGATCAGATGATCAACCTGAATTTCCACCGAGGGCAGATGCGAGCCAGGCAAGCTCTCGTCATGGTCTTCCGGTTCCGCGCATGTGTACGCGACAATCGGCATCAATACTGCTCCGAACAGTTGAACCATCATCATCCTCAGCCGGTCTTCATCCTGCTCGCCTGTTGTCTCCCGCAAAACGGACAGCATTTTTTGCTGCTTCATTGTTTTGCTGTATTGGGAATATTTATGAAGTGAGCCCATGATGCTCGGGGTTTTATTCATCATGTGCTTGGCCAGTCCCGGATATTGCAGAAGATGGCCGGCATACTTCTTGAAGAACTGCTTCAGCTGTTCTTTGGGCGGCAGAACGTCATCCTCAAGCGCATTGAACGCGGCATCGAAACGGGAAATCAGCGTACGGATCGCCTCAATCAGCAGATTGTCCTTGGACCGGTAATAGTAATTTACAAGCGCCAAATTCACCTCGGCCTTCGCGGCTATTCGGCGCAAGGTTACACATTCTACTCCTCCCTCGCATATCAAATCTACTGTGGCGTCAAGAATTTGCTGCTTCGTATCTTTATCTCCGAAAACCTCAGGATCTTGTTCCAGGGTCATGTAGAGCCATTTCTCCTTCCTGCGCCTATTTTACACAGCGATTTAAACATTGTTTAATACATGGTTTAATATACTCCTCACCGAAAGCGGCTGTCAATAGCGCCTCCCCTTCTGCCCGGGAACAGCAAAGAAGCCAAATCGGCGGCATAATGATGCGCCCCGGCTCCTTTCACTTTGTATCTTATCCGTGTTCTGCCTTATGCTTGAAATTATAACCCGGTTTCGGCCGTCGGCCTTGGACTGGTAAAGCGCGTCATCCGCGAGCTTGTAAATATCTTTCTCCGTTAGACCGTCGACCCTTGCCGCCGCAACTCCCACCGACACGGTTAAGTATCCGAAGACTGGACTCATTTCATGGGTATGTTTAATTCTTCAATGCTTCTCCTGATTCCATCGGCATACTCGAAGGACTGCTCGGGAGTCAGTCCGGTGACGATAATCCCGAATTCCTCTCCTCCCAGCCGGAATACGAAAATGAAGCCAAGGTAAAATACAGCAGATTGAAGCCCGGGTCCGCCTCAACCTTTTGAGCGGGAAAATCGCCATACCCTGGCGAAAGCCCCTTCCATTTCACCACACTTCCTATGTACGGCAAGATAAAAATCAAGCTGAAAGTAACTATAAGTATAAGCTTTTTTTGCCACTTTTTCACCAACATCACCCTTCTTATCGTACAGACGGCGTATACCTGTTGTTTTTATTAACGGCTTAACCGGGAATGTTGTGAAGGGACTTAATAATTTTCATGTAAGAATAAGAAATTCTTTATTTTTTATTGTTTTATGTAAAATAATTTACGATAATTAACGTCTCTTCTACAATTATCTTATATTAATGATGAGATGAGGATGACCATGGACGAAATCGACCGCAGTATTCTGGAGGCGCTGAAGGAGAACAGCCGGATGACCGTTTCCGATATCAGCAAAAGAGTAAAGCTCTCGATTCCCGCCGTTACGGAGAGAATCCGCAAAATGGACGAGTCCGGAA
The DNA here is from genome assembly GCF_000520715.1 of Paenibacillus zanthoxyli JH29. Classification (GTDB taxonomy): domain Bacteria; phylum Bacillota; class Bacilli; order Paenibacillales; family Paenibacillaceae; genus Paenibacillus_AQ; species Paenibacillus_AQ zanthoxyli. The sequence continues at coordinate 10,063 of NZ_ASSD01000630.1, forward strand.
TGATCGAAGAATACACCATCAAGATCAACCGGGCCAAGGCAGGGTACAAGCTGATGGCGTTCGTGCTGGTAGTCATCGACCGGACGGAGCAAATTCCCGCCTTCCGTGCATTTATATCAGACTGCGATGAGGTGCTGGAGTGCCACCACCTTGCAGGCGAATTTGACTACTTGCTGAAAGTGCTTGTGGAGGACACCGGGGAGCTTGAGAAATTTTTGTCCGATAGGCTGAAGGGTGTACCGGGAGTCATTAGAAGCAATACCATGATTTCCTTATCTTCACTTAAAGAGAAGTGGAACAGATGATATTCAAGGGACTAAAATTGGGCCTCCTGCTTCAGCTTGCCGTGGGTCCGGTTTGTTTGTTTATTTTTCATGCCGCCTCGCTGCGCGGCTTCGCCGCCGCCGAAGCGGGAGTCGCCGGCGTAACGCTGGCTGACGGTCTGTTCATTCTCGCCGCGCTGCGGGGGGTTACCCTGCTTGTCGCAAGGCGGAAGCCCGGCGGTATTCTGTATGTACTCGGAGCGGGTACGCTTATGGTGTTCGGCCTGAATATGATCGCGGGAATGTTCGGTTACAGCCTGCTCCCAGTCCTCCCTACCGCGGACGGCTCCGGCCAAGACGGCATATTTTTCCGCGCCTTTCTGCTGACCGCATCCAATCCGCTGACCCTTCTCTTCTGGACCGGAATTTTTTCGGCAAAAATGGCTGAGCTTAAGCTGCGGAGCAGCGAGCTGACTTGGTATGGGCTCGGCTGCCTGCTGGCGACCGTTCTGTTTCTGACGGCGGTGGCGCTGTTGGGGCAATTGGCTCACCCTCTCGTTACGCCTGCGTTCTCGAAATGGCTGAACTTTCTGACCGGCATCCTGTTTGTCTTCTTCGCTCTCCGGCTTATCGTCAAATGGATCTTCAGGTCCGAGGCGCCCACAGCATGATGCTGACACCGGCCAAACAGACCGCTGCGCCGATCCAATCGTACAGGTCGGGTGTCTTTTTATCGACAAGCCATCCCCATAATACAGCCAGCACAATAAATACGCCGCCATAGGCCGCATACACGCGTCCAAAGCCGGGGAAGCGCTGGAAGGTTGGAATGATGCCGTACACGACAAGGATCAGTGCCCCGGCAATGCCGAACCAGAGCGGCCTGGATTCCCGCAGCCACAGCCACACCAGGTAACCGCCGCCGATTTCCGCCAGTCCCGCCAAAATAAACAACAGCATAGATATGACCATGTGATCGCCCCTTCTTCCGGAGTTCGGAAATTCCGCAATTCAGTTTTCCGCCGATTCCGGAACTCTTTCCTATTTTCTCATTCTGAAATTTTGGTAATAGTATTCGGGTTATTTTCAGAAAATCCTCTATAATGTGACAATTCAGGTGTTAATGGCGGTTTATTTCCCGGATATTGCAATCTGACATAAAACATTTGGTTGAAGCTTGCACCGCCTTTTGACATAATGAGTGAAATAAATAATTTACGTCCGTTCAAGGGCGGAAAGCTATGGAGACAAGGGGGAAGCAGCATTGAAAGGAATCATTACTGTACTCGGAAAAGACAAGGTGGGCATTATTGCCAAGGTATGTACGTATCTGGCGGACCGAAATGTGAACATTCTGGATATTTCCCAGACGATTGTCCAAGATTACTTCAACATGATGATGATTGTCGATATTTCGCAAGCGGCGAAATCCACCGAGGTTCTGGTAGAAGAGCTGCAGCAGATCGGCGAGGAGATTGGCGTGGAAATCAAGCTGCAGCATGAGGATATTTTCAATATTATGCACCGTATTTAAGGCGCTGAGCCGATTCATACAGACTTTTTAATGATAAACGCAAGCGGGAGGGTTACCATGATTTCACTGGTGGAAGTACAAGAAACGAATAAAATGATCCGCGAGATGAACCTGGACGTGCGGACCATTACCATGGGCATCAGCCTGATGGATTGCGCGCATACGGATTTGAAAGTGTTTAACCAGAAGATCTATGACAAGATCACCAAATCCGCAGAGAAGCTGGTAAAGACCGGTGAAGATCTGGAAAAACAGTTCGGCGTTCCTATTGTCAATAAACGGATTTCGGTTACGCCCATCTCCATTGCGGCGGGTTCTCTGAATACGGACAGCTATGTTCCGGTTGCGGAAGCTTTGGACAAGGCGGCCAAGGAAGTTGGCGTCAACTTCATCGGCGGATTCTCCGCGCTTGTGCAGAAGGGCTGTACCACGGGCGACCGCAAGCTGATCGAGAGTATTCCCGAAGCGCTCGCCGTAACGGAAAGAGTATGCTCCTCCGTCAATGTCGGCTCGTCGCGCAGCGGCATCAACATGGACGCCGTCAAGCTGATGGGCGATATTATCCGTCAGACCGCTGAGCGTACGGCGGACCGCGACTCCATCGGCTGCGCAAAGCTGGTTGTATTCTGCAATGCCGTTGAGGACAACCCTTTCATGGCCGGCGCTTTCCACGGCGTAGGCGAACGGGAATGCGTTATTAACGTAGGCGTCAGCGGCCCCGGCGTTGTCAAACGGGCCTTGGAGGAAGTGAAAGGACAGGACTTCGAGACGCTGTGCGAGACGATTAAGCGGACCGCCTTCAAGGTGACCCGTGTCGGCCAGCTCGTAGCGCAGGAAGCGTCGAAGCGTCTCGGCGTGCCGTTCGGCATTATCGACCTGTCGCTGGCGCCGACGCCGCTGATCGGGGATTCCATCGCGGAAATCTTCCAGGTCATGGGCCTTGAAGAGGCGGGAGCGCCCGGAACGACAGCAGCCCTTGCCATCCTCAATGACAATGTCAAGAAAGGCGGCGTCATGGCTTCCTCCTATGTAGGCGGACTTAGCGGCGCGTTCATTCCTGTCAGTGAAGACCATGGCATGATTCAAGCCGTTCAGCGCGGCGCGCTGACGCTGGAGAAGCTTGAAGCGATGACCTGCGTCTGCTCGGTGGGACTTGATATGATCGCCATTCCGGGCGACACGTCCAAAGAGACAATCTCCGGCATCATCGCAGACGAAGCCGCGATCGGCATGGTCAACAACAAGACGACAGCTGTTCGCATCATCCCGGTGATTGGCAAGGCCGTCGGCGAGATGGTCGAGTTCGGCGGTCTGCTCGGCTATGCTCCGATCATGCCCGTCAACTCCTTTAACTGCGCTGGCTTTATCGACCGGGGCGGCCGGATTCCCGCCCCGATCCACAGCTTCAAGAATTAATAAGGCCGAAAGACGCAGCCTTCACCGCTGTTTAGTGAGCAGTCCGGCTGCCAGAATGATGGACTGAAAGATCAAACGCCTCCGTTCCATTCGCGATCAGCGATGGAACAGAGGCGTTCTTTTTTTCCTAAGTATTCGTTCTGAACCACTTCGGCCCGACGAACGGTGTCTGCGACAGCGGTATCCCGGGGATGAAATCATTGAACGTGTAAATCCATCCGCTGATCAGCAGACAGCCTTGGGGAGCAGGAGATGGAGGTGAAGAAGCGGTGATATTTGGCGCACTGCTCCATTAGCTTGCCGATCTCTCCCTTTCGCGCCAGCGCTGTCAGACCGGCGCTGGCCAGCCGCTCGGCCGGTCCGGGACCGATCGCGGCGCAGAGAACGATGGAGCAATCCTGCAGCAGCGCCACCGTCTCATCCAGAATCGCCTCCTTGTCCGCTTCCCCGCATTCGGCCTTGCCGTTGCAGTAAGCCTGAATCCGCCGAACGCCCAGCAGCTTCTGCTCTTGCCCGGACACCTCGTAGACAAGAAACTCGCGGGCATGGCCGAAATGCACATTCACCTGGCTCCCGCCGCGCGTTGCCACGGCGATGCGTATACTGCCGCGCTCTCCTTGCTCTCCCGCATTGGCTTCGCGCCGCTTGCTCTCCGCGGCCGTCCGGTCCAGCCGGATAAGCAGCTGCTCGCGTGCTGCCGGGCCGTATTCGCGGGCCGGCGCGTTTTCGGTCTTGACGCCAAGATCATCGCCAATCAGCCCGACCGCGTCGGCGCGGCATTGGCGGCAATGCCGCATGACCGGCATAACCGCCTCGCTGTACGCCAGCACCTGAAGCGTCAGCGTAGGAGCGGGCTCCTTGCGTCCTTCCTTCTCATATACGCTGCCCGGCGAGAGAATCAGCGGCATAATATTATGGGAGAAAGCGCCTGCCGCCTTGACCGCCTCGGTCACCTTGATCAGATGGCTGTCATTAACGCCGGGAATCAGCACGGAATTGACTTTGACCTTTACGCCGCGTTCTGCGATCCGCCAGATACCCTCCAGCTGGTTGTGCAGTAACAGTTCCGCAGCGTCCCTGCCCCTGTAGGCCTTGCCTCGGAAGAACACGGAGCGGTATACCTCCGCCCCGATCTGCGGATCGATGGCATTGACCGTGACGGTCACATGGGCGATGCGTGACGATATCCTCCGAATAATCGGGCAGCTTCAGCCCGTTGGTACTGAGGCACAGCTGCAGCTCGGGCAGGCCTTCGGACAGCAGGCCGAAGGTTTCGAATGTCTCCTGCGGATTGGCCAGCGGGTCGCCGGGTCCCGCGATGCCGACCACGGTCAGCTGCGGCAGCGAAGCCAGCGTATTACGCACCTTGGCGTAAGCCTCCTGCGGCGTAAGTACCTTACTGACGACACCGGGGCGGCTCTCGCTGACGCAGTCATATTTGATATTGCAATAATTGCAGTTGATATTGCATTTCGGCGCTACCGCCACATGCATGCGGGCAAAATAATGATGCGCCATCTCGTCGTAACAAGGATGGCGTGATTCGTTCGCCAACGCGAACACCACCTTTCCGTCAATTTGTCCAGCGTCTCCCTTCACCGCGAAGACGATAACCCGCTAAAGCAACAAAAGCCGGACAACTGCCGCTGCAGTCATCCGGCTTCCTTACATTCGGTCGGCCGTGTTCGTTATCCCATAATTCCCATATGCTTAAGGTATTATAGAACGAGCCCCAGTTTCTGTCAACGGCGAAAGTAACAAATCCATGGAAAAGCAGCGGCGACCGGCGAGCAGTGACTGATGAATGTTCTTGATTCCGTCAAATTCGGATTCTTATCCAGCCAGTAAATCTATTGACAAAAAATCACTGACACATCTAAACTGTACAAAACTTATGAGAAAAATAGGATTTATTGAACGAACAGGGGGTAATACTTTCATGGCAACCAGGAATATCCCGGTTTTGCTGCTCGTCTGCTTGCGTTTATCCGGCATCGCCCTGCTCTGTATTCTGTGGGAGGTATTGCCGAGAAGCGGACTGGTGAATCCGACTTTCTTCCCGCCGTTGTCTGCGGTGCTGCAGGAAATCGCAGCTCTTCTGCGGGACCAGCATCTCCTTGGCCATACGATAGCCACACTGTGGCGGGTGGTTGCAGGCATTGTGCTGGCAGCACTGTTAGCCGTGCCGGCAGGTGCGATTCTCGGGTACTGGCTCCCCGGTCTGGCTGCAGGACTGAACCCGCTGTTCCGCATTCTGGCCCAGGTCAATCCCTTTTCGCTCATGACGGTATTTCTGCTGTTCTTCGGGATCGGGGAAAAGGCGAAGCTGATCATCGCCGCCTGGGTGGCGTTCTGGCCTCTGCTTCACCATGTCATTGGCGGTGTGCAGAATATAGATGCGGATCTGCTGAAAGCGGCACGCAGTATGGGAACCTCTCCCTCGCGGCTATTCCTGCAGATCATATTGCCGGGGGCGGCTCCCGCTATTTTGCTGGGGGTCCGTACGTCGATTATATTGCTGTTGGCTATTCTGGTGGCCGGAGAAATGCTGGGAGGCTTGGCCGGTCTCGGTTGGCTGCTTCATTGGTCCAGCAATTATTACTCGTCCCCATACGCCACGACGCCAATCTTTGCCGTTGGGCTATGTATTTCCCTGATTGGCGTCGCTCTGAGCGCCGTATTGCGCAAGCTGGAACGCGATCTGTTTTTCTGGAAGCCGCTTGAATCCGCATGGAGTGCAGCGCCCGCTCCCCGATTGCAGCGAAGCAGGCCAAACCGTATTTTTGCGGTTACCGTATTGTCCGCTATGCTGCTGCTTCTCGTGGCTGGCGGTGCATCAACAAACCGGCTGAGCAAAACTAACGGCAGCTTCTCGGGAGAGGGGGATGTGCCTCCGCCCTCCACCAGCGGGCACAGTAGCCACAACGAGCACAGCGGCCACAACATGTCTCATGAGCATTCGCTGCCTGCCGCCGGGCAATCCGGTCATTCAGGCCATACTGTGCCATCCGCTTCACCGGTACAGTCCGGACATCCGTGACAACCTGGCGGCAATATATTGTGTCGGGAGGAAACCAATGAATGTATTAACCAAGCTTGGCAAGCGTTATACTGCAGTAATTGCCTTCCTCGTCCTGTGGGAAGCCAGTGTAAGGTTCGAATGGGTAGATCCCCAATTCATTCCTCCTCTCACGCGGGTGCTTCAGTTCATCGGCGAACAGGCGGCAACAGGAGCGCTGGCGCACCATCTGCTGATTAGCCTGGGGCGCGCCGCCGGAGGACTGGCCATCGCCCTGATTGCAGGTGTGCCGCTCGGAATAGCCCTGGCCGGCTGGCCCTACAAGATGCGTATTGCCACCGAGCCTGTGCTGGAGTGGCTCTCTCATATCAATCCGTTTGTTGTGTTTCACATCATCATCGTATTCATGGGAGCCGGCGAGCTCACGAAAGTTTCGATTATCGCCTGGGCCTGCATTTGGCCGATTATGTTCAGCACATTATCCGGGATGACCCATGCCGACGCAGACATTGTCAAAGCGGCGCATTCATTTGGGCTAAGCCGCCCTCGGCTGACAACGAAGGTCCTGCTTCCTTTAGCCTTCCCCTCCATCTTGACCGGAACACGTCTGGCTGCGGGCTATGCGCTGCTGTTTCTGATCGCGGCTGAAATGATGGGATCCACCTCCGGCCTGGGCTTCATGATTTATACGGCTCAAGCCAATTATCAGATTATGCAGATGTTCTCCGGAGTTTTGATTATTGCGGTCCTGGCCATCGTGCTGGACGGAATCATGTCAGCGGCAGGCAAATGGCTAGGATATCCCGCTATAAAATAACAAACAATATACAATGTTACAAATTTTCGAACTGGACGTTTTATGTAAGTTCATGCGTTGACAATCATAAAAGTATTAGAATAAGCTTTAATCCATAAATCTCATATGATTTATCGGATTAAAGAAAGTTGACCAGTTAGCTGGAGACTAGCGTTCTTCCCCCCGGGAAGTTCGCTTAGTCTCTTTTTTTATATTATACCGAGGCAGGTGATGAAGGGCTGAATAATTGCATCTTTATATGTTGAAATTTAACTTAAATTAAAATTTTTAGGAGTGTGAGAAAGATGGCAGATGGTAAAAAGAAATGGATTATTATTTCCGTAGTCGCCGTTTTGGTGGTAGGAGGAATCAGCGTGGGCAGCTACTTGGGGCAGACGAAGAAAGGAATCGGCATCCAAGGCGCTGCAGGGTTATCGACCTTAAAGAGCGCAGGGTTTGACCCGGCCAAATCCGGCAAAAAGGTGTACACCATCAAAACCGACACCAAGGTCAATTGCTCCTCCACACCATGGGTGATTGCCGAGAAAAAAGGCTTTTTCGCCGAGGAAGGGATCAATGTGGAATATACCGGCGAATTAACTCAAGCTCAAGTGCTTCCCTCCATCTTGAACGGAACGAACAATGTCTCCTCTGCCCATGTTAACAATATCGCCACCTATATCGCCGGCGGCGCCAAAATCAAGGGTGTTACGATCGGCGGGTCCGAACCGGCACCGGACGTGGATGAAAAATATCATCACATGAAATTCTATATCAGCCCCAAGGAGGGTGTTTCTTCACTGGAAGAGCTGATCAAGAAGAAAAAGGGGGCGAAAATTACGATCAACGGCACCGTACCGAGCTGCACAACCTTCATCGCCACCAACGCATTCGACCATCTGGGCTTCAAGCGTGATCAAATCAAGTTTGTCGCTTTCGAAAGCGACACGGCGGCCTTGCAGGCCAACCAGCAGGGCAATATTGACATCGTCGGCGTCCATCCACCCTTTTACAAGCTGGCAAAGGACTCCGGTCTGGTCGAAATTTTTGACACGGCGGATACCGGACTCGGCGAAGCGGCAGGCACAACCTTCTACTACTTCACGGATCAATTTATCAAGGATAACCCCGAAGCAGTTCAGGGCTTTGTCAAAGCGATAAAGAAAGCGCAGGCTTGGATCGTCAACCCGGCGCATGAGGAAGAAGCAATCAAGCTGACCGGCGACTATATCGGCCAACCGGTAAACGCCGTGCACTACTACTACACCGGCAAAGGATTCCAGGACAAGCTGATCCAGCCTTGGATTGATGATCTTGTCGTATCCGGTGCCTTGAAGAAGAATCAGCTGAAGATCGACGACCTGATCACCACCCAGTTTGACCCTAGCTGAGATGCCATCACGCAAAGGGAAATCGGCGTATTTTCACAGCTTAATTACGACCAATAGTTAGGAGAGCCCGATTATGACTAAAAAACTGAGACAAATCGCCGTTCTCACTCCGATCGATATGGACGAACTGGAACGGCTGCTGATTGAATTCGGTGTGGTGGAGGATGAGGAGACGGCTCTGCATACACAAGCCCTGAAATAAGGAGGATGGTTAACGGATGAAATGGATCATTTCGGTTCATCGGAAATTGTTAAGCTTTTATCTTTTTTTCCTGGTGCTGATCGTTTGGGAGCTTGCGCCAAGGATGGGACTCGTTAGCAACGTGTTTGTCCCGCCCTTCTCGCGGATCGTGGTGACCGGAATCGAACTGGGACTGACGAACATTTTTCTCTACATTTCCATCAGCCTGAAAAGAGTGTTTGTCGGCTTTATCCTGGCTACCGTTTTGGCCCTGCCGCTTGGCTTTATTCTGGCCGGAGCCATGCCGAAGCTGGCCGCATTTCTCCACCCTCTGACCAAATTTCTCTCCAGCATCCCGCCGTTTATTCTATTTCCGATTTTCGTTATCATTGTCGGAATCGGCGAGGGAGGCATCTATACGGTTATCTTCTGGTCGTCGTTCTGGCCGATATTGTTCACGACAATAGCCGGTATTCAAAATGTCGATCCGCTGCTGATCCGGGCGGCCAAATCCATGAATGCGGGCAAGCTGGTGATCTTCACCAAGGTGATCCTGCCCGGCGCCTCGCCGACATTGATCACCGGACTCCGTACCGGACTGACCATGAGCTTCTTCATGCTGATCGGTTCGGAGAGCATGGGCGCCGATTCCGGTATGGGCTGGATGATCCACAATGCCCAAAGCATGGGGTTTGTCGAGCGTATTTACCTTGGAGCCATTATGGTTGCAGGCGTCGGTCTGGCGCTCAATTATGTGCTTGAATACCTGGAGAGTGCAGTGCTGCAATGGCGGCAGGCTCCTGATTCAAGCAATAAAGCCGCGGCCTAGCCGGATCTTATCTTAAGCAAAGGAGGACGAGACGGGTTCCATGAATTCCACCGCAGTCAAGCTTAAAAAAATCGGCATCGGCAGCATCCCGATCCTGTTGTTCTTCATCTTCTGGGAGGGCGGCGCCCGAATCATTCCGAAGGGCGTCCTCTCTCCTCCCAGCGACGCGCTTCTAGCCATCTTCCGATCGGTATTCTCCGGCTTGCTGCTGGAGCAGACGCTAATCAGCCTGTACCGGGTGCTGCTCGGGTTCTTGCTCTCGCTGATTATCGGTATTCCGCTCGGATTTTTGCTCGGCACCTTTTTTAGCTCGGCGGAAAAAGCGTTGCTGCCTTTCTTGCGCACCTGCGAGAAGCTGAACCCTTTCGCGATTATTCCGATTTTCATGATCTTCTTTGGAATCGGAACTTCGGAAAAGGTGGTCGTCATCTTCTGGTCTGCGCTCTGGCCCGTACTGTTTAATACGATGGCCGGAGCTAAGGATATCGATTACAACCTGCTGCGGGCGGCACGGTCCATGGGAGCTACGCGCAGAGAGCTGTTTACCAAGGTCGTCCTGCCGTACACCGCACCCAATATTTTTATCGGTATTGAATTTGCCGCCCAGCTATCGTTCTTCATGATTATCGCATCTGAAGTAATTGGTGCCAGCACGGGACTCGGATGGTATTACATCAACTCTACCGCCCGCTATGATCTGCCGCTCATGTACGGCATCGTCCTGTTCATCACCGTGCTGGGCATTATCATCAACCTATTGTTCGCCAGACTGAAAAAGCGCTTTCTGGTATGGAAAGAAGCGTCACAGCTTCACTAAACATTGGAGCTTTGTGCCATTTGCCTGTCCGTATTTGAGGCCGCCGGGCATTTGCGGGCAATGCGGCTTACCCCAGGGATCTTTTGCCATTAGGCACCAACAGCCGCTCAAAACAAAGTCAGGCCCTACGAACACCGGTAACGGTGCGCAGGGCCTTTTTTCCAATCGGGCTCACGGGTTCGCGGATTGACAGGTTGACGAGGAGTCAGCGGGTTGGCTGCTACATCAGAACAGGCTTGTATAAGGCATCCTCACTGCTTTAAATTGCCCGTCATCCTCTGCCCTCTCCCGGTCTATGCTGCCTAACCTCTACACGAACCCGTCTGGTGTGCACGAACCTCCAGCCCGTCAGTAGAGCCGCCGCTA
>NZ_ASSD01000631.1 GCF_000520715.1 Paenibacillus zanthoxyli JH29
CGGTCCGGACGCCAATCCGCCAAAGAATCGCCCGCGCTGCGGAGCTGGTCTCGCCTGCTGCCGTACAGCGGTGGCCGGGTCTGCATGAAAAGAACCTCCCTGATTAAAGAATTTACTCGCTTGTTCCGGTAAGTTGACCACAGTATAGCATGATTGACAGGAGATGTTTCATTTGGTTGGGCTGACTGCCCGGCATTTGGCTGGTCTCGGAAGGCCGGAAAGGCTGTAATATTCGTTAAGGGCCCGAAGGGGCTAGGGCGAATCGCCTTGCATAAAGGGAGGAAAATGTTGATGGAAGCCGTCATTCATGGAATGATGTTGGCTATAGGCCTTATTCTGCCGCTTGGAGCGCAGAATATCTTTGTATTTAACCAGGGGGCGCTGCAGCTGCGGTACAAAGGGGCGCTTCCCGCTGTAATAACGGCGGCGCTGTGCGACACGCTGCTGATCTTCGCATCCGTAGGGGGAGTGTCCCTGGCCGTACTGTCGCTAACTTGGCTGACGCCTTTCATTTACGGGGCGGGAGTCGTCTTTTTGACTGTAATGGGCTGGAAAATCCTGCAGGGGGGCCGGGCGGATGAACGCGCCGTTATTCTCCCTTCCAAAGAGCAGATCGCCTTTGCGTTGTCGGTATCGCTGCTGAATCCGCATGCTCTGATGGATACGGTGGGCGTGATCGGTACAAGCTCCCTGCAGTATGGCGGCACGGAGCGCTGGGCGTTCGCCGCAGCCGCCGCCGGGGTGTCCTGGCTGTGGTTCATGGCCTTGGCCGCCGCCGGAAGCGCGCTCGGCAAAGCCGATCCCTCCGGCCGGCTGGTACGGGCGCTGAACATTGCCTCGGCGCTGCTGCTGTGGGCGATGGCCGGATATATGGCCCGGCAGCTGTGGAGCCTGCTTGCGGCTTAACCGCCGATTTGCGACATGC
>NZ_ASSD01000632.1 GCF_000520715.1 Paenibacillus zanthoxyli JH29
CATACATTCTTTAAAACGAATCAGGGGAATGGATTTACACGCAGTAATATGAGATTTAGAACGGACGTAGAGCCATTTCAAGATCACATAGGTTATAAGAGCAGCAAACAATTGATTGAATACGGCATTCTTAGTAGTTCCAAAGAGAATGGGTACATTTAAGTTTTGCTTGATCCACCGAAAGAACACTTCGATGCCCCATCTGGCCTTGTACATGTCAGCGATTTGTTCCGCAGACCGATGCTTAAGATTGGTAGCGACTCTTATTTCATGACCATAATCATCCGTGAAGATGAGCACCCGATGCCGAAGCTTCGATTGACATTGCGGCGTCCCCCAATAACAAGTGACGTCCTTGACGACATTTGAGGTTGTTTTCCCTTCTCGTTTTAAGGAACGAGATTGCACTAAGGTCACATTCTCTTTGATCCGAGTGACGAAAAATTGTTGTTCTCGCACATACTGATCAAAGCGCTTGATTTTTCCGTACGCGCGGTCATAGACGTCTTTGTTGGCAAGCCGTTCTCCAATAGGTCCGTCGTGAGCAGACCCGATGGTTTCAATCACCTGAACCGGCTGCTCCGTGTCTGCCGCAAATGCCACATGCAGTTTAATTCCTGCGCGTTCTCCATGAAATAAGGCCCAGGGCAGTCTGGTTTTTCCCACCGTGAGGGTCGTAGAGTCAACCAGTAACAGGTTCTTGGGAATACCCAGGCGACGTTTCGTGGCCCGATTACATTTCGAGAGAAGTCGATGAAATAATTCTTTGAACAACTCATACGGCACTTCACTTGCTTTGGAAGAGAAGGTAGAGTAACAAACAGGCATCAAGCCGCATGTCACCGCTTTTCCTACGCCGGAGCGGTAGCTATCCCACTGGCCTAAGGCCGAGTGCATAAAGAAAAGGAGCAGTTGGCTTGCTGTAAACTTGGTCGCTGTGTCCTTATACTTCAATTCTTGCAGAATTTCATGTACATCTTCTTCCGTCAATAGCGTTTGAACTAGGTTGGTGAACGTGGTAGACTTTTTCATGAGGTCGCCTCTTTCGAATCGAGTTCTGTGCGAAAGAACGGTCTTTTTTCAATTTTGTTATTCCTTATTTTGGGTAATCAACAGGCGTTTTGTCTTATATTTCTACAAGAAACGGTACCGTTCCTAAAAAGACGGTACCGTTTCTTCATGACAGGCAGGAGAAAGGGCGCACTAGGCGATGCAATTGGTGAACTGCTGCTGGAACCAGGCTTCGTCCAAATGCCGTCCAATAACGACGAATTCACTGATACGCTGCTCATCTTCCCGCCATAGCCGGTCCGGGTAGGCGCTGAACAGCATGTGGATGCCTTGAAAAACAATTCGCTCCTCCAAGCCTTTAATGTTCAGGATCCCTTTATAACGGAAGGTGTCGGCGCCATGTTCGATCAGCCATTCGTTGATAAAACCTTCCACCTTGTCCAGATCCAGCGGACGGGTCTCGCGGAAGAACAGCGAGCCGACTTCATCGTCATGCTCATGATCTTCCTCCTCCAGGAATCCCGGCTCAATCTCCAGCTTCTTGTCGAGATTAAACGCATGGATACCGAGAATTTGATTAATTTCAATTTTCGATTGCTGAGTCCGGTATAGAGTCGCAGCCGGATTCATGGCGCGCAAGCGCTGTTCAAGCTTCTGAAGCTCCGTGTCTGATACCAGATCCGTCTTGTTCACCAATAGAACGTCGGCAAAGGCTACCTGCTCTTGGGCTTCATGACCATCGTTCAGATGCTGTTCAGCATGTTTGGCATCCACCACCGTAACAATGGCATCCAGCCGGTAGTCGCTTGAGATCGAAGGGTCCACAAAAAAGGTTTGAGGGATCGGCCAGCCCGGTTGTCTCAATCAATACACGATTAAAATTAACCTTGCGGCCTTTTTTGCCTAATCGGGCATCCGACAGATCTCCGAGGATACGAATCAGGTCGCTGCGGACCGTACAGCAAATGCATCCGTTGTTCATTTCAAAAATTTCCTCGTTCGCTCCCACCACTAGCTGGTTGTCGATACCGACTTCTCCAAACTCATTGACGATAACGGCGATTTTTTCTCCATGGTTGGCATTCAGTACATAATTCAACAAGGTTGTTTTGCCGGCGCCTAAAAAACCGGTTAGAACAGTGACCGGAATTCTCGAATCGGTTTGTACGGCAGGGGACATTGCAGCACCTCCAGTTATTAGTAATAATTACGAATAATATAAATATAAGTCTTACAGAATCGGCTTGTCAAATCATCCAATGAAAGAAGAATAAAAAGCTTGACAAAATTATTCGTAATAGTTACGATCAACAAATAGTAAATATTACGAATAATGAGGTTATGATTTTTTATGAGAGTTGTTATTACTTTGGCTTGCACTGAGACGGGAGATCGTAATTACACCACGACTAAGAACAAGAAGAATCATCCGGAGAGGCTCGAAATGCGAAAGTATTGCCCAAGACTGAAGAGACACACCTTGCACCGCGAGACACGCTGAACAAGGAAATTCCCGAAACCGTTCTAAGCGGCTATTTGGGATCGGTAAAGATTACCCTGCTAAATTCTTATGATTACGTTATTTGGGAAGGAAGAAGCGAATGTGATTTTATCCTCCTTGCGCGATGTTGTATTCGGATATGAAGATGAACCGGTGATTGAGCACTTATCGCTGGATATTCATTTTGGGCAGTTTATCGGAATAGCGGGACCCAACGGCGCAGCCAAGTCCACCTTGTTGAAGCTGATTTTGGGATTGTTAAAGCCCTGGAGCGGAACCGTCCAGTTTGCGCGGGAACGGGAGGACGGCTTAAATATCGCTATCGGTTATGTGCCGCAGCAAGTCTCTTCTTTCAATGCCGGGTTCCCCAGCAAGGTGATTGAACTGGTGCGTTCCGGCTGTTATACGCGTTTAGGGCTGTTTAGACGGTTTAATTCACGAGAGAACGCCATTGTCGAACGAAGTCTTAAGGAAGTGGACATGTGGGAATACCGCAACCGGAAAATCGGCGAGCTGTCGGGCGGCCAGAAACAGCGCATTTGTATCGCCCGGGCGCTGGCTCAGGAGCCGGAAGTATTGATTCTGGACGAGCCGGCGACAGGAATGGACCTGGCCAGCCGGACAGGGTTGTATGAGCTTTTGAACCATTATGTCCGGCAGCATGGCCGAACGGTCATTATGGTTACGCACGCGTTGGAAGAGACGAGTCCGTATCTGGACACGAGGATCAATTTGGAGCGAAAGGAGAACGAGGGATGGCAATGTTTGGTTACGAATTTATGCAGCGCGCATTTTGGGCTGGGAGTCTGATCGCTGTCATCGGGCCGGTGCTCGGGGTGTATCTTGTGCTGCGCCGGCAGGTGCTGATGGCTGATACCTTGTCCCACGTGTCGCTGGCAGGCGTGGCTCTGGGATCGGTTCTAAATCTTAATCCCTCGCTCAGCGGGTTCATCGTTGCGATCCTTGGCGCTCTGATGATCGAGCGGCTTCGCCGGGCCTACCGTACATACAGCGAGCTTCCAATCGCAATTATCATGACTACCGGTCTTGCACTGGCAGTCGTTCTGATGAGTCTCAAGCAGAATTGGAGCAAAAGCTTCAGTTCTTACCTGTTCGGCTCCATTGTTGCCGTCAGCGACACCCAGCTCCGTCTGATCGCTCTGGTGACATTACTCGGCTTACTATTCTTCGTCGTGCTGCGCCGGCCGCTGTACAATCTGGTCTTTAATGAAGAAACAGCTGTCATTTCCGGAGTGAGAGTTCCGCTTCTTTCCTTCGGGTTTGCGGTATTTACCGGAATGACGGTCGCGGCAGCAATACCGGTTGTGGGCGTTTTGCTTGTTTCCGCGCTGATTATTCTGCCGGCCTCGCTTGCGTTGCGTTTGGCCTCCGGCTTTGCGGCCGCCATCGCTATTGCCGTTGGAGCCGGGCTGATCGGTATGTTCAGCGGGTTAACCGCTTCTTTATATGCTGGATACTCCGCCCGGGGGTACGATCGCGTTGATTTTGGTTGTTTTATTGCTCTTGGCAATCGCACTTCAGAAATTACGCAGCTACAGATATCGCCGTACGGCGAGAAAATTGTATAGAAATGGGGTTGTTTCAAGATGAATATGCACAAAAAAACAAAGAAACGTAAAGGTTATCTTGCTGCTTTGTCGCTATCCGCCATACTCGCGGTTACGGGCTGCGGTTCCGGCAACAATGGGGCAGGAGCCAATGAGGGTGGAAATCTTACGGCCTCGCCTTCGCCAATCCTAGAGACTTCGCCCGGGGCGGAAAAGCTGCTGATCAAAACTAGTTTCTATCCGATGTATGAGTTCACCCGCAATGTGGCCGGTGATTTGGCTGAGGTTCAAAACCTGATTCCGGCAGGCGTCGAGCCGCATGACTGGGAGCCGACGCCGCAGGACATGGCCGGAATCTCCGAGGCCGATGCTCTGGTGTATAACGGTGCAGGTATGGAAGGCTGGATAGACCAAGTTATGGAGAGTACGAAGGGCGGCGGGTTAAAGGCGATTGAAGCCAGCAAGAATATTGAGCTTATGGAGAGTATGGAAGAAGAGAAAGACCACGCCGATGAAGAGGGTAAACATGAAGAGGGAGAAGAGGGCCATGACCATGGCGGCCTGGACCCCCATGTGTGGTTGTCTCCGGCGCTTGCGGTTCAGGAAGTCCGTAATATTGAAGCGGGCCTCGCAGAGATTGCTCCCGAGCATGCGAAGGAATTTAAGGCCAACGCAGACGCCTATATCGCCAAGCTGAAGGAATTGGATCAGGAATTTAAAGACGGCCTGGCTGCGGTCAAGCGCAAAGACTTTATTACCCAGCATGCCGCATTTGGCTATCTGGCCAAGGAGTATGGACTCACGCAGGTGCCGATTTCCGGATTGTCTCCCGATCAGGAGCCTTCTGCCGCGCAAATGGCCGGAATCGTGGAATTCGCAAAGGAACATAATGTCAAAACGATCTTCTTTGAAACCCTTGTCTCATCAAGCGTAGCGGACACCATCGCGGCAGAAATTGGTGCCAAATCCGCTGTATTGAATCCGATTGAGGGCTTAACGGAAGACGATATAGCGAATCATCTGGACTATCTTGCGATTATGCGGCATAATCTTGAAGCCTTAAAGGCTGCCTTGAACGCATGAAGAATCCCTGAACGGATTACGAGATTAAGGGGATGAGGATATGGAAGACAAATGGGAGAACATGATAAAAGCAATGGAAGCAAAGGGAATTAGGATGACGGCGCAGCGAAAAATGATTGCCAAAGTATTCTCATTCTCTCCCGGTTTTGTGCTCCCGCGCCAAATTCATTCGTTTATTTCGGAATCTTTTCCGGGAGCGAGCTATGATACGGTTTATCGAAATTTGCGATTGCTCGTTGATATTGGGTTGATCGAGCAGTTTAATTTCAACGAAGGGGTTCGTTTCAAATTGAAGGTCGACCCGGATCAACACCTTCATTACTTAATTTGTACGAGCTGCCATAGAACGTATCCGCTTCATTTCTGTCCCATTGAGAACGGGATTAAACCGCCGGAATCATTTAAAGTGATGGGTCATAAATTCGAAATTTACGGGATATGCGGCGATTGTGCGGATCAGACTGGGTCTAGCTAGTAAGTAATAAGATGAAAATTATGGCCGCTATCTATTCAGATGAAGCTGGAGCGCCGGTTAAAGTCTCGATATCCGTTGATCCGAAAATAAGCAAAGCAATAACAATAATAAGAAGAATGTTTCCGGCAAAATTTTCTCCATCGAAGCCGCTCATTAGATTCCCCGCCTTTTTCGTGAGATTATTTGCTGTTTCCAGTTTTCTTTTTTAATGCTTCCATAAGATCATTCAATGTTAAGTTGCCGTTATCATTCATAAAGTTAACCAGCTTTTCGACATTGCTGTCGCTTAAATCGCTTAATTTTTTGTATCTGCCTACCAGGCTGACGAATAGAGAAGCGTTAGTGTACAATTGCACGGAATCCACTTTAAGCTTTCCGGTCAACAAAAGCGCAGCCACGGTTAATTCAAGCCCTCTACTTTCCTTAAGTGCGGAACCTGTGGTTTTCTTTTTGGCGCTTGAATTTTTACGTTTTCCGAGAGGAGCCATGATTCTCCCTTCCTCCCTAAGCATTATCTTGAAAAAGGATAAACTGGCGCATCTTCTGTACCACAGTTTATGCTTGCTCCAAGCTTTTTGTGAATAGGGCGATCAGGAAAGGAAAAAGAGATCACCCATTCCAGCCTCAAACATAACTTGAACATGGAAAGGAGGCGATGGAATGGATCTACTCTGGGTATTAATTATTGGCGGACTGATTGGTTGGTTAAGCGGCAATCTGATTGGCAGAGACGTGCCTGGAGGCTTGGCCGGTAATATCGTGGCCGGGTTCGTTGGATCTTGGTTGGGTACAGAATTGCTTGGGAATCGCGGACCGGTCGTTGGAGGATTTTATATCGTGCCGTCGATTGTCGGCGCTATTGTGGCGCTGCTAATTTTTTTCGCGATTGCGCGGGGGGATGGCTGCCGAAGACGATAAACGGCATTGGTGCCAAAAATAGTTTGGATTCAGCCCAGCACTTATCCACGGCTGCCTTAATAGGATGTGGTGAAGTCGCACAACCTTAAGGAGGAGTACAACGGATGCCAAAGAAACGGCCCACAGTAAAGAAGAAAGCCGCATCTCCTAAACAGAGACATGTCCATGAATTTGAAGGCAGCACTCAACTGGCTGAAACAGGCGCAGATCGGCATAATCATCGCTTTGCAGGCGTTACAGGGCAAGCGATTCGGGTGGGAAAGACTCATGTTCATGAAATTGATTTCGAAAGAACGGATTTCCTGGACCATTTTCATAATCTAAGAAGAATTAGAACGGGACCGGCTATTCCGGTTGGAAATGGGAAGCACGTACACTTTGTAACCGGCCGAACCACATTAGTCGATGGTCATGTACACCCATTCAAATTCGCAACATTGATTGAGGCACCTCTTGTCTAACGTCTAAGGCTTGTCCCTTCGTGTTATTAGGTCAATCAGAGATTTCTGGTTGGCCTTTTTTACTGGCTACATTTCTGGGCGGCCATCAGGCACTCTCAGGTCTATGGGTGAATACCCTGTAAGCGAAGTGGTTCAAACCTCAGTTAAGGCGGTGTCATCCCATTATGTATTATCAACCTTATGTTATTCCCCAGCCTGCGTTAGCCAACTGGCCGTACCCTCGCAGCAGCGATATGGTGATTGGGCTTATCCAGCAATCCATTCAAGGGGAACGAAACGATGAATTGTTCTATGATTTTCTAATCAAGCTTGCGCCTACCCAGCAGCAGAAAGAGGTTATTACAGGTATTCGCGATGACGAGAGAAAGCACAGGGCCATGTTCAGAACTTTATATACACAATTAACTGGCAAGGCTCCTGCCGTGGCGGACGAAGCTCCCGAACAACTGCCCGCCAGTTATCTGGAGGGAATTGAAAAAGCTTTGTTAGGCGAGTTAAAAGCTTTTGAAAAATACCGTACGATCTATCTGCATATCAATCCCCAGTACCGAGATTGGATATTCGAGATTATGACGGACGAGATAAAACATGCAGGTTATTACAACTGGCTGTACGCCAAAAACAAATAGGACATCCGTCAGGAGATCATTTCCAATTGGCCCATACGCTATTCCTTCCTTTGACATATTCTGTGTTGTATTCAATTGCAGAGGAGGTTATCGATCATGGGTGCTGATTGTGGCGGTGTTGGTGGAGCAAATTATGGACCAATGTATCCTTGTAATTCGACGGGAGCAATTCTGGTTCTCTTCATCCTGCTTGTTATTATCCTTAAATCCTGTTGGCTCTAGTAGCGAAAACCGGTGCAGCCCCTTCAAGCTTGGCTTGGAGGGGTTGTCATTTGATAATGAGTTCGATCCGTGTTCCATCCGGGTATTGCTCCAGCTGATTCCCAATCCAACTGCCCGCCCCGCGGTTGTCAGCCGGTGATATGTATGAGATATCCGCCCCCGTTCCGCCTTCTTTGCACATAGCCATAGGCCATTCATCGCGGTCATAGCTCTTTCTGGTAGGGACGCCTTTTAGGGATTCTTTGCGGTTCTCCTCGGCTCCGCCACGGTCAATCGTACATATTCTGGATTCACCCTTATCAATGGCCTCCTCAATATGCTCTGCCGTCTCCGGGTATTCATCCGCCGGGAAGATGAGCTGCACCACCTCTGAATCGGAGGCAGGAGGATTCTCGAAGTTCCAGCCGTTTCTTTCGGCGAGGTAAGATAGCACCAGAAGCAGCAGAATGATGATGAGAAGATGGGTCTTAGGCTTTCGTCTACGCACTTTAATCTCCTTTCAATGAATAGCGTGGCGAGGTACATTTCATTATAATCCATTAGGGGAGTCTGTCACAGAGGATTCCCATTTTTTTAGTTGCGCATTTCCGCAATCTTTTCTATCCTTTTAACAGGAGGGATAAATACATGAGAACAGCCTTACTGGCAGTCGCGGTAATACTACTTCTACTGCTTAGCGCCTGCGGCGGAGGAGCACCAGCTGCATTGTCCCATGAAGATGTGCAGAAGAGCGTTCAGCAATTTTACGACGAGATGTCGACACTTGATCAGAGTGCGAAATCGTCCCTGGATGATTTTAACGAAGCGCTTGCTTCCTACTCGGGAGGCTCGTTAACGGCTGATGAGCTGGACAAGGCCATCAAGAAATTTCAGGATACGGCATCCGATTTATCGGAGCAGGCTGATGACGTAAAGATTCCATCCGGACTTCCGGATAATGTCGAGAAGCTTCTGGCAGAAGCCAAGGACTCTTTGCAAAAAGCCTATGAGATCAAAAAAGAAGCCTCGGAAAGCGCCGTTTCTCCCGATGTAACCGCTGAACAGTTCGATCAAATGAATAAAAATGCGGATATTGTTATGCTGTACGGCATTTCCAAGCTTAATCAAGCGAGAGAAGCAATCGGGTTGATGGATACGAAGAAAAGCGAATAGACCGGATCAACCAACCCGGGTAATAAGGCGCGCAGCGGCAGCAGCTGTCAGCGCCTTTTTCGCTGTCATTTTTTCCTTGTTGATTCAAGAGCGGAATAGTGGATATAATACAAACATACGTTCCTATGTTGGAGCGCGGAGAATATTTGTTGAAAAAAGGAGGCGACTCCCTTTGGGTAAGAAACTGGAGGGAAACGGACTTTGGGAAAGCAGCCGCATGATGCTGCCTGAGCACAAGCAGCGGATTCTGGAGCAACAACGGGAGGTACTCCGACGGGAACCGCCTGTGCTCGATGACCAGAAGCGGGAAGAGATGGAAAGGATGCTGACGCTATCGCTGCGGGAGCATGTCCGGGTAACAGTTGTTCTGTTCGATTCTTATGAGGATGTGCGGCTGAGCGGGTTTGTCACCTCCATTCATGCCCACTCGCGTGAAATCAAGCTGCAATGGGCGGACGAATGGAGATGGATCGGGCTGGACTGCATTATCGACGTGTATCCTGGTTAAAAATGGGGCGGGCTAACGAACTGTCTGGTGGCGTCCGCGCCCGTCTGTTCTTTTTAGTACAAGAATGCTTGCGCTAATCTGTGCGGTTCGGATTTAAGGTTAACGCTCCGTCTCTTCGCTTTTCTCAAAGGCGATCAGCGTAACGGGATTCCCTGTCAATCGGGCGATGCTGGCTTCGGCGCTGCGAATGATCTCGACGGCGTCGTCCTGCTTCTCCAGGGGCGCAATTTTATAGCTGTCAAAATATAAATCCATGGTTGATCCCACCTTTCTGTAAGTTAGTGTTCCCGGCGGCGGTAGAATAATGCGGAATGCTCTGCATAGAGTGGGGCGTATGGGGAGAAGCTAACAGCGACTAACATAAAAGGAGGGACACACCTTTGAAAAAGAAGCTGATGGCTAGCCTTGCATGCAGCGCTGTTTTATCGATGAGTCTGATGGGTGTCGGTTATGCAGAGAGTACATCTGTGGCCGAGGTGGGAAGCGTGACCAGTAACGCTGTCGAAACTAATGGCGAAATGACCGCCAACATGTATCGCAGCGACCGGGGAACCTATCCTACAGGTACCACGTACACCAACGATACGGTGACCGCACCGGGCCGTACGGGCACAGCCGTTACTCCGCTGGGCACTACGCATACCGGCACATACCGCACTACAAACGTAGCACCCCGCACGAACTATTCCAATTGGGGATGGCTCGGTCTGCTTGGCCTGTTCGGTCTGGTGGGTATGAGAAACAGAAGCGGCGAACGCCGTTAATTTGGAGTAGGAACAATGGCCCGTATCCGGTGAAGCGCCGGTACGGGCTGTGTTTTGTCCAAGTGCTGGAAGAGCAGATGCCCAGAAAAAATAATGATTGCGTCAACTCAAGAATCATGGTATTATATATCTTGTCGCGTCACGCGAGAAAATGCGTATTATTTAGCGCATTCCCCTGCCGGGGTGGCGGAATTGGCAGACGCACAGGACTTAAAATCCTGCGGTAGGTGACTACCGTACCGGTTCGATCCCGGTCCTCGGCATCTAATCTATAGGTATTTGGAAATGATCGCATGCTCCCTTTTTTAAGTGGGTATCTGTGCGATTTTTTTCGTGTCCAAAACATTCAGACATTCGCACAGGGCATTAGCCGAAGTGGAATTATACTCCTATAGTATCGGGGCATCGGGAAAGGCAATCGGTTTGCGAGCAAGCTAGACCTTCCCGGTTAATATCTCAACCATGATTCTTGCTCCAAGCCGGAAGCCGTATGTAAAAGAAGAGGCCAGTTCCATTCCATGTGTCTGAGCGTATAAGTCCAGCAGAGCCTCAAGCTCCTCAAACTCCTCCTCGGAATGCCGCTTTTTCCAAGCCTCCATCGCCTCGGATGTCTTTCGGCTGATCTGCCGATAATTCGGGTCGCTGGAGATCACTTTTTCATCGGGACACAGGTTACCGTGATACAATTCCTCCAAAAGGCTTCTCATTCCATCCCCATCCTTTTAGTAAAAATCCGTAAATTGAGTGCTTTTGTTCTTGCCTCGATGCTATCGAAGTATAAAGAATACCCAAGCTCAATGTTAATTTATGCGAAAAATGCATAAAAGTCAATATGCGAAATTCGTATAAACTAAGATAGCGTTGGGTGATGGATTATGTATAAAAGAATTCGGGACTTACGGGAAGACAAGGATTTGACCCAGCAAGAGCTGGCAAATATGCTTCACATCACGCAAGCTACCTATTCCCGATATGAAAGCGGTGACTTGGACATCCCGACTGCGGTATTGATCACGTTGTCCAAATTTTACGGCGTCAGCATTGATTATCTGCTGGGACAAACAGACAATCCTAAGCCAAATGACAGGAAACGGCATTAGCAGGAATCATAGGGAAGCCACTTGAGAGATCCTCTTTTGAACTATCTGTTTTGCAAAAACAGGTAGAGGCAAAGGAGGATTTTTTTATGACTTTACGCGTAACCGTCGTTGTTCTTGATGCCTCTGGATTGCGGAATCCGGCCAAGAAGCCATTAGTTTGATGGAAGCGGATGTTCATCCGCGCGCTATGAAATCTACATTGCAACGAAAGTCGAATGATGAAATGTTCTATTAATCTGTAAAATTGCGCAAATTGGCAACCTTATTTTGCCTTATATTACGTTATTTTTAAATTTTGGACATGATACTATTTCATTGTAGTTAACGGTGCAAGTAATAAGCAGCAGGATGGGTTCCAATTGATTTAAGATACGATGCTCCTCAAGGAGCGCGTATTTTAAAAATAAATAATACAAAGGAGGAAGCGGCAATGGCAAACAAAAATATCTTTGATTTGGATGTTCAAGTTTTAAAAAGCAGCAGCCAAGTTGAACCTCAAGTTACAAGTGCATGGGCGTGTACACCAGGCTGTGTTCCAACAGCTACCTTGTGTACCAGTTGTTTAGTGTTTACCACCTGTGCTAAGTAATTGCCTAATTCATTAACCTGTAAGACCGAAGAAGAGAGGTAATCGCTTATCTCTCTTTTTCTCTCTCTTTCATGCTGTGTATGCCGTTATTGTGA